>DYPH01000085.1 GCA_020720045.1 Sorangium cellulosum | reverse complement strand
TTTCGCGAGGACGTGTCGCACTCCGAAAAGGAGATTCCGAGCAGCTACCTAGCCGGTCTTCGACGCGGGCGAGCCCTTCGAGACAGGCAGGCTCGGCGGGCAAGACTGCGACCGCTTCCGTGTAGGCGCGCCGGGCCGTTTCATCGTCGCCGGCCTGCAAGGCGAGCGCCCCCTTGTCGATCAGGTAGCGCGGCTGGTGGGGCTCGTCGGCGAGCACCCAGTCGACCGCCGCGCGCGCGACCGGGCAGGGCATGACACCTTGGTAGCACCCCAACTGCGCCGTTCGGGCCGCCTCGCGACGAAGCTGGAACGAATAGGGAAAGAGCGCCTCGGCGCGCCGGAATCGGTCGTACATCGTCCGCGTGTCGGCCGAGCGCGGGATGGTGACGCTGAACCTGGGCGTCTTCTTCGGCGGCGCGAAGACCGGCGTCCACGACTGAGCGCCCGTCCGCGAGGATCCCAACGCCGTCGGCGCGACGATCACCCACAAACGGAGAAACCCCCGAAACGCCTCCGATTTCTCGGGGGACTCGGGGGCTTCTTCGTGGGCGGGGGTTAGACCGCCCGGTGGACAACGATCACTCGTCGTCTTCCCAATCGGTGAAGGTTTCGCGGCCGCCGCCGCCCTTCTTCTTGGCGCCGGCTGCACCCGCGCCGCCGCGGGGGCCGTCTTCCCAGGCGCCGCCGCCCGGCTTCGCGCCGCGACGACGATCGTTCTTCTGGGCCGGGGGGCCGAAGGGACCAGGAGCCGGTGCGCCGCCGCCGAAGCCGCCACCACCGCCGCCGAAGCCACCACCGCCACCACCGCCGCCCCCTCCGAAGCCGCCGCCCCCGCCACCGCCGCCGAATCCACCTTCACGGGGCGCAGGACGCTCCCCCTTCGGCTGGGCGATCTTGACGTTGAGCCGACGGCCGCGAAGATCGGCGTCGCCGAGCGCTTCGATGGCCGTTTTCGCCGCTTCCGAGCTCGCCATGGTGACGAAGCCGAAGCCGCGGTTGCGACCGCCTTCTTCCGTCGGCACGTGGACGCGAACGACCTGGCCATCGGCCACACTGTTCACGAGCGTTTCGACGTCGGCGGAGGTCGCGTCGTAGGGGAGATTCCCTACGTAAATTTGACGATCTGCGGGCGGAGGCCCACCGAACGCGCGCGGTGCACCGCCGGGCGGGCCGCCCATCGGGCGCGGTCCACGGTCCGGGGGACCGCCAAAGGAACGCTCGCCGCGCGGCGCAAACTCACCCCGCGGGGCGAACTCGCCGGGGCCGCGCTTCGGCGGATCCTTCTCGTAGGGGCGGACCAGGATCGAACGCCCCATCTGGAGCGTCCCATCGAGGGACTCCCGCGTCGAAGCCGCCTGCTCCGCCGTCGCCATGGTGACGAAGCCGATGCCGCGGGGACGACCGGTCTCCCGATCGCGGGGAAGGCTCACCTGGACAACGGTGCCCCCCACGGACTGAAAGAGGTCTTTCAACGTGTCTTCGGAAATGCTGTCCGGCAGCCCTGCCACAAACAGCTTCGCTTCGTCGTTACCCATGCGGAAAACCGGCCTCTGATGCCTGCGCGTATGGCGCTTTACGTGTTGCGAGCGAGGAGTCACCGTCGGCTGCGAGGCGCTTGCGGCGCGTGCAGGACCGACGGATAGTTGCGCGGTGGGAGGATCCCACACTGCGGCGGCAACACGATACCCCGGACTTGACGCTCGTCAACGGGAAGAAATGCGCCCGCCGGTGCGAATTTGGCTCCGGCGAAGGAACCCGGTGCCACCTGGGGGGCGCCGAAGGGCCCTATTCGCGGAATTTTCGCTAAAAAACGCGATTTTCCCCGGTTCGCCGCGCTAGCTCGATTTCGGAAGTTCGAGGACGAAGCAGGCCCCTTTTTCCAAGCCGTCTTCGCAATTCCGTTCCACCCAGACCGCCCCGCGGTGGGCGCGCGCGATTTGGGTGACGAGCGCGAGGCCGATCCCGCTGCCGCGGATCCCGGCGGTTTCGCCGTCGTTTTTGACGGCCCGCACGAAGCGCTCAAAAATACGACGTTGATCGCTGGAGGCGACGCCGGGGCCGCGGTCGCGGACCTCGACGCGGACCTTGTCGCCGCGCGCGACGACGCGGACGACGATGCCCGGTCGCGCCTGCGTGGAGTCGGGCATCCCTTCGCCGCTTTCGCGGGGGATCCCGTATTTCATTGCGTTATCGACGAGGTTGCCGATCGCCATTTCGAGGGCGCGGGGATCGACGGCGGCGGCCCGTGTGTTCCCCTCTTTCGTGAACACCAGATCGATGCCGCGCTCGTGGGCGCGCAGGGCGGCGCCGTCGACGATCGCTTTCGTAAGGGCGCCGACGTCCCCTTCTTCAAAGAAGAACGTGAACTTACCTCGCTCCACTTGGGCAAAGTCGAGGACGTTTTCGATGAGCGCACCGAGCCGCTCGCTCTCGCGGAGGATGACCTCCAAGTATTCACGGCGCTTCGCCTCCGAGCCGACGCGCCCGGAGACCAAATTGTCTGCAAACATGCGGATCAACGCGAGGGGCGTCTTCAGTTCGTGGCTCACGTTCGCCACGAATTCGCTCTTCATCGCCGACATCCGCCGCTCGCGGGCCGACGCGACCAAGATCGTCACGACGCCGGCGAAAATCACCAACGAAGACAAGCTCACGAGACCGACTTCGATGAGCCGGCGGGCGCGGAGGCTCGCGGCGAGCTCGTCGGCGGCCGCCTGGGAGACCTGGAGGCGCCAGTTGTAGAGGGTCGTCGGGAAACGGACGCCGACCGTATAGTCGCCGGTCTTCAGCTTCGGTCCGAAGACCAAACGCCCCTCTTCGTCGACGATGTTCACCCGGCTCGCGCGGTCGCTACCCTTTGAAGATCCTTCCACTTTTCCGTCATCGCGCTCCCCGTACAGGCGGGGGAGGGTGTCGGTGACGATGCGGCCGATGTCGTGCCAGGCGACGACAAGGTAGAGGTGCCCGTCGACGTCGCGCTTCTGCCAAAACGAGACGAGCACGCCACGCCCCTCATACTCGCCGTGGAGGTGGCGGAGCTGCCCCTCGGGGACGGCGGTGAGGTCCATGTCGCGGCGGAGCCGTTGCGCCAGAAGTCGTCGAAAACCATCGTCTTCTGCCCAGGCTGCCGCGCTTCGCGACGCGGAAGCGACGACGTTCCCCGCCTCATCCAGCATGAAGATCGCACGGATCGTCGGCGTCTCGCGGCGGGCGGTCGGGAGCCAGCGCTGCTCAAGCTCTTCGAGGCGCGCCGGGTCGGCGATCGCGACGACGACGTTGTCCTGATCGACGAGCAACCGGTCGAGACGATTGGCTTTTTCGGTCGCAAGAGCCACCGTCGCTTCGAGGACCGACTGCTTGCGCAGTGAGTCGCTCTGAAGCGTGCTCCGGAGGGTGAACGTGCCGACGACGACGAGCGCCAGCAGCAGCGCAGGGAGGAGGGCAAAGAAGAGGATCCGCTCGCGGGTCGGCCTCACGGCGCGAGGAGCTGGCGGTCGATGCCGTGGGTCGCGATCGCGTCCGAGAGCTTGCCTGCGATGTAGTCAAGGGCTCGAAGTTCTTCGAGATCGAGCGACTTGGCCGGCGCCGCGAGCTCAATGATTCCGCGGATCGATTTGACCATCATCGGCGCGACGAGGACGGTCGCATCGGGGCCGGCCCCCGCGAAGCGTCGCAGGGAAAGCCCTGGGATTTCCACGAGATGGGGCTTCCGGTCGGCGAAGACTTCCCGGAGGCAAGGGTCGTGCTCGCCGAAGCTCGCGAAGAGCGCCCCCGGTTCGACGGCCCCTTCGCCGAGGGCGACGACGAAGGCGGTCCGGTTGGCGTCAAAGAGGTGCACGTAGCCGACGGTCGCTCGGAGCTTCCGGACGGCGAGCGTGAGGCCGAAAGCGAGCGCGGTGCGGAGCGAGGCCATCCCGGGGAGCGCGCGGAGATCGTTGACCAATTCGTCGACGACGGCACCGGTGCGGGGCGGGGCGCTGCTGGTGGCGCCGGGCATGCGCGGCGGCGGCGGGAGGGAGCCGAGGCGGCCGCCGGGCGGGATCGTCCCCGGGCGCCCCGGCGGCGGAACGGTGGCGACGCGGCTCCCTTCCGGGCGCACAAATCCGGAAATTTCCGAGCTTATTCCTCGATCCGCGGTCGCGGGCGAGGACGAACTTGTACGCGTACGTGCGTCGGCGGGGATCATGCTCGGGCGGGCCGGCGCCTCGAAGAGTTCGCTGTTTGAGCGGGGCGGTCCGTCCGCGCGGGGGACGGCGAGCGCGGCGCGCAGGAACGCCTCATCGTCGGCATTCGGCGACGGCGCAAACGCCGCCTGTTCCAAGGGAATTGCGCGCGACAGCGGCTCTAGCGCTTCGAGCGGATCGCGCCGCGGAAAGGCGATGACCGGGTCCCCCTCCCAGTCTTGGTAATGAAGAGTCGCCAGCGGAAGGAGCGGCGGCTCGCCGGAGAAAATCTCGTCGAAGATCGAGAGCTTGAGGAATACGCTGTCGTGCCCTTCGAAGCTCCGCGCGAACTCGGTCAGCTTGCTCCGCAAGAGCTCCTCGGCCTGTTCCTCTTCGGTCCCGAGCGGCACCGCCCAAGCGATTTCCCGGTAGGTGACGCCCGGCGGGACGTTCGCGCTCAACGTCGCCGGCAGCACGTCCCGCTGAAAGAGCGGCGTGAGGGTGATATCGAGGGGCGCCATCGCAAGCGCCGCAACGCGCGCGAGGCTGCTTCGGCGCGGGTTCCCCAGGGAAATTCCGGGAGTTCCGCCGCCCGCCAAGAGGAGGTCGGTGAGGTCGTCGGTTGCCGCCGTCGGCGGAGCGGGCGCCGGGACGGGGGCGGGGACCGGCGGTGACGGCAGGTCGACGGCGACCGGTTCCGGGCGTGCGATCGCCGAGGGGGCCGGCGGTGGGGCCAGCTCTTCGCGGGTCGTCGCCGGCGCGGTCTCGCCGGAATCGGCAAAAAGGACCTCGAGGCGACGAAATGCGACCGCATCAAGGACGGTGATCCGGTCGTCGCCGACATCAAAGGTCAGTCCATCGAGGGTCGCCCGTGCGCCACCACTCTCCGCGCCGAGGAACGCGAGGAGCGCCGCCTGCCAGTGGGGCGCGTCCCAGGTTCCCGCCGGGGAGGGGCCCCCGTCGGTGCGCGGGGCGATGCGAATCGTGAAGATCATGACGAGCGGCTCCGCGAGGTCGGCAAAAGCGCCCGATCCACGCCTTCGACGGGGTATCGCACCCTTGCCTACCGGGCAAATTGTTGGTCGAACTCGACCGCCCTTCGGTGCCAAAGAAGAGAAACGGGCCCTTGTTAAAGTGGGCCGGCCGTCTCTCGCGACGCCTCCACCAGCAAATTTGCTGGCGGTCGCGAACGGGCGGGCCCTTGTTAAAGTGGGCCCGCCGTCTCTCGCGACGCCTCCACCAGCAAATTTGCTGGCGGTCGCGAACGGGCGGGCCCTTGTTAAAGTGGGCCCGCCGTCTCTCGCCACCCACGGGCGCGATCAGGGGGTCGTGAAGTAGCCGCAGGTGCCGTTGGCGGTCAGCTCGTTGTAGCTGTCGACGCACGTCGCCGCCGTGAAGGTTGCGTTGGGGGCGCAGAGGTTCGATGCGCACTGGGTATCAAAGCTGCATGCCGTCCCATTTGCTTGGAACTTCATGCACGTGCCGCTCACGTTGTCGGTGTTCGAACAGAAGAGGCCGGTCTCTCCGTTGCCGTGGTAGGAGCAGGTGTTGGAGCGGACCTTGAGTGCCGTCGGGTACTCACAGCTCGCCCCCTCCACGTCGAGCGAGGCGCAGGTGCCTACCCCGTTCGTGATGCGCTTGCAGGCGTTGCCCGGGACACACTCGATGTTCGCCGCGCACGGCTTCCCGAGCTGCTGGGTCCCAACCACCACGTTGCGGCACGCATCGACGATCGCCGCTTGCTGGGCTGCCGTACGGGTCGGCAACGGGACGCCACCGATCTTCTGAACGCACGCATCCGACTCGGCCTTCGAGAAGATGATGCGACCACCCCCGGCGACACCGGGGACCTGCAGGTCTTCGAAAAGATTTGAGAAACCCGCGAGGTACGTCGACGAGCATTTGCCGGCTTGCCAGGTAGCCGGCGCGCCGCACGCCGTCTTCAAGGCGCCGCAAAACGCCGCCGCCTGCCGGGTCAGGAAGTCGTTCACCGACGCGGCAACTTGGGCGGCGCTGGCGTCCGTTCCAGTCCGCGCGTCGCCGGCGTCCGGATCGAGGTCGACGAAGCCATCCGACGGGGGTGTCGCCGCATCCGCCGGCGGCTCCGGGAAGGGATCGAGGGAGACCTCCTGCGAGCAGGCGAGGGCAGATGCGCCGCCGCCCACTGCGAGAGCCGCCCCGAGAAGGGCGGCGCGGACGCGGGGCAGACCGACACGAGACGAAGACGCGAGGCGGGAAAGAGTCACGAGACCTCCGAGCGGGGGCAAGGGCAAAGGTGCAGGCGCCGGACGAACGCCCGACGGCAGGGAAGGGAAGGGGGACCCCTGCCAGCTAGACGGTTTTCCAGCCGACGGAAACGACCGAATCTCCCGTGTAGATGCCGCGTCGGCGCCTGCCGTTCAGTCCGATCGGAGCCCCTCCGACGGGCGGAGCCACGCCGCGTAGATCGACGGGCCAACGGTCGCCAGCAACGACACCAAAAGCGCCACCGATCCGGTCAGAATAAAGGACTGAGGGGCGACCTGCACCGGCAGGCTAGAGATGAAGTAAACGTGCGGATCGAGCGGGAACCGGTACGCGGAAATCGCCTTGCAGCAGCCGTATCCGAGAGTCAGGCCGAGGGAGCTGCCGACGATCCCCATCAGCCCGCCCTGGTACAGAAAAATACGGAAAATCGCGCCATCGGAGGCACCGATCGCCTTCAACAGGGCGACCTCTTTCCGCTTCTCGAGAACGACCATGACGAGCGTGGCAAAGATCGTAAACGCCGCAAGGACGCTGATGATCGTCATGACAAACGAGAGCAGGATTTGCTGGATCAGCAGCGCCGTAAAGAGACCTCGGTTCAGGTCCATCCAATCGAGGGTGCGGTACAGGCCATTGCTGCCGAGTTTTTTCTCAAGCGCTTCCGCCGTCTCTTTCGCACGATCGATATCGGCGACCTTCATCTCCACACCGGTGACGCTGTCCCCCTGCTCATAGAAGGCTTCCGCCTCAAAAAGGTCGGTGTAAACGAGCTTCGAGTCGTACTGGTCAAAGCCAGCATCAAAGACGCCGATGACCCGAAACGGCTTCGCGATCGGCGGGCGCATGCCGCTCGCTCCAAAACTCATTCCGACGGTCGGCGACGTGACCTGTACACAATCACCAAGCTTTACGCGGAGCTGCGCGGCGAGCGTCCGGCCCACGATCATTCCCGGAAGATCGCCAGGCCCATTCGCCCCCTTGCACGGGTCCGGATCGAGCGATTCCGGAAGCACGTCGTCGGTCGGGAGTTCGCTTGCGAAGCCGCCCTGAGGCGTCACATCTCCGACCGGGAGCATATTTTTTTCGGCATTTTTCCCCGGGGGTACCTCCGGCGCTGCCGAATCACTGGGGACCGGGCCTACGGGGAGTCCTGCCGCCTTTTTCCGAGCGTCCTCGTCGATTTCGTCTTTCACGACGTCGAGAAAGCTCTTCTTCGGCGCATCCTTTTCCGGAGCAATTCCGTCTTGAAAGTCCTTTACGGTAATCGACGGTTTGCCCGAATTTTTCTCGGGGGGCGGCGCCGGTTGCGCCCCGGGGCGCCGGAGGCCGTCGAGGGATCCTTCGATGACATGCTTGGGAAGATCGAGGACCTTCGGCATGCGATCGGGATCGACCCCCTTCAGCAAGACCCCGGTCGCGGTGCGGTCCTCGTGGGTGACCATCATCGGATTGATAATGAACGGCGAAACCCCAACGACACCGGGCAGTTCTTCTGCCTTCTTCATGACGTCGCGGTATTCTCGGAAGTCGATGCTGTACTTGAGGACGAGCACGTGGGCGTTGACCCCAAGGACTTTGTCCCGAAATTGCGCCTTAAAGCCGCCGGTGACGCTGATGACGGTCACCAGCAGGGCCGAGCCGAGCGTAATTCCGACGACTCCGAGGAGCGACGTCAGCGAAATGAACGCCCCCTTCTTCGAACGGAGGTAACGGAGCGCAATCGCAAGGGGGTAGCCCATAGGGTCGGCGTCCGTACCGGAAAGCGCCCGCCGCCGCAAACGTTGCCGCGCTGTTCGTCCGCCCGGCGGGCGAGGAAGCCGAGCGCGCACGTCCCTCTTGCCCGCGAAGCGCCGCTGTCGTCGCGGAAATGGGGGACTCCGGCCCTCGAATTGAGGGACGATCCCGCGTTCCTCCCTGGCTTCCGGCGCCCGAGGTGCGCTACCCTGCTCGCCGTGCGCCTTACGAAATCGGTTCTTCCGCGTGGTCGGCGCGTGCCCCCCGCCTCGCCCGTGGAGTTCTCGTCATGACATCGAGCGCAGAAGCGTCGACCGATTCGGGGCGCCGCGTGGAAGACGATGCCGCGTCGGTACCGGTCGGGAACGCCCGCGCCGCCGTCCCCGCCTCGGGGGAGTTTCACTCCGCCACGCCAGCAGGAGCGGGACCGAGCGTCCGGACCGGCGCGCGAACGCAGATTTTCGACGGCCCCTTTTCGGCACCGGCCCCGAGCATCACAAACGAGTCCTCGCTTCCCGAAGTTGCAGAGATTTCTGCGGAAGTCCCGATCTTTGAGCCGGCCCCATCGTCCCGCGCCCTCTCGGCCTCCGCCGACCGGCTCCTGGGCCTTGAGATTGACGACCGCTACGTCCTTGAAGAGGTCCTCGGCGAAGGCGGCATGGGGATCGTCCTCCGCGGTCGCCATAAGGTCATCGGCAAGCGCGTCGCCGTCAAAGTGCTCCGGTCCGATCTCGCGGGGGACGCCGAACTTACCGAGCGATTCCTCACGGAGGCGAAGGCGGCCTCTTCGGTAGGTCACCCGAATATCGTTGAGATCTTCGACTACGGGAAGCTCGCCGACGGGAGCGCCTACTTCGTGATGGAGTACCTGGAAGGGTACAGTCTCGCGGCCATTCTCGGCGAAACGCCTGTCCTTCCGATGAAGCGCGTCTACCACATCGGTCGCCAGGTCGCTGAGGCGCTCCAGGCGGCCCACGACGCGGGTGTTGTCCACCGGGACATGAAGCCGGAGAACGTGATGCTCATCCGCCGCGAGGGGCAGGAAGATCACGTAAAAATACTCGATTTTGGCATCGCCAAGATCGCTACAGCGACGAATCGCCTCACGCGCGCCGGGAGCGTCTTTGGGACGCCCCAGTACATGTCGCCCGAGCAGGCAAACGGCGACTCCGTCGACCACCGGACGGACATTTACGCCCTCGGCTGCATGCTCTTCGAGATGGCGATGGGGCGCGTCCCCTTCAACGCCGACAACGTGATGGCGATTCTGTCGATGCAGATGTTCCAAGCGCCGCCGCGCATGAGCGATGGCCCCCATCCGATCCCGGAAGCCTTTGAAAACCTGATTCATCGCGCCCTCGCGAAGAGAATCGACGAGCGCTACCAGTCGCTCCGCGAAGTGGCCGACGACCTGCGCGCCCTTGAGCGCGGCGAAACGCCAGACATCAGCGTTCCGGAGTTCTCCTCGCCACGCTCGGCGAGCGCCCTCCCCGAGGACGACGCCCTGACCGGCCCCCGCCGGGGCAACAACAGTGCGGCCGTCGCTTTGGGGGCCCTCGCCGTCCTGGTGCTTGGGGGCGGAGCCGTTGCCGCCTTCCAGCTGCGTCCATCGACGACGCCGCCCCCGCCGGTTACTGCGACCGCCGAGACGCCGGCGGCGCCGGTGCAGCCCCTCACCGTCAGCGTGCTACCGAAGGTCGCGAAAATCACGGTCGACGGCGTCGACATTCCCCTCAAGGACGGCACGGCGAAGGTGACGGTTGTCGCCGGAAACCCAGGCAAGCTCCACGTAGAGGCGCTTGGCTACGTCCCGGTAGACCGCACGATTGCTTCGGCGGACGGCCCGGTCCTCTCGTTTGTGCTCGACAAGACCCCCGTCGACATTGGGGCGCTCCCCCTCGACAAGCGCCCGGTCGTTGGCGGCAGTGACGCAAAAGGTCCCGGAAAAGTTGCCGGTTCTGCAGGCGCTTCCCCGGCCGTCGTCGGCGCATTGCCGACGCTCCCGCCGCCGATCGTGCCTGCGCCGAAGCAGAAGCCGAAGGGCAAGGACGAAGACGATCCTTGGAAATGACCGCAGCCCAGATGGCGCAGGAAAGCCCCCCGAGGATCGCTCCTCGCGGGGCTTTCGCTTGGCCTCAACGGCGAGGGCGTTCAGTCGGCCTTCGAGAAGCTGCTTCCGTCGAAGGCGAAGCGGGCCGCCGTCACGCCGCCCCACGGAAGGAGGAGCGGCTCGATGGCGCCGCCGAAGGGTTCTTGCCGGTAGGGGTAGGACTCTTTCGTAAAGCCGTCTGCCTTCCCCGGGCGCACGTCGAAAATCGCCCCTTTGCCTTTGGGATTCGGGATCATCTGGACCATCCCCTGCACACGGTCTTTGCCGCGGGAGCGACCCGTTTCGATAGCGAAGACGCGCTTGACGGTCTCTTTGACGGCGTACACAAACGTGAGATCGACGTTCCAGGTATCGGCCCCTTGCGTCATGTGCCGCGTGCCGCGCACGACGAGTTCGGCGGTACCGTCGCCGTCAAAATCACGCGTGGTGACCGAAGAGATATCGGACGCGTTGTCGAATTGTTGCAGCGTCAGGTATTCGTAGCGAGCGCCGCCGCGGAACCCAGGCCCAACGACGACCAAATCGCGGCCGAAAAGGAGCACACGCTCCGGCGTCGCGTCTTCGGCGAGCTGGACGGTGAGATCGACCTTCGCCGCATCCGTCACCTTGCGATCGGCCTTGAACCGATCGACAAGTGCCTGCGAAGTATTGGTCTTTTCTGTTTTTGGCGTCGGCAAATCCTTCGGTAGCGGGTCGCTTTTCGGCGTCGAGGGGCCGACCAGCGGCTTCGCGGAAACGGCGTTCGTCTCCTCGGAGCTCAGCGCGAACGCCTTCCCGTTCCAGGTGTAGACCGCCTTCTTCTTTGGCGTAAACGTGCTCACGAGATCGTGGACGACGCTGTCACCAAGCATCGGAAAGGACGCCGCATCAAACCCCTTGTTGTCGCCGGGGACGACGGTGATCTTCTCGCCAAGCGTCACCGTTGAACTGGCTTTCTTGTCCCCCACCTCGACGGCCGTTTCCTGCGCGAAGACTGCATCGGCTTCGTCGCCGGTAAATCGAAGAACTTCCGTGATTTTACGGGTCGCCCCGCCCGCGGAAAGCGTGCGTTTCACGACGACCAGCTTGTTCGAAACGCCGGGGAGTACGAGCGTCTCCAGACCGGTAATCGCCCCCGGGTATTCGCGGAAAAAGAACTGATTTCCGCCCCGGTAGTTCGGCCCGGCGACGGTCACGTAGTTCCCGTAGGAGGCGACGCGCTCCGCCTTCCCGTCACCGGCTACGTCGGCGACGAGTTCCGCCGACGGCGCGTCGTGGGCCATCCCTTTCCCTTCCAAAAGTCCTTGAACAACGGCCAGTTCGGCTTCTGTCGGCAACGCCGCCCCGGCCGGCGTCCCGATGCCGTTTCCGGCGCCATCGAGCCAGCCGAGCGCCCCCTTCAGACCGACGCGCGGTTCGCCGCCATTCGGAAAGGCTTTCCACGGAATTTTCGCTTCAAACACGAGGGGCGTCTCGCCGGCGGGCCCTTCGACGATCTTCGCGCCGTTGACCTCGCGCCCCTTCTGCGCCCCGGAGAGGAACTTCACTACACCGGCGGAATCGCCCGGTTTTCCCGGAAAAAGTCCGATGTCGATGCTCGTGACCCCCTTCCCGTTGGCGTTCGGCACGCCGATCGTCAGCACGGCCCGGCTCTCTTTTTCGGCGAAGGCGGCCGTCCGCACGAAGGGGGTCGGTGGGACTTCGGCGACCACGTAAAGGAAGGATTCGTCGCTCTGGAGGCCGAAAGAGACATCGCCGGTGACGCCCCCTCCGCGCGCTTCCTTCGCCTTCGCGCGGGCCGGCCACTCTTTCGCGAGGCCATCCAGCACGACCTTTCCGTTCACCGCATAGAGCGCAAGGCCGCCGTCGTAGCCGCCGCCGCCGCCCGTGCTGCCCGCCGGATCGCCGATGCCGACGCCCCCCTGGGCGGCCGCCTCCCGAGCGATCGCCTCGGCATCTTCGCGAGATTTCTTATCTTCCGCCGACTCGACTTTCCCGGTGCCGGCGCCGCCCCCGCAAGCGGCAAGGAGCAAGAGGCCGACGAGCGAGGAAAGGCGAGGGGAGGGGGCGGAGCGCATGGGACCGGCCTTTTACCGCATTTCCCGGTGGGCGCTGCCCCCCATCCGAAGGCGAGCGCCCACAAAAGCACGACGCCACCCGCGGGGGAGCGAGTGGCATCGTCGTTCGTAGACCGGTTTGCCGGTCTTCCAGACCGCTCAGCGGCCGGCTTTGCGCTTCTCTGCTTCTGCTTCTGCTTCCAGCTCTTCCAGGGCGGCTGCGAGCTCGTCCTGCTCGCTCTGGGTGGGGCCGGTCGGCGCGGTGGCGGCCGGTGCCTCGACACGCTTCTGGATGCTCTCGGGCGCCTTTTGCGCTTCTGCCGGGGCGAGCCCCATCTTGCGCTTTAGCGAGGAGAGATCGTCTTCGGCGCCCGCGTTGCGTTCGAGGCGCGCAAACTGGGAAGCGAGGACATCCCCCGTATATTCTTCCTGAATTTCGGCGCCTGCTTCTGCTTCCGCTTCGAGCTGGTCGATCTTCTGGGACATCCGATCGAAGGTTTCGAAGGCCGACTGGTCCTTGAGACCGTGCATCGTCTCCTGGATCGCCTTTTGGGCTTCCGCGCGCTTCTTCCGTGCGACGAGCACGTTCTTCTTGCGCTTTGCTTCCTCGATCTTGTCATTGAGCATGCGGAGCGCCCGCTTCAGCGACTCGACGGCAGCCTTCTGCTTATCCCACTGTTCTTTAAACGTCGCTGCGAGCTGATCGTGCTCGCGCTTGCGATTGAGTGCTTCGCGGGCGAGCTCGTCGTTGCCGGCGCGGACGGCCATCATGGCGCGGCGCTCCCACTCGGCGGCGTTCGCCGCTTCTTGCTCGAATTGCTTGAGCAAACGCTTCTCGTCCGCGATGCTCGAAGCGACCTGCTTCTTCGCCTCAACGAGCTGGCCGTTCATGTCGACGACCACCTGATTCAGCATTTTTTCCGGGTCTTCGGATTTGCTGATGAGGTCGTTCAGATTCGATTTGATGAGCTGTGCGAGGCGGCTGAAAATACCCATCTCACGACCCCTTGAGTTGAGATTCCACGCCAGTCGGCGGGAGGGAAGCGCGTTTGTGGACGGCGAACAATTGAGGAACATCGCGGCCGATAGCGACGTCGATTTCGTCGATCATCGCCTCGAGCTCGTTGAAATCGAGGTTCTCCAAGCGGAGGGCCCCCGAGAGCACGACGCGCCCGCCCGAGATGCCAAAACTGGTGTGAAGAAGAGAGGTTGCATTCGCTTCGAGCAGCGCCTGCAAGAACGCGGGTTCCGAACCGGCGGCCGGCGCCTCCCCTACATCGACCCGCGCGAGCACGATCGGCGTGTTGACTCGAAGGGCGATCGCGATCGCCCCCGAGCCGCTGTGGAGGACGAAGGTGTCGGGGTCGTCCTCGATAGGTTGGATCGCTCGGCCAAGGGCACCGAGATAGGCTTCCACGTCTTTGACGGTTCGCATCGGGATGGGTTCTCGGTCGTCACCGCCCAGGTTGTGCGCCGCCAAACGGGGGGCGCACCGAACCGAGGGTGCGAAGAGCGGCGAGGTTACGGCTCGCCGCGCCGGGTAGCAAGGGGGGATGGTCGCCAAAGGGGGGGACATCTCGTCCCCGTTTCGCCCTTACCGATGGTAAGCTGCGCCGACTCATGGATCGCGACCTTCTCCCGCCCGGCACCGTCGTGGCCGGCCGTTTCCGCGTTGAGACGCTCCTCGGCGAGGGGGGCATGGGGGAGGTCTATGCAGCCGTCGGCCCCCACGGCGAGGCGGTCGCGCTCAAGTTGCTCCATGAGAAGGCGGCCCGCGACCCGGAGATTACCGCGCGGTTCCGTCGCGAAGCCGAGATCGCAAAGCAGATCTCATCGCCCTACGTATCGGCGATCTTGGACGCTGGTGAAGACGCCGATGGGCGTTTGTTTATTGCCTTTGAGCGCCTCTTCGGCGAAGGGCTAGACGATCGCATCAAGCGCGAGCATTATCTGTCGTTTGCCGACGTCGGTCCGCTCGTGGCGGACGTCTTCGAAGGGCTCGTTGCCGCCCACGATGCGCAGGTCGTCCACCGCGATATCAAACCTGCAAATCTCTTCATTGAGACGCTTCGCCTTACGGAGAAAGAGCGCGCGGATGGCGTCCAACCGGAGCGGACGCGAATCCTTGATTTTGGCATTTCGAAGCGGCGCTCCTCGGGAAGTGGGGAATCGTCGCTGACCGCCGCCGACGCGACCCTCGGGAGCTTCGCCTACATGGCTCCCGAGCAGGTGCGCGGTTCCGCGCGCGTCGACGGCCGTGCCGATCTGTACGCGCTTGGCGCCGTCGCCTTCCGGTGCCTTGCCGGACGCCTGCCCTTTGAGGGGCAAAATGCGCTTACGCTTCTTGCACTTAAGCTGGATCGCGAACCGCCGACGCTCGCCTCGGTGACCGGCGACGAATGGCCCCTCGGCATCGAGCGTTTCCTCGCAAAGATGATGGCCCGCGACCGGGATCAACGCTTCGCGTCGGCGCTCGCCGCTCAAGAAGCATGGGACGACCTTCGCGCAAAGATGGGCGGCCTTTCGACGCCGTCGCCGCGAACATCGGACGGCCCTTCCCCTTTCGACAAGACGGAAAACGCCGGCACTTGGGTCGGCGACTGACTTCGTAGCTGTTTCGTAGGGCCCGCCGTCTCTCGCGACGCTGCTCCCAGCAATTTCGCTAGCGGTCGCGAACGGACGGGGCCCTTTTGCATGCATTGCGCATGCATGTCGGCGAAACGGCCGGCGCTACTCGCAGGCGGGGGACACCAGCGCGACGTTTGTGCAAAGGGTCGGGTCAACGGCAGCGGCGCGCAAGAAATTGGCGCGGCAATTCAGGGTATTTCCCGTCGTTGGGCCGCCGAAGCCCTCCGCCGCCGACGCATCCCAGCGGATGCCGGGCGTGGCGGCGCAGAGTCGGATGCAGCTGCTCACCGTCTCGTAGGCGGCGGGGCAGACCGCTTCGGCAGTTCGGCAGAAACTTTCGCAACGACTTCCGCAGGTTTCGCCCCCCCAAGGCCCCGCCGCCCCGCAGCGCACCGGCTGGACGGTCGCGAAGTAGTCCCGGCACGCGATGGAGTCACCGGTCCGTTCGCCCGTGTTGCCGACAGGCATCGTCCCGCATACTGCTAGGCATTCGAACTTATTCGAATAAGCTGCTGCTTCACCCGCGCAAGTGGCGTCGATGTGGTCGCAATAGGCGGCGCAGGTTGGCGAGGTTGGGCGCGCATCGACGACGGTTGCGTCCTGCGCGGGATCGGGAATCACCACGCCGCCGTCGGGCTCCGCGATGGCAGCGTCGGGCTCTTCGACCGCCAAAAAAGACGAATCGCTCACCGACGCGCAGCCCAACCACCCCGCTGCGACCACGAGGGGAATGACGACGCGCGCAGCTCGCGCGAGGCGGCTCTTGTCGTCCCTTCCGGGAAATAGGCGGGAATTACGCACCGGAACGGAGGTGTAGCAGGAACGGCGCACCGCGGCAAAAGTCCCGGGACGGCGGGCACCGTTGGCCGGCGTCATGGAATCGTTCAGATCCCCTCTCCCAGTCGACGACGATGCCGTGATAAGCCCCGTCTCCGTGGATGCCACCATCGTCGCCAAGGGCAAAGTTGAAGTTCGCGGCGGAACCTTGCGCGTGGTTCGCGGCAACGCGAATCGGGATGAGCTTGAGATCGGGCCCGACCCGATCGTCATCGGTCGCAACGAGGCATGCCATCTTGTCGTGGACGACAAGAAAATTTCTGCCGTTCACCTTGAGCTCGTCGCGACGGAGCGCGGTGTCCGCGTTCGCGACCTCGGCTCCCGAAATGGCAGCTTCCTCGGCGATACCCGCATCGGCGAAGTCTTCCTGCTGAAGCCGACGAACTTTTCTCTCGGCGACACCTCGTTCTCCTTCACCCCGAGAACTCCCGAAGAAGTCACGATTTCGGACGTCGCCGAGTTCGGGCCGCTCGTCGGCGCGAGCCCGAAGATGCGTGCCGTTTTCGACCGCCTGAAGAAGGCCTCACCGACCGACCTCACCTGCCTGATCCTCGGCGAAACTGGCTGCGGCAAGGAACTCGTCGCCCAGGCGATTCACCAGGCAAGCTCGCGCGCCGCGAAGCCCTTCGTCGTCGTCGACTGCGGCGCCATCCCGCCGACGCTCGCCGAGAGCGCGCTGTTCGGCCACGAGCGCGGATCGTTCACCGGCGCCGTCGATCGGCGCATCTCCCCCTTCGTCGAGGCGGACGGTGGCACCGTGTTCCTCGATGAATTCGGCGAGTTACCCGCCGACGTTCAGCCCAAGCTCCTCCGCGCGCTCGCCGAGCAGCGCATCAAGCCGGTCGGTTCCAACACCTACCGCCCGGTGAACGTCCGCGTTGTCGCTGCTACGCGCCGCGACCTCGTCCGCGAAGTCAACGCCGGCACGTTCCGTAGCGACTTGTACTTCCGCGTTGCGCAAATCCGCGTGGAACTTCCGCCGCTTCGCGAGCGGCTGGAAGACATCCCCGCCCTCGTCAAGAAGATGCTCGCCGATCTGGGCGATCGCACCGCCTACGATCGCGTCACGAGCCAGAGCCTTGAGCGCCTCATGCGCCACGATTGGCCGGGGAACGTCCGCGAGCTCCGCAACGTCGTCGCCGTCGCGCTTGCCTTCCAAAAAGAGGGGCCCGTCGATCTTGCCGCCCACATCGCCCCGCTCGTCCAGGCGGCCGAAACGACGCCGACCCGCGGCCGCACCTTCCAAGACGCCAAGGGCGACGTGCTCGCCCGCTTCGAGCGCGAGTACTTCACGGCCCTCTACGCCGAGTGCAACGGCAACGTCAGCGAGATCGGGCGCCGCTCCGCGATGGAACGGGCCCACGTCCGCGGCTATCTCCGCCGTCACGGCATCGCGGATGGGACCAAGGGCGGAAACGACCTGTAAGCTCGCGGGCCTCCAGGCGCGGGTCGCCTGAGAAAAGCGTCCCTTTCCGAGCGGAATGATCCCCGTTTCCGGGGCGCCTTCGGTATCCTTTCCCGCGTGACGGCAGACCGGCAACGGAGTGCGCTTCGCGGCGACTCGAGCGACGCGGTTCTCTCGGCCGGGCGCAGCGCCGGATCGGAGAGCGGTTCGACGCTTGGGCGCGGGCGACGGGGCCGTGCGTTTCCGCGCCTCACCAAGTACGACATCCGCGAAGAGCTCGGCCACGGCGGCATGGCGACCGTCTACCGGGCCCACGATTCCCGCCTCCAGCGGGACGTCGCGGTGAAGGTCCTCCACCCCCATCTCCGGGATTCTGCGGAAGTTGCTGCGCGCTTTCTTGTGGAAGCACGGGCAGTTGCGAAGCTTCGCCACCGGAACATTCTTGAGGTCTACGACGTCGCCGACGAAGACGAAGACGAGCGCTGGCTCGCCGTCGAGTTCGTTCGCGGGGCGACGCTCCGGACGCTCCTCGCCGACCACGGGAAAATGCCGGCCGAGGTTGCTGGGGCGCTCGCGATCGAAGTCCTCTGCGCCCTCGAGCACGCCCATGAAGCGGGGATCGTCCACCGCGACGTGAAGCCGGAAAACGTCATGGTCGCTGCAGCGAGCCCCCTCGAAACCGGGCCGGTCGTTACGCGACCGTCGGGCCCTGCACCGAGCGGGCCGACGTTGGAGCCGGGCGCGGAGGTCGCCGATCCGGCAGCAAAGCGGCGTGCCTCCGTAAAGCTCATGGACTTTGGGATCGCTAAAGTTCAGGGAGCTCAAGGAGTTACGTCTACGGGGCAGGTCCTCGGAAGCCCGGCGCACATGGCCCCCGAGCAGATCGAAGGGGGCGAGGTCGACGCCCGTGTTGACGTCTTCGCCGTCGGCGTCCTGCTCTACGAGGCGATGGTCGGCGCCCTCCCGTTCGCCGGGGCCAATCCAGCCCAGGTCCTCCGTCGTGTCCTCGAAGGGGAGTATGTCCCCGCCGAGCATGCCGAGCCGACCGTCGGCAAACGGTGGTCGGTGATCGTCGACCGAGCCCTCGCGCACGCGAAAGACGACCGTTTTCCCGCCGCGACAGCGATGAAGAAGGCCCTCGAAGCGGAGCTCTCCCGCGTCGGTCTTGCCGAGCCCCGTCAGCTCCTGGCCAGTTTTTTGGATGCTCCGGAGGCCTTCAGCGAAGAGCTCCGGAAATCGTTGGTACTCAAACTAACGACCCTCGGCGCCGCCGCCCAAAAGGTGGAAGACGCGCTGACCGCCGCCCAAGACTACTCGCGCGCCCTCGCGCTCGCCCCCGACGATCGGAAGCTCCTCGGGATGGTGACTTCGCTACGAAAGTCTGCCGATCGTCGCCGTTTTTTTCGGCGGGCGATCCCGGTAGCCGGGGCACTCCTCCTCCTCGCAGGCGGCGCCTACGGAGGGACACGCCTGTTGAAGCGCCGGCCGCTGTCGCCGCGCCCCGTCGACGAGCCGGTTGCGACCGTCGTGGCGAGCACCCCGACATCCGCGGGCCGCGCGCTCGTGCCTTTGGTTTCGATGGCGACGCCGATCAGCTCGTCGTTCCGCGCCCCGCTGAGTGCCGCCTCGCGCCCCGTCCGTGAGGGCAAGCGGAGCGCGCGCCTCGACCGCCTCGAACCGCCGGCAGGCGTTCTTGTCGCCATCGACGGCCAGCCGGCCGTTGCCGCCACCCAAGGCAGCGAATTTCCCCTCGATAGCAAAGCTCACGACCTGCGCTTCTCCTGCGTGGAAGAGCTGTGTGAGCCGCAAATCGTTCGCATCCCCGAGGGGGATCGCGTCGCACCGATCGCTGTAAAGCTCGCCATCCGCCCGGCGACCCTGCTCGTCGAGGGGGACAAAATGAAGGCGTACGGCGTCGAAGAGCGCCCGTATCTACGATTGAGTGCCGGGCTCCCAGTGACGGTCTCGCTCGATCGGGGGACCGAGCACATCACCGTCATTGAACGCGAAACGGGCCAAAAACGCCCGGTTTTGCTCCGTGCGGGCAAAAAAGCTACCGTCGATTTTGGCCCTTGAAACGTCGCCAGATCAATCAGGGCTTCGCAAGCTTGTAGAGATTGCCATCGCTTTCTTGGGCAAAGTAAATTGCGTTCGCATCGACATGGACCGCAGATATTGAATCCGTCGTTCGGTAGACGACCGTTGCAATCCCGCCGACACATCCTGCGATTGGGCAGGTGAGCAGGAGCGTTTGCGAGTTATTATCGACCTCCGTCCAGTAAACGAATCCCGCGTTTCCTGCGACCGTCAGCGCGGTCGCTTTCGCGCCGGAGAACGTGTTGACGCTTGCCCCCGAGGGGGTCGTCGTCGTTACCTTCAATGGCTGGTTTTTCTGCAGCCAAAACGCACGATCCCCGGTTACGATCAGGCCCGTTCCGTCGGAAGCGTTTGGGACCGAGGTCACAGTGCCGGCCGCTTGAGTCGAGGCCCGGCGGAGGTCACCGGCGCTGGCCGGCGCCCCGTTCACATACAATCCTGCATTGAGCCAGTAGGGGACTTGGTTAAGGGCTGCGATGGAAATTGGGTAGTTTTCGGAAGAAAATGTCTTTAAAGGTGCCGGGTTTGGTACTGCAGCTGCCGGATCGAACACCTCAATGATGCCCGTTGTCCCGGCGCCACTCGTCGCGACAAGAAGCGATGAGCCATCCTCCGTGGAAGCAATGTCTGTCACCGGCCCCGTCTTGAACGTCTCGGGGCGCCCAGTGGGCCGCGGAATACGGACCAATCCAACGGCGCGGTTCGCGCCCTCCAAGGTTCGCACAAACACAGCTTTCTTCGTTACGGCGAGGTTCACGAAGAACGTTTGAGCCGACTGTGCCGGCGCAAGAGCTAACGCCTGCGTGTCGGTCGGCCCGCGACGAAAGATGTTTGCGGTAGCGCTGCCTGCGCCAGACCGAATCCAGAAAACGTCGTCGCCATCGGTTCGAATGGCTACCGTTTTCGAGACGCCCCCCGCGACAACACTTGGCCGGCAGACCCCTGCAGCACAGGCGCCGCCAAGGCAACTGTGGCCGCAGCGCCCGCAGTTGGCCGCGTCGAGCTTGAGGTCGGCGCAGGTCGCCTCACACGCCACGTTTGGCGCACGCGGGTCCGGCGTCGGAAGAGGCGTCCGCTGCGCCGCCGTCGACCGGGCTTCCGGCGTCCGCCGAACCGCTGTCGGTCACCGAGGCGTCGGCGGCAGGCGTAGTGGCAGGCGCGTCGTCGCCGACGCAGGCGAAGACGGTGGCCGACATGAACAGGGCGAGGGGGGCTGCGACAAGGCGATAAGCGTGCATGGCGGCGCAGTCTACGAGGCGCGCGCTGGAGCTGCAATGAACGTCGGCGTGGACCTTCGGGCCCCCTTCGCCGATACTCGCCGCCCCCATGGGCGCCCGTCTCCCCGCCTCCCTCAAGACTCCCCGACACCGCCCGCTTGCGGTAGGGGCGTTTTGTCTCCTTCTTGCGTGGAGTTCTGCGGCATTTGCTGGTTCGGAACAGACCGAATTTGAGAAGGGGCGAGTCGCGTTCGTCGCAAAGAACTACAGCCGCGCTGCGGAGTATTTTGCTGTTCTTCTCGACCCTTCGCGTCCATCAAAGCTCGATCCGGTCTTGCTGTCTCAATCACGGATGTACTTCGGCGCGAGCGAACTTTTCCTCGGTCGGGAGGCTGCTGCCCGCGAGACCTTTGAAGCGCTCCTCCTCGAAGACCGCCTCTACGAGCCCGACCCGCTCACGTTCCCGCAGAACGTCCTCGAACTCTTTATCGATACGCGCGCCGCGCTTCGGGAGCGACTCAACAAGAACGCCGAAGAAGAGGCGAAAGCGGCCGCAGCGCGCCGGCAGAAAGAGGCGGCAGAGAAGAAAGCGGCCGCCGAGCGGGTCGCCCTGCTGGAACGGCTCGCTGGCGAGGAGCGAGTCACCGAAACGCATTCGCGCGTCGTCGCGGCTCTCCCGTTCGGCATCGGGCAATTCCAAAACGGCGAGAAGACCCTCGGCGCCGTCTTTTTGGGATCCCAGGCGGCGTTCGTCGTCGGAAGCGCGATTACTTTTCCGCTCTATTTCGACGCACTCTCTCGCCGAAACGCCGAATTTCAAGCGGGCGATCCCCAAAAGAAAACTGCCGCTTACCAGGCACGTGCCCAGAATTTGTATGTCACGAATGTTGCCTTTGTCGCAGCGTTCGCAATTACCGCCGGGCTAGGGATTTTTCAGGCCGAATACAACTTCGTCCCCGAAAAGAGCTTCACCCGAAAGCGTCCGCTGCCGCCAACGGTGGGCGTCGTCCCCGTGGTCTACCCAAATGGCGGCGGCGCTACCTTCGGCGGAACATTCTAACGTCACCAGCCGGTCTTGCTACGAATGAACGGCGCGATTTCTGCGGCCATTCGTTGATAGAGGGCGTAGCTCGGATGGTAGTCGCAGGCGGTGAGATCGCCGTCTTGGGTGAACGCAAATGCGTAGACCTCGTTGTCCCCCGCGTTCGCGCGTGCGGCGACCGCAGCTGTGAGGGCGGCGACGCTCTTGGTGCGCGCCTTGTAGTTTGCCGGGTAGTCGTCGTTGAGCGTTGGGCTCGTTGTCGCAAAGATCTTCGCCGTCGGGTTCGCCGCGCGGACCTGCGCGAGGAACTGCCCGTATCCATTCGCAAATGCGGCCTGGGTGGGCGGTGGGTTGACCGCCGGGTTGGCGAGATCGGTCCCGCCGACCATGATCACAATCGCATCCGCCCGCCAGCTCGAAAAATCCCAGGCGCCGGCAACAAGGGGATGGGTCCGCGGATAGGTCGCCGCGATGTGCTCGCCAGCGTTCGGATTTTCGTTGTAAAGTACACCAATTCCGCTGGCCGACGGCGCGTACGCTTCGGCGTCGAGGAGGTCGGCAAGCAGCGGAATAAGCGACCGTCGGGCGTTGTGGGCCTTCGCCAGCGGCGAGCAGGTCGCCGGTTGGTTGCGATTCCCGTCGACGCCGTACCCGTCGAGGGTCGAGTTCCCGATGAACTCAATATGCCTCGCTTTTCGGGCCGGCGGTGCCAACAACGCACCGTTTGGGAACGTCCAGCCGCCGACGGCGACCGTCCCCGTATAGGCTTCGGTGCGCCGGTAGAGTTCGACCTCGTGCTCGCCGGCCGGCAGGTTGGTCGCCAATGGGACGACCGTTGTGGCACCGGCGGCCACGGAGACCGTCTTCGAAAATGCGCCATCGACGAGGACGTCGAAATAGCTCGGGCCGGAGCCGGCGAGCGCGGCGTCGCGGATCGTGACCGACGCCGCTGTCCCCTGAAAACGGGCTACCGCGCGCGCCGCCGGGTAGCCGGCAATTGCTTCGCCGCCAGCGATTTTCCAGCGCCCGATGTACGAAACCGCCGGCGCGGGCGGGGGAGGGCCCGCATCGACGGGCCCCGCATCGACGGGCCCCGCATCGAGCAACCCTGCATCCTGCACGGAACTGTCGCTGCCGACGCCTGCATCCTGCACAGAACTGCCATCTGAGCCCCCTGCATCCTGCACGGAACTATCCTCAGGAAATCCAGCATCTTCCGGGCCGGTCGCTGCGTCGTCGCCCCCGCAGGCGACGAGGATGGCGAAGAGGGGGGACGCGACGAACGGGCGCAATTTCATCGCGCAACGTTACCTCAACTCAGAGGGCGCGGCGGACGAAGAGGTCCTCAAGCGTCTCGCGCTTTGGCGTGACGGCGATCAGCCGGAGGTCGGTGCCGGAAAGCGCAGCGGCGAGGAGCTGGCGGAGTGTCTCGTCGCTCGCCACTTCGTAGACGGTGGTATCGCCGAGGCGGCGCGGCGAGGGGGCCGCCGCCTGGAGCGCCTCGTGACCGGTTGTGTCGCCGGCAAAGACCACTTCGCGAACGGAATCACTCGTATGAAGAAGCTCCGCGATCGCCCCAGAAACGACGACTTCGCCCTTCTTTAGGATGCAGACGCGATCGCACAAAAGTTCAACGTCTGCAAGTACATGGCTCGAGAAGAATACCGTGCGACCCGCTTCGCGTTCCGCGAGGATCAAATCGCGAACTTCCTTGCGACCGACCGGATCCAAGCCGCTCATCGGCTCGTCGAGCAGCAGCAGCTCTGGTTCGTGGACGAGCGCCGCGGCGAGCCCGGTCCGTTGAAGCATCCCCTTGCTCATGGTGCGTGCCGGCCGGTCGGCCGCATCGGCGATCCCGAGCTTGGCGAGAACCTCTTCCGTTCGCTTCCGGAGGTGGGCGCCACCAAGGCCATTCAAACGCCCACACAGTTCGACGAACTCCCGCGGCGTCAAATAGGGATAGACGTAGGGATTCTCGGGAAGGAAACCGACTTTCCCGAGCGCTTCTGGCGAGGGAACTCGCGCGCCGAGGACCGTCGCTTCACCGCCAGTTGCCGCCATCAATCCGACGAGCATCTTGATGGTCGTCGTCTTCCCAGCGCCATTTGGGCCGAGAAATCCAAAGATCTCGCCACGATGAACATCAAAGGAAACTCCCCGAACCGCGTCGACGGTGACGCGCGAGAAGGGCTTCTTGTACTGTTTGCGGAGGTTCTTTGCGGAAAGTACGACGTCGCCGGTCGCGACCGACGGCGACGTCGCTGACACGGAAGCGGTCATGGCGTCTCCTTCGCTGGGGGCAGTTTCACCGTTTCTCCAAGGGGGCCCGCGCTCGCAAGTTCGCGCTTTTGAGCGGCGCTCAGATCGTCGCGAGTCCCGTATTCGTGGAGCTTGTATTGGATCTTCCGCGTCGAAATGCCGAGCACAAGCGCCGCCTTCGAAGTCGACCCGGCGCACGCTTCAAGGGTCTTTAGAATGGCGTGACGCTCAAGCTCCTCAATCGTCGCCCCCGGGATCTTCGGGAGCTCATCCCGCACTCCTGCGGGTACCACAGTCGAGGGCAGATGCTTCTTCTCGATGCGGCCGCTCTCACAAAGAACGACAGCACGCTCAATGGTATTTTCGAGCTCGCGCACGTTGCCCGGCCAACGATAAGATCCAAGCAAATCGAGCGCTTCGTCGGAAAAACCATCGATGTTCTTCCCGTTTTCTTGGGCGTATTTGCCTAAGAAAAAGGTGGCGAGCGGGAGAATGTCGCCCCGTCGATCGCGGAGCGGCGGGATCTCGACCGTGATGACGTTCAGGCGGTAGAAAAGGTCCTCGCGGAAGGTCCCCTTCGCGACTTCGGCGCGAAGGTCCCTGTGGGTCGCCGCCAAGATGCGCACGTCGACCTTGACCGTCTCGTTTCCGCCGACGCGTTCGAAGGATTTTTCCTGGAGGACGCGCAGGAGCTTGACCTGGGTCGCCATCGGGATCTCCCCGATTTCGTCCAAGAAAAGCGTCCCTCCGTCCGCTTGGCGGAAGCGCCCTTCGCGACGGCCGACCGCCCCCGTAAACGCGCCCCGCTCGTGGCCGAAGAGCTCGCTCTCGAGGAGCCCTTCGGAAAGTGCCGCACAATTCAGGCGGACGAAGGGTTTGTCGGCACGCGGCGAAGCGCCACAGATCGCCTCGGCGATCAGCTCCTTTCCGGTGCCCGACTCCCCGGTGATCAGCACACTGGCGCGGCTCGGACCGATTTGATTGACGAGCTCCAGGACCTCACGCATCCGCGGGTCGGCGGCGACAATGTGTTTGAAGGCATTCCGCTCGCGGAGCCGATCTCGCAATTGTCGGGTCTCTTGAAGGAGGCGTGCCTTCTCCATTGCGCGATCGACGACCGCAGAAAGCGCTTCAAAATCAAGGGGTTTTGTAAGGTAGTTGTCCGCCCCCTTTTTGACAGCTTCGACAGCACTCGTGATCGTCCCGAAGGCGGTCATGACGACAAACACGGCACCGGGGAGGGCACTCTTTGCCTTCTCCATGAAGGCGATGCCATCAAGGCCCGGCATTTTTAGGTCGGTCAGGACGACGTCCGGCGTGAAGTCGTCGAGCTTGCCGAGCGCCTTAAAGCCGTCGGCGGCCGTCTCGGTCGCGTAGCCGTCGTCGCGCAGGATTTCACTGAGCGCTGCGCGCGCGTTCGCTTCGTCGTCGACAATGAGGATGCGGCCACGGGATGCCATGGCGCGGCAACGTAGTCGAAGCGGCCCTGGGAAACGACCCCCTCCGTCGGCAGCGCGAGTTTGTCTCCGCCCGGCGAGCCGGATCGGAGAACGAGTTTAGACGCGGCCGCGACCTGGAAACGCGCTGGCCGCTCCAAGTAAAGACCCTACAAAGTCGACAACCCTAGGCAGAGGTGCGCTACAACACCGCCCGCGATGAAGCCCCGTGCGTTCCTTTTCTTGTCCTCGCTCCTCGCCGTCCCCGCCGTTGCTTCGGCGCAGACGGCCCCCGCGCCCGCCGCACAAGGCGGCGGCTTCACCTTCGGAGGCGGCAACAAGGCCGGCGCGCAACCGCCGAAACCTGCCGGAACTACGACGGGAAAGCCCGCCACCGCTCCGGCGACGCCCGCCGCGACGACGGCAAAGCCTGTGCAGAATGCACCCACCGCCGAGGGGACCGCTCAAGCCGCCCCGGCCGCCGGTTCCGGCGCCAACACGGGCCCGATGACGAACGACGCCTGGGGCGTCCGTGACTACGAGTTGAACGAGCCGGCGAGCCTTTCCGGGCAGGCGGGCCTCCTCCACACGCGCCACCTCCAGAGCGGCGCGCCGGGGCAGTTTCGCCTCCAGTTCATGACCGACTTCTTCTCGGCGAAGTGGCTCTGCAGCACCGAGTTCCCTTGCCCTAACCAGCGCGTCCCCGGCGGCCCGCGCGTGATCGGCGATGGGCTCTCCCACGTCGGTGCCACGCTCTCCCTCGGCGTGACGATCACGAAATTCTTCGAACTTTCCGCGTCGACGCGCGCCTACGCAAACAGCGACGACGCTTCGCGCCCGGCGGTCCTCCAGGTCCTCGGAGACACGACGATCGGCGGAAAGCTGTATCATGCAGTGAGCCCTGTCCTCGGCCTCGGCGGCGGTGCCGACCTCCTCCTCGTGAACCAGTCGGGCGGCGTTGGCCTCGCCGGCGGCGCTACCGGCGCCCGGTTCTGGCTCGGCGGCACGACCGACTTCCGTTACGCCCAGAAGCGGCTGCCGATGCGCTTCAGCCTTAACGCCTTCTATACACTCGATAATTCGGGCAAGGTCGTCCAGGACGTCGAGACGGCGCGCGGCAAGCCGGTCACCCGTATCGAGCGTTTCGGGCTCGGCATCAACCGCGTCGACCACGTCGACATCCGGTTCGGCGCGGAGGCCTTCGTGGCGCAAGACCACTTCCGCCCCTTCGTCGAGTACGGCATCGACGCGCCGATCAATCGCCAGGGCTACCAGTGCCGCGCTCAGAATCCGAGCGGCGATCTCTGCCTCAAGAATTCGCCGACGGCACCGAGCCGCCTCACCCTCGGCGCGCGCGTCTTCCCCTGGAAGCGTGGTTTTTCGCTCACCGGCGCTGTCGACATCGGCGTGACCGGCGTGAATCACTTCATTGAAGAAGTGGCGCCGCAAGCCCCCTGGACGGCGTACATCGGCGCCGGTTGGGCGATTGATACGCAGGACCGTCCGGCGCCGAAGCCGATTGAGCTCCCGAAGCCGCCGCCGGTTGTCGAGAAGACGAAGGTGAAGATCGCCGGCTACGTCCACGAGAAGTCGGCCGACAACAAGGGCCCCGCCGTCGCCAACGCGATCGTCCGTTTCGCGAATCACCCGGAATTCTCGGGCATTGTGAGCGATGGCGCCGGGAAGTTCTCCACGTGGGACCTCGACGTAGGCACCTACGCCTTCGCCGTCTCTGCCGACGGCTACAAGGGGGGCGAGTGCCAGGTTGAGATCAAGAACGGCGACAAAGAGAGCGCCGTCGATTGCGCGCTCGAGGCGCTCCCGCGCTTCGGAACCCTCGTCGGTCACGTGAAGGACGAGAAGGGGGCCGCTATCGCGGGGGCCACCGTAAAGGGCAAAGATTCCTCCGGAAAAGATGTGTCGGCGACCACCGACGCCTCCGGCGCCTTCAAGCTCGTCGACCTCCTCCCCGGCACGGCCAAGGTCGACGTCGAGGCGGAAGGCTTCCTCGAAAGCGTGCAGAACGCAGAGGTCGCTCCGCGTGCCGAGAAGACGGTCGACGTCTCCCTCATCAAGAAGAAGGGGCTCGTCACCGTCGGCAAAAAGGAGATCACGATCAAGCAGCAGGTCCAGTTTGAGACCGGCTCCGCGAAGATCCTCCCCGCCTCCGACGGCCTCATGACGGAAATCGCCGACGCCTTCATCCACCACAAGGAAATCAAGCAGGTGGAAGTGCAGGGGCACACCGACAATGTCGGCTCGGCGTCGAACAACCGGGTCCTCTCCGACGAGCGCGCGAACGCGGTCCGCACCTGGCTCATCGCCCACGGTGTTTCCGGCGACCGCCTCACGGCGAAGGGCTATGGCGACACGAAGCCGGTCGCGCCGAACGTCACCGCGGGAAATCGTGCGCGTAACCGACGCGTTCAATTCGTGATTCTCGCCCAGGACGGCGCTGCCGCCGCCGAAGTGAAGCCGGCCGCAAAGCCCGCAAAGGCCCCAAAGACGAAGTGACCCGGCGCTAGCGACCACACAGGTCGACGGTGCCGAAGGGGCCTCTTGCTGCACGCAAGGGGCTCCTTCCATTTTGTCTTCGAGGAAGGTCGAGCCACGGTCGCGGCGCGAATGCCAAGAACTTTCGTGAATTCTAACGTTTGCGTCGGAAGTGGCTGCCGGACGGGGCGCCACAACGACGGTGCTATTTCACTTGCACGGCGTGCCCATTTCCTTCATCCCTCAGCGCTGTGAAGCGCCTTCTTCCCGTTCCGTTCGTCGCGTCTTTGATGTACCTCGCCTGCGGTTCCGAGGGGACCAACGGGTTCGCCGCCAAGGCAGATGGCGGCGGGTTTGATACGCCGGATGCCGCCGTCGACCTCCCCGATGGCCAGTCGCAAACGTCGCCGGATGGCGCCGTCCTCAAGCCGACGGAGATCGGCTCCCTGAGCGGCACCGTCGTCGCCCCGGAAGGGACGGTTCCGATCTCGGATGCGCTCGTTTACCTTACGAAAAATGCCCCCTCGGCGATCCCCGCCGGCGTCTTTTGCGACTCCTGCGTGAAGCTCACGCCCGACGAGGGCTTCGCGTTCAGCGCGCCGAACGGCACCGTGCGCGTCCCTGTTTACGGGGAAGGGGAGTTCTTCCTGGTTGTCCAGAAGGGGCAGTTCCGCCGGGTCCGCAAGATCAACGTCGTGAAGGGCGTAAACACCCCAAACAAGGGGCTGCTTCAGCTCCCCGGTAAGACCGACGATGCCCTCGGCGATACGATCCCGAAGATGTTCATCGCGCGCGGCGCCTGGGACCAAGTCCAGGATTCGCTCAAGAAACTCGGGATCACCGGCTTCGATACCGATGTTTCGTGCAACGACTCGGGAATCCCGCTGCCTTTCCTCCCGACGTGCGGCGCCGACGACATCAATTCCGAACGCCTCTATCGCGGGGCAAACGACGCGAGTGGCAAGCCGTTTATCGACCGCTATCAAATCGTCTTCAGCCCCTGCAACGGCGACGTCGCCCAGGAGGGCCAACAGTCGTGCTCGACGTCGCCCGCCACGAATAGCAAGGTCCGCGACAACCTCCGCCGCTGGGTGAAAGCCGGCGGGAAGTTTTACGCAACCGACTGGAACTACGAGATGGTTCGCCAGACCTGGCCCGGCTACCTCGAATTTGCAGGGGCAAACGCTACCGTCGGCTCGGCCTGCGGCGGCGAATACGACTCCGCCGCGACCTGGAACGACCCGAGCCTAGGGGCGTGGATGACGGCGATTGGCGAGTCCTCAGCGACGCTCCAGGGGAAC
>DYPH01000214.1 GCA_020720045.1 Sorangium cellulosum | reverse complement strand
GGCACCGTCTGCTTCATCTTGACGGTCGGCGAAAAGACCAGCGTGCCGTCCGCCCCCGCGGAGGCGACGAAGGTGTTCACTTCGCGCCCGCTCGCCCCCGAAAAGGCGGCTCGAATCGTCGCGGGGCCGAACTCCTTCGAACGGAACAAGCCGATGAAATTCGCCGCGATCGCGGGCGGTCGCCGTCGCCTTCGGATCGCTGCTGACGCAGCCGACCGTTGACGGGCCAAACGGCGGTGCGACGATGCCGTTCCCGGCGATGAGCGCGCAAATGAACTTCGGGTTCCGGTCGGAGGGGACCAGCGAAACGACGTCGACGAGTCCCTGAAGGGGGATGCGCGCGGCACCAAAGGGTTGCGCGCGGGCGCACAGATCGGCGGCCGGGAGGCCTTTGCCGGTGACGTCGGTGGCGGCGGCGAAGCTGGTCAGCGGCGTCCGGTAGATCGTCGGCTCGGTGGCGCCTTCGCACATGCCGACCCACGCGATCTCCGGGTCCTTGTTGTCGCTCTCGACGTAGGTGATTGCGCTCCCCGCGAGCGGTCCGAGTGCCCAGCGCCCCGGCAGGCCGGTTGCCTCAAGGAAGGTCCGGCACGCAGCGGAGAGGCCCGGCTCGCCACCGTCGGTCGCCGGTCCTACGTCGGTCGCCGTGCCGGCGTCGGTGCCGGAATCGGTCGGTGCCGCGGTGATCGCCGGCAGCGAGGTACACGCCCCGACGAGTGCGCCGATCGTCAGTCCGACGGAGACACCGGTTGCCGTAGCGCGGGCACGACTCTTCATCCTTACCGATTACCCGATTCTCCGAGGTCGTGCCGCCCCGTTTTTTCCCTGGCAAAGACCGTGTAGGGTGCCGCCCGTGAAGACGGAACCGGTCATATCCGCCGAAGGCGGGACCTCGCAGGATGGCGACGGGACGCCCCCGGCAGATCCGTTTGCGCCGGAGCTGCTCGTTGTGCGCCTCCGCGGCTACGACCGCGAGGCCGAGCTCCACTACTTCGACCAACAGGCGGCCGGCGTGCTCGCCGCCCTCCGGGAGACGCTCCCGACCGATGGCGACTTCCCGGCGGCGCTCGTGGAGGTCTTCCGCCTCTTCCGCGTCGCCGTCGGCCACGCCCGCACCGCCGACGACCTCCCCGAACTCCTCGGCCTCGCTCGGGATAAGGTCCGGAACTCGAAAGAGTTTCGACTCGCGCGTATCCCGTTCTCCTTCGATTCGGTGCGACGTCCCGCCTTCGGCGGATCCGTCGACGACGACGAGGTCGTCACCCGCGCGCGGCGCGTCCTCGCGAGCGATCCGCGGCCGAAGATCTTTACCGCCGCCGAGGAGCGCCACCGGTTCCGGGTGCGCCTCTTCGTCATCGCCCTCGCCGTCGCCCTCGGGATGCTCCTGAACCGCTGCCAGCGCCTCGCGCGGCCTTCTCCCGGCTCGCCGGGCCCAGCAGCCGCTCAGACGACCAAGTAACGGAAGAGCGGGTTCCCCTTGCCGAGCTCCTGGAGGAGATCGAAGTAGCGCTGGGCGAAGCGATCGGCCGCCTTGAAGAGCTGCTTCCCCTCGCTCGCATCTTCGTGGCGCATCAGCATCTCGATGCCGTTCTTCTCCCGGTCGCCGACCTCCAAGAAGCTCGCGTAGAGCGTCTCGAGCTCGGTGATGATCGCGGCGACCTCGCCCACATCCCCGTCGGGGCGGGTGAGCGACCAGGTGCGGACGTCGGCGAGGCGCTGGAGCGGCGTCTTCCGGAGGATTTCTCGTGCGTTGCTCCGCGCGACGGAGCCGTGGGCGACGACCTCGGCCAGCAGCGCCGCGATCACCGAGAAGCAGCTCATGCAGCGGGCGAAGCGGAGCTTGATCCCCTTGGCCCATTTCTTCGGCTGGAGGCGCTTCTCGACGGCGGCGAAGCTCTCGTCGGGGTGCTTTGCGCACTCCTTGCGGATGTCCTGGGCGTGGCGCGACTCGTAATTCAGCAGCACAATTCGCCAGTAACGGACGATGTCGTTCACGAGGACCATCGGCAGGTAGGCGCGCCCCTCGCGGGTGTTCTTCCAGTAGGCGTCGAGGCAGGTGTCGACGAGCGCCTCGTAGGCGCCGTGGCCGAGGAGCGGCTTGCTCTCAAGGAGGAGGAGCATCCGGGCGGTGAAGGTGTTCTCCGTGTCGTCGGTCGGCGCGCCGAGCTGATCGACGAGGCGCGGGGCGTGATGGAGCTGGAGGAAGCGGCCGCCGCCGTCGGGATCGGGGAAGCCGGTCGCCCGGAGGGCGCGGATCACCGAGGCCTGGAGGAGGATCTCCTGGATGCGGGTCGGCTCCGTCTGGCTCACGAGGAAGACGTCGAGATCGCTGTAGGTTCCGATCTCTTCGCGGCCGCCGGAGCCGACGACGTAGATGCACGTCCCGTCGCCGAGGATCTCGGCGCGATCGGGGGCGACCTGCCCTTCGAGGGCGCTGGCGAACTGGGCGAGCTTCCGGTTGGAGGCGTCGAAGCGGGCGGTGAGGAACGAGGAGGTCATCGGGTGTTACGGCGGGCGGTTAGGCGTGCGGTTTACGCGTGCACGCCAAAGATCGCGGCGATGGCGGCGGCGATCCCGCCCCCTTCCGTGCTCGTCGGGTGGACAAGATCGGTGGCGACCGCCTGGACGTCGGCGGGGGCCTGCCCCATGGCGACGCCGCGACCGGCGACGCTCAACATCGGGATATCGTTCATCCAATCGCCGACGACGACCATCTCATCGAGGCCGATCCCGCCGGTCCGTTCGCCGAGGTCTTCGAGGCCGGTCGCCTTCGTCGGGCCGGCGGTCCGCAGGAGGAAGCCCCACATCCCGTCGCGGCCGCCGAGCTTCCGGAGGGCGAACGAGGCGACCTGGACGGGGCTCTCCCGGTGGGCTTCCGCTTCGGCGAGGAAGGCACGCACCTCCGCCTCCGGGCCGATGCCGACGAGGGCGGTGAGCGTTCCGTCGGAGAATTCCGGGTGATCGACGAGGCTCTCGGTGACGTGGAGGTCTGGCGACCAGGTCTTGAAGAAGGGGAGGTAGGGGGTCGCCCGCGCGTCGTGGACGATGCGATCGCCGGCGAAGAGGACGGCGGCGAGCTCCCGTTGCGGGAGGACCTGGCGCAGGTGGGCGGTGCAGCCGATGGTGCGGTGTTTGAGGATGGCGCCGCTCGGGGCATCGACGAGGAGCGACCCATCGGCGCAGACGACGGGGCCGGTGATCCCTGCTTTTTCGGCGACCCAGAGCGTCCCCGAGGGGAGGCGCCCGGTGGCGATGGTGACGACGACGCCGGTCTTGGCGAGCGCCTTCATCGCGGCGACGTCGTGGGCGTGGGGCTGCCCATCGTGGGTGAGGAGGGTGCCATCGAGGTCGACGGCGAGAAGCTTGTAGCCGCCCGCCGGCGGCGGGTTGGCGATGCGACCACCGGGATTCATGGAACGGGGTTCACTACGAATCGACCCCACGGGCAAGCGGGTAGGGGTTAGAGCCCGGCCCCAAGCTGCTCGCGCACCGCCATGATCAGCTCGGGCACGATGTAGGTCAGCCGATCGAGGAGAGCTTCAAACGTCACTGGGGGCCGCTGGAGGTCTCCTGCCTGTTCGCGCAGCATTTCGACGAAGCCATCGGGGTCAAGGTCGAAGAGGTTGCACAGAAATTCGTCCGGCGACTGCGCCTCGATGCCGTCGGGGAGTGGCCTGAAGTCCTTGAGGTTCGAGGTCATCACGACCTGCGCGCCCGCCTTCACGGCGGCAGCCACCACGTGCCGGTCCTTCACATCGTTCTGCATCACCGGGATAAGCGTCTCGTAGCCCGCCACCATCGCTTCCGGGAAAAACCGCTCCATCTGCGCGCGTAGCTTCGCGGCCTTTTCGGCGGTCGTCGTGCCGGTTTTCGCGAGGTTGCGCTCCATCTCGTCAAGGATGTCCTTCGTCCACCGCAGTTGGAAGAAGTCGTGCGCCGCCGCGCGCAGCACTGTGTCTCGCAGCGTGAGCGGGAAAAGGACGTTCGCGTCGACGACGACGATAAAAGGTGCAGGGACCATGCAGCGGCGAACTCGACACTACTTCAGCTCGCGTCGTAGCCGCCCAGCTCCTCGCTCATGCGAGAGAGCTCGCGAAGCCCCGCGCGGCGGTCCTTGTCGCGGGTCTCCTTGAACGCGAGCACGTCTTCGATGCGGAGGCGCCGGTGCTTGCCGGTTTTTCGAAACGGAAGCTGCCCCTCGTCGAGCAGGCGCACCAGGTATTGGCGCGAGACATTGAGCAGATCGGCGGCCTGCTGGGTCGTCACCTCCCGCCCGACAGGGACGACCGTGATCGAATCGCCACGCGCAAGCACCTCCGCAACGCGCTCGAGGACGTAGAAGATGCTCTCGGGAACCGCGATGCTCTCCCCTTTCGGGCCGACGAGCTGGCACTTGGGCACCCGCGGCTGCTGGGCCATGCCCTCCAGGGCCTTGGAGAGCGCCTCCACTTGCGCTTGCTGTTCGGGCGGCGCAGCGACCGGGGTCATGCGGCGAATCAGCTCTTCGATCGTGTGCGCGACAGCCTCCATGAGCGGAACCTCCGAGAGCCCACGCTGGCAGCTATTCGACCTATCCGCAACTCCGCACACACCTGCGGCAGCGACTCCGCCTTCTGCAAGTAGATCCCGTCACTCTTTGGTGAACGTCCCCTTCCACGCTTCCGTGCATGCGCCGCGCGCGGCGTCGTCGGTCGTGTCTTGGTAGGTCACGGTGCCGCGGAGGAACTCGGTCCGGGCCCCCGACGCGGCAATCGCCGTGACCACGAGCGCGTCGGAACCGGCGTGGCCGCCATAGACGGTGTTGGTCGTGAACGTGAGCGTGCGCTCGGCCTCCGCGTAGCTGCAGGTCGTCGGGAAGTTCGGCGTGCGCGTGTCGATATCCTGGCAGTACAGGCCAGCCACGCTCGGGTTTGGGCTCCGTGCCAGGCGCGCGGTGTCGCAGACCTTCCCGAAGCAGACCTCCAAGGTGGTCGTCGCCGGGTCGACGCTTTGGGGGAGCACCGCCTCGAAGGGCATTTCGCGCACGATCGCGAGGCTCGTACAGCTTGCCGTCGTGCAACCGAGATTCAGCAGAGGAAGGGCGAGAAGGGGGCAAAGGAAGAGGGGGCGAAAGAGCATGCGGTTCCGGCTCGCAAGTCTCAAGCCACGTCGCCGGCTGCGGAAATCAGGCGCCCGCTGCGGAACGGCTCTGACGTTTGTGTCGCAAGAGCGCGGCGGTTTGCGTGTGCGCGGGGCTCAGTTCGCCGGGGGGACGAAGAG
>DYPH01000356.1:882-1032 GCA_020720045.1 Sorangium cellulosum | reverse complement strand
ACATTGCTTTGATCACATCCCGTGTAAATTGCAATTCCGAGCAGCTACCTAGCGGATCTCCGCTCGGTGGCGGCCGATTCTTGGTCCGCACACGCGGCAACTCCGCCCGGCGAGACGCCGGATCGGACGGACGCAGGTGTCCGCCCGGCG
>DYPH01000356.1:0-782 GCA_020720045.1 Sorangium cellulosum | reverse complement strand
AGACGCCGGATCGGACGGACGCAGGTGTCTCCGCCCGGCGAGACGCCGGATCGGACGGACGCAGGTGTCTCCGCCCGGCGAGACGCCGGATCGGAGAACGAGTAGATGGAGTCGAATGACCGACCTATTTCACGACAAGGCCGCCGATTGGGACACGCGCCCGTTTCCGCTCCAAATCTCCGAAGGGGTCTCCCGGGCCCTCGACGACCGCGTCCCGCTGGACGCGACGATGACCGTCCTCGATTTCGGCGCCGGGACCGGCCTCATCGCGGCGAAAGTGGCGCCGGCGGTGAAGGAGATCCTGGCCGTCGACGTCTCGGCGGCGATGCTTGAGCAGCTCGCAAAGAAGCCGGAACTCGCCGGAAAAGTAAGCGTCTTTTGCCAAGACATCCTCGAGAAGCCCCTCGGGCGGACCGTCGATCTCATCGTCAGCGCGATGGCGATGCACCATGTGCAAGATACAGGCGCCCTCGCGAAGACGCTCTTCGCGCACCTGGCGCCCGGCGGCCGTGTGGCGCTCGCCGATCTCGACGTCGAAGAGGGGGACTTCCATCCGCCGGGCGTAGAAGGGGTCTTCCATGCCGGTTTTGACCGCGGCAAACTGGGCGGACTTCTTACGGAAGCTGGCTTTGCCGACGTCGCTTTCACGACGGCCTGTGAGGTCGCGAAAGAGGGGAAGCGCTACCCGATCTTCCTGGTGACGGCAACGCGTCCGTCCGCGTAGCGGGAGCCTAGGTAGCTGCTCGGAATTGCAATTTACACGGGATGTGATCAAAGCAATG
>DYPH01000355.1 GCA_020720045.1 Sorangium cellulosum | reverse complement strand
GTACGCACCCGTCGCGTGCGGCGCAGACTGCGCGATAAGATCAGCGCGAGCAGCCCCCGCACCAACAACGCTCGCAAGTGAGAGCGCGGCAGCGCCAACCTTCGCGCCAATGGAATTGCGGTAGATGTCACGGAATGTCATGGAATGCACCTCGGATTGTGATTTGGTACTATTATGCGGAACGGATTTAACGATAGGAAGTTTGATTCCCGAGGGCAGTGCGGCTGAGGGTCGGGGCGGGCTCAAACGGGCTAGAACGCCCTGGGGGGGAGGCGCCGCGGCGGCGCCTCCCCCCCAGGGCGAGCCATCACGGAGGCCCGGCGCAGTCCCTGAGCCATTTCCCGGGAGCATGAGGCGAGTTACTGGGCGTCGGGCTGTGGCCGAGGCGGCCCCGGGCCTGCCTCGCGCGTGGGGGCATCGGCTCGGCCGTCCCGGGGATCAGAGGGCATCGGGAACCGGGGCGGCTGCGAGAGGCGGAGCGCGGTCCTGGGTGGCACGGCGAACCGAGGCGCCAAGATGGGCGAGGATGCGGCGGATGACGCGGCCGTCTGTAATGAAGGAGACGATCCGCATCACGCCCTGGCAGCGAGGACAGACGAGCGGATCGATCTCGTACACGCGTCTTAGGAGCTGGGCCCAGCTGCGCCGAAGAGCGGCCGACGACGGGGGCGCGCAGGCAGGCGGCGGCGGGGAATGGGCGTCCGGTCCCGAGGCGAGCGGCCCTGCTTGCTGAGCCTGGCCGCGAGCCTTCAGCTTCCCGCGCACGACGTTGGAATAGGCGCCGTAGTAGTGGACCAAGTGCCTTCTCGCGTCGGGAACGTGCGCGAGGAGACGGGCGACGAAGTCGAGGGCGTCGAGGGTTTCGGCCTTCTCGTCGTCGTGGCCGTCCCTGGGCAAATACGTGGCACTCTCTGACCCCGGCGTCCACCGAAGGCGGGCGAGGCTGACGGGGTTGCGCAGGCAATAGCGGGCGAGAGCCTCGAGGGCGCGGCCGTCGCCGGCTGGGACGGTCACGGTGTTGTGCACGCTGAAG
>DYPH01000084.1 GCA_020720045.1 Sorangium cellulosum | reverse complement strand
ACGTGTAGGTCGTCCCGGCGATCGTGGTCCGCTTGCCTTCGAGCAGTTCAAGGTAGGAAAGGAGTTCCAGCGCTTGGTCGCGCAACAGGAAACGGTCTTGAGGCGTCGGTGGCGCCACGGTGATCGTGGCCGCACCGCTCTCCATATGAAGCCAGGAGCCGTCGCCCAGCTTCACTTCGACAGGCTTTTCGGCCTTTGCAATATCCGCGAGCTTCTGGGCGGCGCAGACGAGCATTTCCGAGGTTTCGGCGACCTGGTCGCAGGTTTCTGGAGCACGCGGAAAGTAGAGGAATGGAGCGTCTCCTTTCGAAACATTCGAGCAGCCTGGATTGTCGTTGAAGATTTCCTGGCCAAGCGTCGCCGGCGTCCACGGTTTCCCTTCAAGCCGCATCCCGGTAAGGCAACGGTTCGCAGTAACGCCCTGTTGGGCGGCGCCGCAGGCACGCAGAGCAAGAGGGATGAGGTCGGTCGCCGGAAGCCGTCGCGTGACAATCGGGTCGCCGACAGAGATCGAGATATCCCGCGTCGAAAGGGCGGAATCCTCGGCCGGGCGGCCACCAAATTCAATGCGCTCGAGACCGCTCGCCTTCTTGACGAAAGCGACAATCTTGTGATCCCCGCTCGACACGCGATCGTCCTTCGCGCTCGACGACGGCGCCGACGAACACGCGACGACGCCAGGAGACACAGCAGCAAGCAGCAACGAAACCTTAAAAATGGCTCTCATTTCACAACCTTTCTACTCAAACATACAAATCGAAAAGTCACTCTAATTGTTACGGACAAGACACGCCATCCTCCTCGGAAATAAGAATATTTCGAGCCCCTACACCGTTACTTGGGACAAAAAGAAGGTACATGCTGCTTCGCGTCACATAGTCACCAGTCTTTGACGGTTGGTTCCACGGGTTCTCGCGCCAGACACCATTTAGAAGCGTGGCCACCTCCGTCGCGACACTGCGGTCAGTGATGTAGCAATCGCGCACCGGTTGCATTTTCGGAGGAAGCGCGGACACTAATTCGGGTTCCCTAAGATCGAGGGGAAGCGGCTGCTGCGGTGGGTCCGCGAAATCAGGCAGGACCGGTCGCTGGGTGACGGAGCCTTGCGTAAGCGCGGGCCTCATGGTGTAGCCGCGGGCCACGGCTTTGATGTTGTGTGCGTCGGCGTCGCCTCGTCGGAACATCAGAGCGGCAAATGCACCACGCGGCGTCGGATCAAGCTTCACATTCGTGGCAGTAACGCGTGCTCGCGGACCGTCGCAATGCCCGAAGACCGAGGAGGGGTCACGCGGCATTCTTATCAAGGCATGAAGCGCAGATGATGTCGTCCGAATGACGAGCCCACTGGCGAGGATTGGCTGGAATGATTTGGGCAAAGTCCCATCTGAACTGCACCACGTGGATGCGCAACGTGAGTTCACCGCCCCACACTTTGCGTCGCAATTGATAAAGTCGAAATCAGCGGGAGGAGTCGGGCACGGATCGTCGGTATCGGGGGTGGCATCGGCAGCCGCATCTCCGGGCGAACTATCGATAGAACCGTCGCTCCCTCCGCTTGAATCGGGAACTTCCGTCCCAGTGTCGGCGGCCCCGGTATCAGTCGTCGCGTCGGTCACCGCGACGCACGTCCCGTTCTCGAGGCGCGTCCCGGCGCCACAATTCGCATTGTTCGTGATCGAGTCGCCGCAGGCTACGACAAGCGTCGTCGTGGCGGCGAGGAGGGCGGCAATTCGGGTAATCGGCTGGGTCGTCATCGGGGAGTCCTCCGGAAGGCTCCGTTCCGTCGTCACTGAACGGAGCTCTCGGTCGTGCAGGTGCCGTTGCAGGGGCGCGCCGACCGGTCGTCACCGAGGGCGCGCGTAAGTGCCCGGCCCAGGAGGCCGAGACAAAAGAGGGCGGCGACGCTCCCGTCGGAGGTCGCTGCGTTCCACGGACCCCAGCGAGCCCCCGTTGGCCCCGCTGCGGCATGTTCCGGTAGGCGCTATTGGCACCTACCTATCGGACGGCTTTCCGCCGGGTCGCTCTGGGAGCTTCCGCCGGAGACCGCCCGCAAGGGGCACAGTGCCCCACAAGACCCGGGGAAGGTATTCTGCGCCCGGTGAGGGCGTCAAACGAAATAGCGTTTGATCTCGGTCAGAACCTAGTTCGAGTGGCCGCCGAGGCCACAGTGCGAAAATCGTCAATCTTTTCAACTGTGGCGTTTTGCCCCAGGGCGTGACACACATGTCATACCTGGCCAAGCCGCACGTCTTGACGCAAACAACTGCGATTGAAAATTGTGTCTTCGCGGAAACAGCAGCACCGTTTCGTGGGCGTTTGGCGTGCAGTGCCCGAATTTCGAGAACATTAAGAATCGCGGAACGGTTGTGCTTTGCGCACGCGGAAGAGCCCACGATCGGGGGGTTGTGCCGGGAACGCGCCCCGACAGGGCGTGGCGGACCACGCGATTCTCGCCCGATCGCCAAAGAGCCTCCACGCCCCGCTGCACTCACCATCCAAAGGGGGGCGCTGCCGGTCGGGTCACCAACCCGTCGCTCGAACGGCACTCGGCGACGCATTCTTCCTTGGTTTTTGCTGCGCTGAGGCTTGACCGCTCGGCCATCGACGCGCCAGGGTTGCCGACTTGCGCTCCGCCTCGCCCGCTCCGCCCCGCATGCTCCCAAGGGCGATCCTTGCGGTCGCCCTCTCGGGTGCGGCGTTGGGCGGTGCCGGCTGCAAGGTGCGACCCGCGAAGGTCCCCGGCGAGACCGACATCCACGTCGAGCGGGTCACGCTCACGACCGCCGACCCTTCGCGGCCGCTCACGCTTGATTTTGCAAAGCTTCTCCCGCGCCTCGGGATGCGCCCCGCCGGGCTGCTCACCGCGGAGCGCTGGTACAGCGATTTCCGCGTCGCCGAAGACCGCCGGCGCATCGAAGCCTGGTGGCGGACCTTCGGCTACCTGGACGTCGAGGTCGAGCCCGGCGAGGTGGCGATGGGCGAGACCGCGGCGAGCGTCGCTTTCCGCCTCCGGGAACAGACGCGCTACCAGGTCGGCGACGTCCGCGTGATCTGGGGCGGCGCGCCCACGGCGACCAGCGAAGCGGAAACGGCACGCCTCGCGGGGAAGGTCCCGTTCGCAACCGGCGAGAAAAACTTCGATTTCGAGACGTTCCGCCACGTCCGCTACGACCTCGCCGACGACCTCCGCCGCCGCGGCCACGCCCACGCGATGGTCTATAGCCGCGCCTACGTCGACCGCACCCAGAAGGTCGTCCACTGGTACTTCTTCGTCGATGCCGGCCCCAAAACGCGTGTCGGCAGCGTGGAGATCGTCCGCGCGTCGCGCGGCAAAACGGCGAGTGAGGAGACGGCGAGCATCCAAGCGGGTGCGGCGAAAATCCCCAACGAAGCGATCCTCGCGCGCGCCAGCCTCGGCCCCGGCGTCCACCCCTACGACGAGAGTGTGCGCGCGCAGATCGAGCGCGACCTCCTCGATAGCGGCGCGTTTTCCTCGGTTTACGTACGCGATGACGCCGACACCGTCTTCATCGTCCCCGGCACCGCCCCCGACAACGGCGGCGAACTCCGCCCCGAGCAGATCGACAAGGACGGCAACTTCATCGCGCGTGTCGGCCTCCCCGAGGCGCTCAAGCTCACGATCCAGGTCGTCGAAGCGCCGCGGACGACCGTTCGCCTCCGCGGCACCTTTGAAGTCGACCCGACGCGCGCCGACACCACCCTCGGCGGCTCCTTCTGGTTCCGGAATTTCTTCGGGCCGCTCCAGCATCTCGTCGTCGAGGGGCGCGTCGGTCGCGGCGTCATCTTCGGAAAAAGCCCAGGAAACGGCGCCCCTTCCGGCTTCTATGGCGACGCGCTCGTCCGCTCGGTGCACCCGGGGACCTTCGGCCGCACCGGCGATCTCCGGCTCTCGGCCCGCTACCGGGGGGACCTCTACCCGGGCTCCTACCTGCACCACGTCGAGGTCGGTCCCGGCGTCCGGTCGACGCTCGCCCCCGGCCTCTTCGTCGACGCCGATCTCCTCGGCACCTTCAATCGCGCCGTCGACTTCGGGCCATTTTCCGCCAATGATCGCGAACAGTTCCGCTTAACCGAGCGCCCCACGAGCGGCGGCGCCGAGCTCCAGAGCTCCCTCGTGTGGGACACGCGCGACAACCCCGTCGAGGCGACCGCCGGCCACCTCCTCGCCCTCCGCGGCCGCTACGCGCCGGGCGGCCCCCTCGCGACCCACCGTTTCCTGAACCTCGCCCCCGACGCCCGCCTGTTTGTCCCCATCAGCAAAAAATCGGCGATCGCCTTCCGCGCCCAGGGGGAGTGGTCCCTCTTGCCCGACGGCGATGGCGTCCCGCTTACGGCGCGGCTCTTCGGCGGCGGCGCCTACGGCCTCCGCGCCTATGGCCAGCAATCGCTCGCGCCGCGCGCCCAAGCGGGCGATCGTGGCACGATCCCGGTCGGCGGCCTGAGCCTCGTCGAGACGAGCGTCGAGCTCCGCTACCTGCCCCCCCGCGAGCAGATCGGCGCCGTCCTCTTCGGCGATTTTGGCGGCGCTTCCGCGAGCTTCGACCCCTTCGCGACCGGCGCCAGCGCCGCCATCGGGACCGGTCTTCGCCTGCGGCTCTGGTACCTCCCGGCCGCCGTCGATATCGCCTGGTCGGTCCTCCGGAACGGCGACGTCCCCGGTCTCCACGACGCCCCCGTGCGCGTGTTTTTCCGCATCGGGGAGGCCTTCTGATGGCCGCTCCGCGGAAACGGTGGCGGAGGGCCCTTACACTCGTCGTCGGCGTGCCATTGACGGTGCTCGTCGTCGCCGTCGCCCTCCTCCACACCGGCTGGGGAAAATCCCGCGTGAAGGGCGTGCTCGTCGCCAAGCTCGCCGAGCGGGTCGACGGCACCGTCGCGATCGGAGCTCTCGACTACCGCCTCGGCGGGACGATCACCGTCCGCGACGTGCGCCTCACCGGCCGCGACGGTGTCGACGCGATCACCCTCCCTGAGCTTGAGATCGTCCCCGAGTGGGGCGCCCTGCTCCGTGGCAAGAATTCGTTCAAAAGCATTACCTTACGCCATCTCGCGGTCACCGTCGCCCGCGGCGAGGACGGCCGGACCAACCTCCAGCGCCTCTTCCCCGCCCGGGAAACGGCCCCGACAGCGAGCGCCAAGCCGGGCCGCCCCCTCCACGTCGGCGCCCTGCGGGTCGAAGACGCCACCGTCGTGGCCCGAAAAGAGGGCGCCGGCTCGGCGACCGTTCGCGACCTCGGGATCGAGGGGTCGATCGATCTCGATCCTGCGGAAAAAACGGTCGATTTCGTCGCTTCGTCGGTGAAGGGGGGCGTCGTCCTCGAGGGGCGAACGGCGAACGAACCGTCCGCAGTCCCGGTCACCCAGGTCGCGCCCACCGACCTCCGCGGCGGCTTTGAGGTTCACACGCGCGCCGGCAAGGGGGCGTTCACCCTCTTGCCGCTGACGGCGACGGCCACGCTCACGCGGGGCACCTCGCATACACTCCCGATTTCTCTTGGGAAATCGAGCTTCGATCTCGGCCCGAGCGAGGCGGGCCTTCTCGGGGCGAACGTCGGCGCCCTCGTGACCGGGATCGTCTCCCTGGACGCCGTCCGTTTTGCGAACGGCGTCGGAGACGGCGGGCCTGCCGATCCGCTGACCCACGAACGCCACGGCGATCTCCTCGGCCTCCACGTCGATGCCGGCCGCGTGAACGCGATCGTCGGTCGCGAAATCCTCGCGAGCGACGTCGACATCACCGCCCAGCTCTCAGGCCCGCCGGAGGCGACGACCTTCAACGGCACGGCAAAGAGCGGCGGCGCGACGGCGACCCTCAAGGGGCAGTTCGGCCTCGACGGCGGCAACGGAACCGTCACCATTGCCAACTTCGACAGCACCAAGCTCTTCGGCGCCGGCGTCCTCCTCCCGCCGACGACGCTGGAGCGACTGACCGTCGTCGCCCACGGAAAGCGACGGGACCGAACCTGGCCCCTTACGCCGGCCGACGTGACCGCCGACTTTGAAATCCAGGGCGAAAACGGGCACTTTCGAGGGGTCGCCCTGGAGAGCCTCGCCGCGAAGGGGCGCTTCGCCGAAGGCACGCTGACCGTCGAATCGCTCACCGCAAAGGCGCTCGGCCAGGAGGTCTCGGTCCGCGGCACCGTCGTCCCCACCGACCGCACCGTCGACCTCACGCTCGCCACCTCCGGCGACGTCGGCACCACGCTGGAGGCGCTCCGGGCCGCCGGCATCCCGGTGAAGGCGAAGCTCCCCGTCGGCCTTTTGCGGCTCCGCCCGGCGACGCCGTCGGAACGGGGCGATCTCGAACTTCACATCACCGGCACCGTCCCGAAGGGGCCCGGAACCACGCCCGACCTCAGCCTCGATGGCCATGTGACGCTGAACCACGTACCGCTCGCCGCACTCGCTCCGCGCCTCGGCGCGAAGGCCGGCACGGTGAGCGGAACGGTGATGGTTGGCGGGACGACGACAGCACCGACCGGCGCGGTCGACCTCCGCGTGACCGTCGGCGAGCGCCACGAGACGATCCGCGGGAGCCTCCGTCCCGGCGGCGCAAGTCTTGCATTTGATGGATATTTTGCCCAAGGCAACGCCTCGATCCCGCTGCTCCCGGCGCTCCGCGGCCTCGATCCGAACGGGCGCCTTACGGTCACCCTCGCCGTCCCCGAGGCGGTGCTCCCGCCGGCCCTCGACGGAACGGCAGCCCTCGATCTTCGAATCACCGGCACCCCAACGCACCCGGAAGGGCGCCTGACCGTCCGCGCACACGCAAACAGATTTAAAGACTTGAACGCAACCGTCACCGCCGTCCTCGCGCCGGCGGCGCGCGGGGTGACGCTCACGACGACCGTCCGCACCGAGGGCGACGCTCCAGCGTCCGGCGAGGCGGAAGTTGTCGTTTCTCTTCCCCATTCGCCGTTCATGACCCGGTCGCTGGCCGGCCTCACCTGGACGGCCCGTGTCGACGCGGCGACCGCCAGCGGCGGGCCCACTTCCACGGGGCGCGAACCGTTGCACGCCGCCCTCCACGCGGCGCTCGCCGGCGACCTTCGCGACGCCCGCGGCAAAATCCACGCAGAGACCTCCGACCTCCCGCTCCCGGGCACGACGGTCTCCACACGCGCGTCCGTCGACGTGACGCTCAGCGACCGAGAAATCGCGTTCACCGCCGCAGCAGCACCCGTCTTTGTGGGCCCGCCGTCTCTCGCGACGCTGGCGGTCGCGAACGGACGGGGCCCCACGAAAGAACTGCAACAAACGCAATGGCTTGCTGTCGGGGGAACCGTCGGTCTCGGCGGTTTGGGCCTCGTCACGGCGCTCCGGACGGCCCCCGCCGAGCTTCGTGCGCGGGCGACGTCTGCTCCGCTGGCGGCGACCGTCGAACTCCCGGCGCGCCCCCTCGCCGCTTTCGCGCCGTTCGCCCCGGCCCTCGAAGGCCTAAGCGGCGACCTTGCAGGGAAATTCCTGATGACCGGTACCGTCGCCACGCCCCTTTTGCACGGGGACGTGACCGCCGGACGGGCGGCGCTGACCGTCGACGCCGATGCCGACGACCTCCACGCCAAAGGGACCTTCGGACCGAAGATCACCGTCGACGTGAGCGCCCCCCGGGACCGTTCGAAGGGCCGCACGCTCAGCGGGACGCTTCGCGCCGACCACGCAGAAATCGCCGAATTCCTTCCCGCTTTCCGCGGCATGCTCGCCGGCGCAACGGCGAGCGGCACCCTCGACGGCGCGCTCACTTTCCAGGCGGAACTCCCGCCCGCCCCTTCGCCGACGGTCCTCCATCCGACGCTCACCGGAAACCTCGGCCTCACCGGCGGCCGCCTGGCGCTCCCCACACGGGGCCCGGTCCGCACGCGCGCCTACGAAGAGATCACCGTCGCCCTCGTCGCCACACCGGAGGCGCTCCGCCTCGAACGCCTCTCCGCCGTCGAACGGGACCGCGAGATCGCCACGCCGCAAGGGCGCACGCTCACCGCGCAAGGGAACCTCACCTGGACCGATCTCCGACCGACCAGCGGAACCCTTGATCTTGCTGCAGAAAAGTGGCTTCTCTTCGGGACGGATGGCCTCGGCCTCCCCGACGCACCGCGCGGCGTCGCGAGCCTGACCGCCCACGGCGAGGCCGATCTCCGCGGCCCGGTTCCGAAGTTCCAGGTCGCCGTCCAGCGCCTCGACGTCGCCGTCGAAAACCGCTTCGACAAGGCCCATCAGCCCGAGAAATTCCAGGTCGGCGACGTGATCGAGCTCGCCAGCGGGACCGCCCTCTGCAAGCTTCCGGTTCCGGTTCCTCCGCCTGCCCCGCTGCCAACGCCGGTTGCGACGCCCGAAAAGCCGACCGGGAAGCCGAGCGACGCCGGCTTCGATCTCGACGTCACCGTCGCCAAAGGGGCGCGTTTCTACCAGTTTCCGATCGCCTTGGAGCCCTCCGGCTCGGTGGCGGTGCGCGTGCGGCCGACGGAAAAATCGGTCCGCGGCGTCCTCGGCGTCGACAACGGCGCGATCTCCATCGGCGGCGTCCGCCATCCGCTCGTCCACGGCGCCATCACCTTCGACGACGCCCACCCGGTTGGAAACCTCGATTTCCTCTTCGCGCGGCCGCTCCGCCCGTCGGCCCTCCGCGATATTTCTCAGGCGAGCGGAGGAGATGCGGTCACCGTCCACCTCTTCGGGCCCCCCGGCAAACAGACGATCGTCCTCGGCGGCGCCGGGAGCCCGGGCGCCCTCTGGGACGCCCTCGCCATGCACAACCAGGGGCGCCCCCGCTTCCACACAGAGCCAGACCTCCCTGCCTCAAATTCTGCGCAATTTCCGCAACTTGACGGCGTGCTCATCCTGAGCTTCCTCACGGTGAACATGCCCCACATGATCTTCCTCGACCGCGTCGCCGCCTGGGCCGATCCCTACGATCGCGCGAACGCCTACGGGCGGCTCGAGCGCTACGAGGCCGAACGGGCGATCGCCGGGGGCAAGGGGCGCGTCGCCGTCACCGGGCGCCCTCTCACGGCCGGCCAGAGCCGCTGGGAGGCCGAAATCGACTACCTCTTCGTGCACGGGCTACGCACGCGCGCCGGCGTCGGGCTCACCGGCGGAACGCGAGGCGGCGGCGGCCCTGACGTCTTCTTCGAGTGGTCGAGCGACGACTAGACGCCGACGGAGGCGGGCAGCGTCAGCGCGCCGCGACCGACGGGGACGACCCGACCGGCTACGAAAATCTCCCGCTCTTCCGAAGAGATACGAAGCTGCACGTGGTTCAACCGGCCGGTGGCGTGCCCTTGCGTGATCTGCCACACGCCGCTGTGCCCCGCCTCGCGGAGCCAAGCACCCAGGTTTGCGGCGGCGGAGCCGGTCCCCGGGTCCTCGCGGCGCTCCCCTTGGTTCACCCAAAAGTAGCGGCTCGTGATGGCGAATTCGTCCTCAAATGCAAAGACATAGACGCCGACGCGGCCGTCTGCATTGGCCCCAAAGCGTGCAAGCAGCTCCAGCGACGGCCGGAGCGCGCGGAGTTCATCGAGGGACCGAAGCGGAACGAGGAGCTGCTCGGTCCCGTTGTTCGACCACGTCGGGCGGCCGTAGCGGGGATCCTCGCGGATCGCGTCGGCCGCGACTCCAAGCATTTCAGCAGTTTGTGCATCGGTCGGCGCCGCCCGGAAGCTCGCGAGCTGGGCGCGGAGTTCGCGGCGATCTTCGCCGAGGGCCGCCACCGGGATGCGGCCGACGGGGAGTTCGAGGGCGACGTCCCGGCCCCCACCGATCACCGCGGCGGTCCCGAGCGTCGGATGCCCGGCGAAGGCCATCTCGCCATCGGGGCTAAAAATGCGTACACGGAACGCGTCCGTCCGCGAAGCGGGTGACGGCGCGGAGTTCTCCACAAACGCCCCGTCGGAGACGACCGCGGACGGGTAGACAAACGTCGTTTCGCTCAGGTTGAACTGGCGACAAATCGGGAGGAGCTCCGCCTCTTCAAGGGCAGACGCATCTTCGACCACGGCGAGCGGATTTCCGCCGAAGACCGACTCGGCAAACACATTCACAAGCTGGAACGGAATCGTTCGAACGGAACGGGCACGCATCGGTCCTCGAAGGAAATACAGGCTCGATCAGGGCTTCGCGGGGGCGTCGGCGACGGCGGTCACCTTCCAGGTGATGTTGCCGGCGTCGTCGGTCATCGTGACGGTAATCGTCGCATTTGCTCCGCTTTCTTCAACGGCCTTGCACTCGAAGGTCCCCTGGGCCTTCGCCTCGATGCCGCTCGGGCAGGTGACCGTCTTCAAGGTCGCGTCCTTCACCTGCTCCTTGAAGGTCGTGCGGATCGACTCTTCAATCTTCGTGTGATCGATCTGCGTCTTGCAGGCGGTGAGCGTGAGGGCGGTCCCGAGAGCGATCGCGAGAGTGGCGTAGGATTTCATGATTGTTTCTCGAGCGAAAGGCCCTGTGAAGGCCGAGAAATGCCGGCAACGCGCAGCGGGCGCACCCCGTCGGCGCAGGAAGTCCGACGGGGGTGAACCGGGGAGAGAACCACGAATGTTCCCTCGACTGGCGAACTTCCGCTCACGACCAACGGGTTAGAATCGCTTCTCGGTCAAAAATGCGGACGGCGAGCGCGAGCAGGACGGCGTTCGCGAGGGCAGCGCCGGCGATGAGGGCGAGCGTCACCGGGATCGTGAGGACGACCGCCCCGGTGAGCTGACCGACGAGCCCGGCAACGACCGGCAAAATCAGAAGGCTTGCAACCTGTTGGGCGGCACGAGGATCGGTTGCCCGCGAGGAGACCATGAGGCCGACCGTCGTCGCGAGGAGGGCGAACAGGGGGCCGAGGAAGGCGATGGCAAGGCCCCACGCCGGCGACGTCAATTGGCCGACGAGGCCGGGCCCGGTGAGCACGCGCACCGCTCCGAGCCAGAGGCCGTAGCCGAGCCAGGCGGCGGCGATACCTGGGAGCACGGCGGCGATGACCTTCGCGACGAGCAGTTCACCGGTCCGCAAGGGGGTCGCGAGGAGCGGCTCTAAGGTACGACCCCGTTTTTCCCCGACAATTCCATAGGCGGCGATGGCGCTGGGCAGGATCATCGGCAGGAGCAAATACAGGGCGCCGAAGGTGCGCCCGAGGTGAACCTGCGCGCATTCGTTGTCGCTGAGGCCGTCGCAGCTCCCACGGAGCGCCTCGGGAAGTGCACTCGCCGGGAGCGGCGTCTTCGCGAGGGAGGCGACGTTCAGCACGGTGAGGACGACGACGGCGGCCGGGACCCCGAAAACGGTCAGCAAAAGCCACCGGTTGGCGAGGATCTCAAAGGCCTCTTTCGTGACCAAGGCCCGAATCCGGCGCGCGCGACCGTTCACGACGGGCCCCCCATCGCGGTCAGCGAAGGTTCCAAGAGCTTCCGATACACCGCTTCGAGGGACGGACTTGCATCCTGCACATAAAGCAGCGGTACTCCTGCCGCCGCGAGCGCCGCGACGAGGGCGGGATGGGTCGCCGAAGGCTCGGGGATCTCCGCGAGGATCTCCGTCGGCGCGACCGGGGTCACCGCGCGGACACCGGAAAATGTTTGAACAATCATAAGCGCTTCCGCGAGCTTCTCGTCGGGGGCGGCGCCGAGGACGAGGCGCACATGGCGCCCAAACAGGGCGGCGCGCAGGGCGTCGATGCGGTCGATGGCGAGGATCCGCTGCTTGAAGACGGCGACGCGGTCGCAGAGGCGCTCCGCCTCGACGAGGTTGTGGGTGCCGAGAAAGACGGTCGCGCCGCCGTGGCAAAGTTCTTCAATGGCATCGCGGACATCGATCGACGCCTCCGGGTCGAGGCCGCTCGTCGGTTCGTCGAGGAAGATCACCGGCGGCTCGTGGAGGACGGCGCGAATGATGGCGAGCTTCTGGCGCATCCCCTTTGAAAACGATCCGGAAGGGTCGTTCCGTCGCCCCCAGAGCCCGAAGCGCTCAAGCCAGCGACGGATCTTCGGCTCGGGATCGTCGACGCCATAAAGCTCCGCAAAGAGACGCAAATTTCGGTGCGCGGGGAGCGTTTCATAGAGGCCCGGCGTCTCCGTGAGGAGCCCGACCGACGCGCGAACCGAGGCAGCGTCGGTCGTCACCTCGAAGCCGGCGACGCGTGCGGTGCCCCGGGAAGGCGGGAGGAGGCCGGCAAGCATGCGGACGGTCGTCGTCTTCCCGGCGCCGTTTGGCCCTAAAAATCCGAGGACTTCGCCGGGCGCCACCGTGACGTCTACGCCGTCGACCGCCACGTGGTCGCCAAAGCTTCGCCCCAGCCCGCGTGCTTCGATGGCCGGAACAGAGCTTCGCGCGGGGGCCATCCCCCGAAGGGAGCACCGTCCGTTCGCGACCGCCAGCGACTTTGCTGGAGGTGGCGACGCGAGCGGTGCGCGGGGAAAATCAGCGCCAGGCGTCGACGAGCGGGCCGACCGTGAAGCTCGCCACGCGGGTGTCGGCCTTCAAGTGGGCTTCGGCAGCGGCGCGATCTTCCGCGGTGGCGCTCCCCGGGTAGCTGAGGGCGACGAAGCCTTCGAAGGAATCTTTCGCGCTGCCGCCGCCGAAGCAGAGTTCGCGGGCTTCGACGAAGTCGATCCAGCGGTCGAGGAACGCATCCTGGTCGGCGGCCGACGTGCCCGCTTGCATCATCCCGTGGACTTTAAAGCCGAATTCCTGAAACTCACCGACGTGCTTCTTCTTGCGGAGGCGCTTGTTCATGGCGCCGTCCTACTCGGAAAGTCCGCTGGACGCCGGGCCCATTTGCAGGTCACGGTACGGGCCGAAAAGCCCCCAAACACCGGCAAGGAGATCGATCGATGCAGGATGATTCGCTCACGATTGTAAGGACGTACAAGGGATCCCTTCCCGAGATCTGGGACCTCTGGACGACCCAAAAGGGTTTTGAATCGTGGTGGGGCCCTCAAGGCTTTCGCGCCGACGTCCACGCGATCGACGCCCGGACCGGGGGCGAGCTCCGCTACGACATGGTCGCCGCGACCGACGAGATGATCGCAGCCATGGCGGCGATGGGGGAACCGGCTTCCCACGCAACCCGGGCGACCTTCTCGACCGTCGAGCCGCAGGCGCGGATCGTCATGACGAACGTCATCGACTTTCTGGCGGGCGTCCCCCCCTACACGAATGAAATCACCGTCGAATTTGCCGCGAGCGCTGGCACCGTAACGATGACGGTGACGCTCCCGCCGATGCACGACGCGACGTTTACGAAGATGCAGGTCGAGGGGTTCACGAGCCAGCTCACCAAGCTCGACGACCGCCTCGCGTAGCCCCATCAGGCGTTTGGCAAGATCTCCGCGCCGTCTCCCGCTTCGCGGACGGACGCGTTGCCGAGTTCGGCGCGCACGAAGGCAACAATCGCATTGGCGTGACCGTGGCCGAGGGCGTGTTCGCTCTTGAGCCACGCGACCACTTCCATGTGCTTGCTTGCCGCAAGCCGTTCCACGACGAGGTCGAGCCAGTGCTGCATGGGCTTTCCGTAGGTCTTCTCAATACTTGCAAAGTAGGACGCCGGACCTTTGGGCTTCGTCCCTTCCGGGAAAACGGGGGCGATAACGCGCATACCGGGGACGCTACCGCGCGCTCCAATCGCGCGTAAACGGGGCACGTTCTTCCCGCTCGCGTTTTCGCGCCAAGCGGGAAAGAAGCTCCCCATGCTCGACCTCCCGAAAGACGCGCGCGACGTTCTTACGATCTGGTTTGGGACCGACGCTCTTGAAGAACCGTCGCCCCTCCATCGACGGCGCTGGTTCGTCCGCGACGATGCCTTCGACACCGAACTTTCTCAACGTTTTCAGACACTTTTAACCGATCCCGCGCTCACCAACGAGACCGAAGCCTGGGAGGCGACCGCGCTTGGGGCGTTGGCGCGGGTGGTCCTCCTCGATCAGTTTCCGCGAAACATCTTCCGCGACGACGCGCGTGCGTTCGCGACCGACCCTCTCGCACGGGCCGTTGCCGAGCGTGCGATCGCGCGCGGCTTCGACGGCATCGTCCCGATTTTGCACGCGTCGTTCTTCTACTTGCCCTTCGAACACAGCGAGAGCCTCGTCGACCAGGGTCGCGCGGTCGCCCTCTTTCAGGCCCTCGCGACGCGGGCCCATCCGTTCGCGACCGCCAGCGAATTCCCTGGCGGAGGCGTCGCGAGAGACGGCGGGCCCCCTTCAGCCGGGGCCGGGCCCGATTCGGCCCACCTGGCGGCCGCCGCGGCGAACCTTGTCACGTTTGCCGAAAAACACCGGGCCGTCATCGCGCGCTTTGGGCGCTTCCCCCACCGAAACGCCGTCCTCGGGCGGGCGAACACCCGCGAGGAGGACGAGTTTCTTCAAACAGGGCGCGGGTTTTGAGCGCGTCGCCTCACGGAGCGAGGGTGCAAGTCATCGGTTCGCTTCGGAATTTTCCGACGTGGAAGGTCGCCAGCTGCCCGGCGGCCGACGGACCAAACCGCGCGATCGCGTAGCGAACGGGCGCCGCCTCCTCCTTCGCGACGAGGCGGGCCGACGGATCGGTCGTCGCGAGCGCAACGTCGATCGCCTCAAGGCAGAGGCGGTCCTTCGTCGCGCGCACGACGGCGATGCCACCGTTGGCGGAGCCCGGCTTGGAAGCGCCGTCCCAGGCGATTGCGAGCCAGTTCACAGGTATCTCCAGGAGCATTCGCACGCCGTCGCCGGTGCAGCCCGGCGCGCCTAGCGCACGGAGCGTCGACCACGGCGGGAGCGCCGTCGACCCGGCGCGGATCGGGGAGGCGACCGTCGGCGGAAGATTCGATCCGATGCGCTCCACGACCTCGGCGCGACCACCTCGCAGGGCGACGATGGGATCCGTGTAAGACACACCCTTCGACGGGGAACCGTCGGCGACACGCTGGAGCGAGTACTTCATCTCGCTTCCGGCCATCCCGTTCCCGTAGAAGGGGGCGAGGGTGTCCCCCTTGGTGGTGAGGCGCCCAATTGCGTAGTCGTACACCCCCTGCACTGCTTCGGATTTATTCCCAATATAGAAGCCGGCCTGCTGGGTCGGGTAGCGCGGCCCCATCATCATTCCGGGGGCCGGCGGCGGCGGCGTAGGGCCCGGTCGCCCCCAGATCAACGCGCCCGGCGTTCCGAGATCGGTCGGTAGGGCGGGAAGCATGAAGCGGAACGAACGACCGGCCACCGTCGACGCCGGCTCCAAATAGCTCCGGAGCCCCCCCGACGCATCGAAGGGGAGAAGCACCCGGAATTCGGTCCCGGTTGCCGTGGCGAGCGTCCCGCCGCGCACGAGACTCCCCGCCGCGAGCATCATCGGGAACATCGCCGGAGCCTCGGGAGCGACCGCTTCGCTCGTGGAGATCAGCGCATCTTTCGCCGGGCCGCCGCTCAATTTGCAGGTGATCGTCGCGGGGGCAAGCGCCGCGGGGGCGGGAGGGACCTCCCCCGCCGCGACGACAGGCCATGCGAAGCCACGCTCGCTCCCGTCCCAAACGCGAAAGAGGGGCCCGAGGAAACAGCCGGCCGCCGTGCACCGTTCGATGTTCGGGGCACCACCGGGCGGCGCGCCGACGACACGAAAATGGGCGCCGCTGTCGCTGCTCTCGACGAGGCGATCCTTCGTATCGACGCCAAGAATCCGGCGGCCGTGGTTACCAGCGCGTTTGAGGTTTGCGAGTTCGACGAGGCCGTTTTCATCGAGACGGACGATCCGCGCGCCCGACGTCCCGAACGACCGTCCCAGGGCCCCGTCGTCTTCGACGGTCTGAAGGAGCGTGACCGAACCACCGGAAGTAGCCGATAGTACGCGATAATTCTGAGCAAGCTTCGGCGCAGGAAGCGAGTAAAGAAGGCGGGTGCCGGTCCCATCGGCACGCTCCACGCGCCACTCCTTTTCCCCACGGCGGAGGAGCGTCATCGCGCCGTCGCCGGTCGCATAGGCGCTGTCGGCAAAGTAGAAGCGCTGGACCCCCGTCATCTTGCCTCCGCCCAGGTTCGGGCCAGGCATCCCAAACCCGGCGGACGGTGCCGGCGGCATATCGATTTCTGTCCATTTTTCGCCGTTCGGCACGCACCACTTGTCGGCTTGACGGTCGCCGGAACAGGAAGACGACCAGTAGACCGGCGCCTCTTCCGGGCCGGGCCCTTCATCAAAGTTCTCCGAGGTCGACGAAAGCTCCGGGGGGCCGTGGCTGCCGTCGGAGCGAAACGAAAGGATTCGCGTCCCACGACTCTCCCGGGGCGTGCAGACGACGTGGGCGGTTGGCCCTTCGCCATCAAACAGTCGGCAATTCTCCGGACTCTCCGACGCGATGGTGATCGGTTGGTGGGACTCAATCGCGCCGCGCGGAAACAGCCGAAGGACCGATGAGGGGCGCTCTTCGCGATCGTCATTCGCCAATTCCGAGAAGGGAACGGCGTCGCCTTCGCCCAAGATCGTCCCATCGGGAAAGAGGTGGACCGCCCCCTGAGCGACGAGATGCTCCGGCGGAAGCGCAGGAATTTCCTCGTTCATTGGGAAAGGGTCGCCATCGTTCCGGGGGGAGGCAGTCCCCGTCACGTCGACGTCGAAGGTACGCTTCCCCGTCGTCGCGACGGCGCCCGTCGGCGTCGGTTGAAGCTGGAAAATCTTCCCGTCCGTCGTGACGATCGGCTTCGGTGGCCCCTTCCCCGTGGAGACGGTGGCGCCAGCGCTTGTGAATGAAAACAGCGTGTCGCCGATGCGAAAGAGGGACGCGTGATTCCCAAAAACCGAGGTAATTTCGCTACCATCGGTCATCCGAAAGGCGCGAATGAGATCCGAGCGGCTTGCGCGAAGGAAGAGTGCGTCTTCGCCGAAGACGGGGGCGAGCGCATCGCCTGCATGATACACGAAAGGCTTCGCTGGCCCGAGCGGGGTCTCGGTACGCCAGAGCCACTTCGCCCCAAAAAACAGGTAGCCGCCGCCAAAGCGCGCAGGGACGGCGAGCACGCCTTCGATCGGCTCGGGGAACGCAGGGCCGGTCTTCACGTCGCGGCCGCGGAGCGTCCAGCGGCTCATGCCGGCGACGACGAGCACTTCGCTCGTCGGGTCTTTCGCCCCGATGCCGAGGAGCGTCGGGGGCGTGGAACTCTGGTAGCCGTCCGCCTTTGGGACGGCTATGCCCTGAGCGAGGAGGTATTCCTCGTTGAGGCGAGGATCGAGGACCGGCGCGTGCGGCTTATCGGCGACGGGAACGACGCCGATCGGCGGGAGCGTCGTCGGCGGGACGGCAGCTGGGGTGACGCCTCCGCAGGCGACCGAAAGCAGCGCACACGCAGAGACGGCGGGGTAGGCAGCGGCACGAAGAAGGCGCGGGTTCACCCGGCGACCATCCGACGAACCGCCCCGCCGCGCAAGCGGTCTCGGTCAGCTCAACTTGCGGCGAAGGTAGTTCAAGAGGTCGATTTTCGTCGCCAAACCGACAAATTCGGCCCCGTCGACGACGATCGGAACGTGCCCCGCCGCGTAGATCGGGAGGAGTTCCTCCACCTTGGTCTTTACGTCGACGGTCGTGAGCCCCGTCGCCATGACTTCCCGCACCGGCTTCGAGAAGTTCTTCGGATCGGTGATGCTCGCCAATAGGAGATCGCTCTCGTCGACAATGCCGACAATCTTCCCATTTTCCATCACGGGGAGCTGGCTCACATCGTAGAGCTTCATCCGACCGTGGGCGATAAGGAGCGTGTCGGTGGGGGCAGCCGTGACGACGGCGCGGTCCTGGTGCTTGCGCCCGATGACTTCGCGGAGGTCGCCGGTCTTTTCGCGCTCCAAGAAGCCGTGGTCGAGCATCCAGTAGTCGTTGAACATCTTCGACAGGTACTTGTTGCCGCTGTCGCAGACAAACGTCACAACCTTCTTCTTGGTCGTCTGTTCACGGCAGTAGCGGAGCGCCGCGGCGAGGAGCGTGCCCGACGAGGAACCGCCGAGGATCGCAGCGCGTTTCAGAAGTTCCCGGGCCGTGAGGAGGCTCTCACTGTCGGAGATGGTATAGGCCTTCTTCACGCGAGAAAGGTCGCAGATATCGGGAATGAAGTCTTCGCCGATCCCCTCAACAACCCAGGAGCCAGCGGCGCCGAAGGTGCCCGTATCGATGTAGTCCTTGAGGATCGACCCCTTCGGATCGGCGAGCACCATTTCGCAATCGGGCTTCGCCTTCGCGAAGAACCGCGAGAGGCCGGTGAGCGTCCCCCCGGAGCCGACGCCGACGACGACCGCGTCGACTTCGCCGTTCATTTGGCGAAAGATCTCGGGACCGGTCTGGGTCTCGTGGGCAAGCGGGTTCGCCGGATTGGCGAACTGATTCACGTAGAAGATCCCCTTCTCGTCGGAAATCCGCTTCGCAAGATCTTGGTAATATTCCGGGTGCCCCTTCGCGACGTCGCTTCGCGTCATGATCACTTCAGCCCCGAGCGCGCGGAGGTGAAAAATCTTCTCCGCGCTCATCTTGTCCGGGATGACGATGGTCATCTTGTAGCCGCGCTGCGCGGCGACAAGGGCCAGAGAAAGACCGGTATTTCCGGCAGTTGCTTCGATCAGGTGGCGCTTTTCGCCGCCGAGGTGACCGTCGCGTTCCGCCGCTTCAATCATCGAAAGACCGATACGGTCTTTGATGCTTCCACCGGGATTCTGGGTTTCGAGCTTCACATACAGCTCGCAGGGGCCCGTGTCGAACTGGGTCAGTCGAACGATGGGGGTGTTGCCGATGAGCGTGGTGACGTCGGTCTGGGGCATTTGGGGCGACCCTTACCCCAACCAAACAGCAAGCGCGACAAGGAAAGCCGCCGTCGAACCCTGGAATTTTGCTCGCGTCCGTGACGCGCTTCGTCAACGTCAGAAGCGGCCGGAAAGCCCGAGGGTCGCCCCGTCGGCGCTCGCATCGACGGCCGGCGTCACGCGCAGTTGGAGCCCGCCCGTCTTCACAATGACCTCGCGGCTCGGCAGCGCGACGCCGGTGATGAGGAGAATCGTGCCTAATCCAAACGACGTCCCAGACACCCACAGGCCGGTCCGCCCCGCATTTCGTCGCTTCCTCGCGGCGTCGTCGGCGCAATTGGCGGCGTCGGAGAAGCAGCTGCTGCCCACGTTCGGATTGAGGAGCTGATTGGCCGCATACCCACCGACGGCAAGGCCTGTCACAAGTCCCGTCGCCCCGACGAGAATAAACGGCAGCGCAAGCGGATGTCCTTCTTTGCGAATTTCGGTTCGCGGTTTCGCGAGCGGCCCCTTTGGCGGATCGACCTTCGGCGGGTCGACCTTCGGCGGATCGACCTTCGGCGGGTCGACCTTCGGCGGGTCGACCTTCGGCGGGTCGACCTTCGGCGGATCGACCTTCGGCGGGTCGACCTTCGGCGGGTCGGGGATCGGCGGGGAAAGAGTCACAACGACCTCTTTCGTCTCCTTTGCAACCAGCGCGAAGTCACTACGAAATTCCCGCTTTTGGTCCGCTTGCGCGGTGACCACGTGGGGCCCCGCGTCGACCTTTACCGCGATTCCGAAGGCGGCCTGCGGAAGGGCGAGGCCGTCCATGCGGACCTCGAGTCCGGCGGCGGTTGCGTCTTCCGTCGGGAGGCGCACGGTGACTTTTGCGAGCAGCGGCTCGATGGCAGCCATCTGCTTTTTTGCGAATACAATTCGCTCTTTGCGATTCTCGCGCGTCGCAACCGCGAGCGCCGCTTCGTATTCGGTCAAGGCGAGCGCCTTCCTGCCGGACTTTTCGTGGCAGACGGCGAGGTTCAGAATGGTGCCGCCCGCCGGCGCGAGCCGCTGGCTCTCCGCGAACTTGGGGCACGCCTCCTCGTACTTTCCGGCAGCGACGAGCTTCCGCCCCTCCTCAAAAAGGGCCGATGCGATGGTGGCGTTGTCGGCGGGCGCCGTATCGGCGAGGGCCGGAAGACGGGGGGCGGCAAACGCGGCCGTCGGCATCGCTAGGAAAAGCAAACCAAGCGGAAGAACGCGCCGCAGCATATCGGACGGTTCTACGCGATTTGCCTTGGGAACGGCGGAGAAATCCCGCGATCAGTGCTGACCGAGGAGTCCGTTCGGGTCGTTCGGATCGCCGGTCTCGGGCGGCGTCGCCGATTTCACCGGCTTGGGTCCTCCAACGGGGCCCGGAATTGCAGAGGCTCGTCCGCGCGGAACCGCCGTAGGTGGTGAGGAAACGGCGAGCGGGCGGGCCGACGTAGAGGCGGAGGGCGCCGCGGAAACGAGCGGTCCCGGCGCGCTCCCGAGGGTCGGCGGCAACGGCAAAAGCGAATTCGCGGGGGTTCCGCTTGCCTGGCCTGCCGAGGTCGCGCTCGGCAGCGGCGACGCGGTCACCTCTGTGTTCTGGATGCGATAGGCGCCGTAGCCGAGGGCGCCGAAAAATACCGCCGCGACAGCGAGGATGGGGATCCGCGAGCTTGAGACCGGCAGCGTGACTTCTTCGTCGGGCGCGCCATCGGGTGCGGGGAGCGGCCGGATCGCCTTTCGGACCTCCTCGTGAATGACGTTCGCCGTCTGGGCATCGCCGGTACGGTCGTGGTCGGAATCGCGCACGAGCGGAGGTATCCCGACCGCGGTCGCGCCGCGGGGGCGATCGGGGAAGGAAATGGCGTGCGGGTCGGTCGAGGGGCCCGTCCGTTCGCGCCCGCCAGCGAAATTACTCGAAGCGGCGGCGCGAGAGACGGCAGACCCGCTTCCGCGGGGGCCGGACGGGGGGTCGTCCACGGGCAGGGTGCCGCTCGACGGGCTGGCCGGGATTTGCCGCTCCGAGGGGGCGGCCGCACGCGCCAACATGCGCTGAATGCGAGGAATTCTCGGGAGTTCGTCTTCCGGGGAAAACGGCGCGAGCGCCGCCGCCAGCGCCCCCACGTTGGGAAAGCGCCCGTCGGGATCCTTGTTCAGCAGGCGATGGACGACCATCACAAGGCCATCGGGGACGCCGATCGCCACTTCGCTGAGCGGCATCGGCGCCTGCTGCTGAACGGCGAGCACCAGTTCGACGAGGGTGCTCCCATCAAAGGGGGTCACACCGGCGAGCATCTCGTAGAGAATGACGCCGAGCGCCCAGAGGTCCGAGCGCGGATCGACGTCCTTCGCCGAGCGCATCTGCTCCGGCGCCATGTAGCGCGGGGTCCCCATCACTGCCTGGCTCGTCGTGAGCGCAGGCTCAAACTCTTCCGCGAGCTTGGAAATGCCGAAATCGAGCAATTTCACGAGCGGGGTGCCGTCGGATGCCTCGCCGAGGAGGAGGTTTGAAGGCTTCAGATCCCGATGGACGAGGCCCCGCGCATGGGCCTCCGCGAGCGCCTCACAGGCCTGAAGCGTGTATCGTACAGCGGTTTCGACGGGGAGCGTCATCGCCTCGTCGAGGACTTCAGCGAGGTCCTTACCCGCAGCGAATTCCATCACCAAAAACGGGGTCTTGTCGAAGGGGGCGTCGCTCAGCTCGCCGGAGTCGACGACGCGAACGACGTGGGGGCCGGCAAGGCGCGCGGCGGCCCGAGCTTCCCGGGCAAAGCGCACCCGGTGCTCCTCGGTGATCGCCTTCCCCGGCGAGAGCACCTTGAGGGCAAACGTCTGGCTCAGCGCGAGGTGATGCACGGCGAGGACGACGCCCATCCCCCCTTCGCCAAGGAGGCGCTCCACCCGGTATTTTCCGACGAGCACCTGCCCGACGGTCACGAAGCAACCGTCGCCGACAGAAATGGTCGCGGGGGCGGCGTTGGTCACGATCGGGCTCGAAGCTCCGCAAGTTCCTCGCGGAGGAGCCATTCGTTCGGGTAGCGCTGGAGCAGCGCCTCGAGCCCCGCCACATCGGCACTTCCGGCGGCGCGTGCGCTTCGAACGGCCGCGTACGCGCTCGCGAGGTCGGTCGACAAACTCGCCGCCTTGCTGGCTCGCGCGCGTTCTTCGGCGTCGCCCGACGCGAACGCATCGAGGGCACCAAACGCGTCGTCCCAGGCGCCCGGATCGCTCGGCCCGCCGGCGACGCTCGGGACAGAAACTGCAAAAAATACAAGAGCTACCGACGGGACGACCACCGGTTCCGCCTGGAACCAGACGCGGACGTCGACAACCTCATTCTGCCCGGCCAAGTAGCCGGCCACGCGAAGGCCGTTGCCAAGGGAGACGTCAAAGGCGCCCCGGGACGGAAGGCGGGCTTCGCCAAAGAAAATAAGGGCTTCCGTCACCCGCGGCCCTCCGAGGGCCCGGTAGTCCTCGGAGACAAGGATCGGCCCCTCCAGGCGCACAAAGCGCGCGGAAAGGACGTCGGCGGTCGTCTCGGCGGGGAAGTCAACCTCCGCGACGCGACCAGTGATTTCGCGGCGATTTCCGTCGGCATCGACGGTGACCACGTGCGTCGTGGCGCGCGCCCGAAGCGCCTCTCGAAGGCCAAAATCGCCGCCGCGACGGAAGGCGAGCGTACCCTCAAATTCAGCAAGGACTTCATCGAGATGGGCAAAGTCACGGGCTACAAAAAGCTGGGGCTGCATCCGCGTGATGTCGTAGTCGCGGTCGACGCAGGAGACGTCGAGGGGGAGCTTTTCCACGGCGTCGGTGAGGCAGTGGGAGGCCTCCCCAAGGCTCGAGAGAAGACCTGCCCCGTAGAGCTTCGGGGCGGCCAGCGATCCGACGAGCCCGTACTCGGCCGTCCACCAATAGAGCCGCGAAGCCTTTGTATTTTCGCTTACATAGCGGCGCGAAGCCGACGCGGCAACCAGGTGGGCCTCCGCGTGGGCGACGTCTTCCGGGCTCGCCGACGGGTCTTCCTTCACGACGGAGAGCGTCCGGATGGCGCGAAAGACCGCTTCGTCTTCCACGCTCGCGATCGCACGGAACCCGATTTCGCCGCAGCGACGGAGATAGTTCGCGTACCGGGTGTCGGCCAGGATCGGCGCGTGCCCGGCACTTTCGTGAACGATATCAGGGGCTGGTGTATAGGCGATGTGCTCGTGGCTTCGAATGTCGGCGGCGATGGCGAGGACACCGCGCGCCTGCAGCTCGGTAAAGACGGCCGGCGGGATGAAACCGCGGACGCCGACGCAGCTCCAACCGATCGTCGCGAGCTTTTCGTTCATGGCGTCGAGGCTCGGAATCACGTCGAGCCCAATTCCGGTCGCAGCAAGCCCCTGGAGGTAGCTCGCGTGGGCCTTGTCGCTGAGGTGCGCGGCGAGTCGGCGAAGGATGTGGCGCCAGACGGCGTGCTCGCGCGGGGTATACGCATCATAGTCCTGCGCGACGACGTAACGGCGCAAGTGGCGAGGAAGATTCGCGATCGCCCGCTCGGTTGGCGACGCCCCGGTGCCAGGCAACGCCGCCGGACCTGCATCCGAAAAGGGGCGGAGGGGAGCTTCGGCAAGCCGGGACGTGGAGGTCATCACCGCAGGTTCCTACACCGATTTGCCGCCTGAATGGACAGCCTGAAGTGGGCGAGGATACCGCAGAAATGATGCTGCGGCGCGGCATTCGATGCCGTTCTGCACGTTCCTGGCGGCCCGCTTGGGAAGTTCGCGCGGGGGCGTTGAAATCCCGATGGGATTGGGCGAAAGAGGCGCCCATGGCCCATCAATTCGTCTTCACGATGCAGGACGTCCGTCGCGTCCACCCCCCGAACAAGGAAGTCCTTAAGGGGATGTGGCTCTCTTTCCTCCCCGGCGCGAAGATCGGCGTCCTCGGCGTGAATGGATCGGGCAAGTCTTCCCTGCTCCGCATTATGGCGGGGGTCGACAAAGAATATACCGGTGAGGCGCGCGCTGCCGATGGCGTGCGGATCGGCTATTTGCCGCAAGAACCGCGATTGACGCCGGGGAGCACCGTCCAGCAAGAAGTCGATCTTGCGGTCGCGGAAACGCGTGCGCTCCTCGCCCGCTTTGAGCAAATCGGCGAGCAGATGGGTACCGGCGAAGGGGACTTTGACGCCCTCCTTGAGGAGCAGGGGAACCTCCAAGACAAGATCGACGCCGCAAACGCGTGGGAGCTCGATCGCGTCGTCGAGCGCGCGATGGACGCCCTCCGCCTCCCGCCGCCCGACGCTCTCGTCGACAACCTCTCCGGCGGGGAAAAACGGCGTGTTGCGCTCTGCCGGCTCCTCCTCGAAAAACCGGACATGCTCCTCCTGGACGAACCGACGAACCATCTCGATGCCGAAAGCGTCGCCTGGCTCGAACGGTTCCTCCATGAGTATCCGGGGACCGTCGTCGCCGTCACCCACGACCGTTACTTCCTCGACAATGTCGCGAACTGGATCCTCGAACTGGACCGCGGCGAGGGGTATCCCTTTGAAGGGAACTACTCGGGCTGGCTCGACTACAAGCAGAAGCGTCTCGAGAAGGAAACCAAGCAGGAAACCGCGCGGAAGAAGTTCCTCGAGCGCGAACTTGATTGGGTCCGTCAATCGCCGAAAGCACGCCAAGCGAAGAGCAAAGCGCGCCTCGCTTCCTACGAGACCATGCTCTCCGAGGACAAAGACAAGGCCAAGGCCAAGGAGACCGAAATCCACATTCCGGCCGGCCCGCGCCTCGGCGACCTCGTCCTTGAGGCGAGCGGACTTCGGAAGGCCTTCGGCGAGAAGCTCCTCGTCGACGGCCTCGACTTCAGCCTGCCGCGCGGCGGGATCGTCGGCGTGATCGGCCCGAACGGCGCCGGAAAATCGACGCTCTTCCGGATGCTTGTCGGCGACGAGACGCCCGACTCGGGCACGCTGAAGCTCGGCGAGACGGTCAAGCTCGCCTACGTCGACCAGAGCCGCGACGCCCTCGACGCGAAGAAGAGCGTCTGGGAAGAGATCTCCGGCGGCGAGCCGACGCTCAAAGTGGGGCCCCGGGAGATGGCGAGCCGCGCCTACGTCTCGGCGTTCAACTTCCAAGGGGCCGACCAACAGAAGAAAGTTGGGGACCTTTCCGGCGGCGAGCGAAACCGCGTCCACCTGGCGAAGCTCCTGAAAGAGGGCGGAAACGTTCTCCTTTTGGACGAGCCGACGAACGATCTCGACGTCGAAACGCTCCGCTCCCTCGAAGAGGCGCTCCTCGAATTCGCCGGCTGCGCGGTCGTCGTCAGCCACGATCGCTGGTTCCTCGACCGCATCGCGACGCACATCCTCGCCTTCGAAGGGGACAGCAAGGTCGTCTGGTTCCAGGGGAACTACCAGGACTACGAGGCCGATCTTCGCCGCCGTAAGGGGGCAGATGCCGACCAGCCTACGCGCATTAAGTACCGGAAGATTGCCGACTGAATACTCGCCAATCGAGTAAAAAAGGGGCTGCTTGCAGGAAGACTGCAGCGGCCCTTTTTGCGTCTTGCGGAGCATTCGCAGGGTTTGCGACGGCGAAAGGTTTCCCCTACCCTCGCCGCCCATGATGGCTCCTTCCTCTCGCCTCGCCCCGGTCCCCCGCCCGCTCCGCAACGGCTTGCCGGGGGCGATCGGGGCGACGCCGCTCATCCGTATCGAGAGTCTTTCCGCGGCGACCGGCGCGACGATCCTCGGGAAGGCCGAGCTGATGAACCCCGGCGGAAGTGTCAAAGATCGCGCCGCCTTGCACATCGTGGAAGCGGCCGAGGCGGCCGGTCTTCTTGGCGGCACAAGTGGCGTCTCCGAGATCGTCGAGGGGACGGCTGGGAACACGGGGATCGGCCTCGCACTGATGGCCCGTGCCCGCGGGTACCGATGCCATATCGTGATCCCGCGCACGCAGAGCGCCGAGAAACTCGACCTGCTCCGGGCCCTCGGCGCCGAACTTCACCTCGTCGACGCCGTCCCATTTGCAAACCGGGAAAATTACTACCACGTCGCGAAACGACTCGCCGAAGAACGCCGCGCTTTCTGGGCCGATCAATTTGAAAATCCGGCAAACGCTGAGGCCCATTTCTCGACGACCGGCCCCGAAATCCTCGCCGACGCTCCGACGCTCGACGGATTCATCTGCAGCGCCGGTACGGGAGGGACGCTGGGGGGCATCTCCGCCTACCTCGCAGAAGCGGCGCCCGCCGTTCAATCGTGGCTGATCGACTGCGAGGGGAGCTCGCTGGAAAACCACGTCAATCACGGTTCGCTGGATGCGAGCGGCGGCAGCGTGCTGGAGGGGATCGGAATTCGCAGAATTACCAAGAATTTCGCACGTTCCAAGCTCGCCGGTGCCTTCGCAGGGACCGACCGCGAAGCGGTCGAGATGGCCCACTGGCTTCTGAAGAAGGATGGTCTCTTCGTCGGCGGTTCGGCGGCGCTCAACTGTGTCGGCGCGGTGAAGCTCGCGCGGAAGCTCGGCCCCGGCGCAACGGTCGCCACGATCCTCTGCGACGGCGCTCAGCGGTACGCGTCGCGGCTTTTCAACGCCGATTGGCTGGTGGAAAAAGGTCTCATGCCAGGGGCGACCGATTTGACGTTCGTTGCCTGACGAACAAACGCGAAACGCCGTCGCTCGGGGCGACGGCGTTCTTCGCGACCTCAGGAAAACGCTAAGATTCTCAGAAGGTACAGGCGGCCTTGATGCCCTTTTTGCAGGCGACGCCGTAGTAGGCCTTCGCCTTTCCGGCATCGAGGGAACGGCCGGGAGCTTTGCACGCCGCCGCGAACTCGCGAGGCGTGTAGAACTCGTCGTCGTCGTCGAGGAGGGAGACCCGCGCGGCGCAATCGCTGTCGACGAGCGCTCCAGCGACCGTGCACGCGTTGGCGTCCCCGCCCGTACAAGCGCGGACGAAGGCGGCGTAGGCATCGTCGAGATCGACTTTGCCACCGACGCCGGTCAGTGAGTTCTTGCCATCTTCAAAGCACGCCTCGACCGCCCCTTTTCGGCACCCAACGGCGATCGTCTGGCGGTAGGACGCCGGATTCTTAACCGCGCCGTCACCACCGCGGAGGCGGTAGCTGTCGAGGTAGGTGCAGCTGCCCGGTTCGCCGCCTTGGCAGCCCTTCTCGTAGGCTTTCGCGATGGTTTCGCCGGTGAGGTTCGGCAGCTTCTTGCGGACGTCCTCGTCGAGGTCTTCGATCACCGCGCCGACGGCACCGCAGGCCTGTGCTTCGCCGGCGTCGCAGGTCGTCTGGAAGCGGCCAAGGAGCGAAACCTGTTTGCTCCGGAGAACGGCAACCTGGTCCTTATTGAGCGGTTTCGGGTGGCCGCCATTGTACTGCTTGGCGACGACCGCCGCGAGGCGTCGGCTTCTTGTCGTCGTCCTTCCCCTTCGTCACCTTGACGACGACCTCGGCCTTATCGACGATCGGAAGGAGCGTAAGTCGCACGAGCGCCTCGCAGCCGTTGCGGGGCTTTTCGTCGCTCGACGACGCCTCCTTGCAGGCCTCAACGTCGCCGTCTTGGGACTCGGAGGAGCGATCCCCCTCCGCGCCGCCGGCGGTGCCGTAGCCCCAGAGCTGGGCGGCCGCCTTCACAGACCCCGCCGCGACGCTCGCCATCTTAAAAGCGCCCATTTCCGACGAGTAGACGAAATGAGTTGCCCCTTCGCAGCTCCCCTCGAGGGAACTCCGCTCAGCGCCCGTCACCGAGGTCGCCTTGGTCCCGACGATATTGAACGCGAGCGCAAGCTCACGATTTTGCTTCATTTCCGCTTCAAACTTCGCCGCTGCGGTGCCCGGCATGTTCGCGCGAATTTCGCCGGCGTCGTGCATTTTCACGAGGCGGCTCTTCGGACTTACACCCGAATAGGCGTAGTCGCCTTTTACGCGGCAGGCGGGGAGGACTTTCACCCCTTCGCAGGTCCACGAGACGACGGCGACCCCCTTCTTCATCGCACTTTCGAGCGACGAGCGCTCGCCGTCGGTCCAGTCGGCGACGAACGGGGTGACCTGGTTCGGCTTCGCAGCGGGGTTGCAGGCGCCGGCGGGGGCCGCGCTCTCTCCGGTCGCATGGCTTGCGGAGATGTCGGCCGGTCGACTCGCTGCGCCAGCACCGGCACACGCGGCGAGGGGGGACACGGCGAGAAAAGAAGGAACGTCTTACGGATCATGAATGCCTCCAATGCACGGGCGACCGCCGGCTATTCCGAGCAGCGGTATCATGTTCCAAGGCAGTGGAAACGCGGGAACAGGCAAGTGACTGACGCCGCCACGTATGTCCTTGATTTTACGAGCGCCCAAGCCCTTCGAGACTCGCGACAAGACCCGCAAACAGGGGGTCTTCCATGCCACGCACGATGAGGACGATACGCGACCGGTGGTCCTCCGAAGGCCAGGTGCGAAGGCGCTCGGGCGGATAAACGACGTGCTGAACCGCCTGGATCACGACCGGCTGTTCGCAAACGGCGCCAGGCCCGCTTTGTGACGGGCCGTCGGTCGTCGCAACGATCCCTTTGAGTCGGAGAATTTTGTCGCCGTGAATCTGCGAAATCATGGCGATCCATGCCGAGAGAATCGCAAAGGGGACGGGCTGTTCGAGGATGACACTCGCCGTCCGGACGTCCCCATGGACGGCGTCCTCGATCGGTTTGGCGGCAGGGTCGGTCGCCATGGCGAGCGTCCGCTTCGGGCGTGCGTCGGGGAGTTCGCCGCGCGCGCGGCCGACGATGAGTGGGGTGAGGTCGGTCTCGCCGCGGAAGGAGCGCTGAACCGCCGCGAGTGGGCTGCGGGCGGCAAGGAGTTCCTCGATGCGGGTGAGATCATCGGAGTTGGTATCGGCGCCAAGGGGCTGAAGTTCATCGCATTTCGTAATCACGACGCGATCGGCGAGGGCGAGTTGGCGTTGGGCCTCCTCGTGGCGGAGGAGCGTCTGCACGCCGAGAACGGCGTCGAAGGTGGTGATGATCTGGTCGAGGTGGAAACCGCGCGCGACAAGGCCGTTCTTGACGAGCGTCTGCACGACCGCCGTCGGATCGGCGAGCCCGGTAGTCTCGAGAAAGACGCGGGAAAAGCGCTTCATCGTACCGCGTGTAGCCTGCACGTAGGCGTCGCAGAGGGTACGCACGAGATCATTGCGCACCGAGCAACAAACGCAGCCCGAAGCGAGAACGACCACGTCTTCGCGCACTTCGGAGACCAGCAAATGGTCGAGCGGGACGGCGCCAACCTCATTGACGAGCACGAGTGCATCGGCGAGGCGTTCATCGCGGAGGAGGCGGTTGAGGAGCGTCGTCTTGCCGCTCCCGAGGAAGCCGGTCAGTACCGTTACGGGGATCGTCATCGCCCTCGCGACCTAGGCGGCGCCACGAAAAAACGCCAGGAACGACGCTGACCGGGGCATCAAACGCGTCCGTCCGCGAAGCGGGAGACGGCGCGGAGTTTGATGCAAACGCGTC
>DYPH01000354.1 GCA_020720045.1 Sorangium cellulosum | reverse complement strand
TTCGGCGCGGGCGGCTTTCGTCCCGACCTCCGAAGGCATGCAAGGAGTACCGCCATGAGATGGTTTTGGATTTGTGTAGGTTTGCCGGCACTTGCGGCATGTAGCGCCGGAGAACCGGCGGCAGCGGTCGTCCCCGTGGAGCAGCCGCCCGTCGACTACGTGACCCAGCGGCACTTGCCCTGCCTCGGCACGACGGTGACGCTGACCAAGTCGCCGCGCGAACGAACCGCTCGGTTTCCGGACGGAACGACGATGAGCATCGATGCGGCGATGCAAAAAGAAGAAGATGCCTGCTTCGCCAAGCGAGGCGTCTTGAGCGAACGGCTCGCGAACGAAATCGCCGCGCCCGGGGGCAAGGAAAAGACGTACGCGTTTGGTCTCGTTTACACGGTGCTGCTCGACGCGACGCCCGAGCAATTTGACGCGAAGCGCGTCGACGTCCGCCGGCTCATGGAGGGGGCGGGGATCCTCAACGCCCGCGGCTACGACGACCCGATCCCGATGCTCACCGGGCACGCCACTGGTGCCCAGCTGTGGGCGATCGCCTTCGATCCGCTCCTTTCCGGCATCGTCGAAGATGACGCCGGCCCGATCGAAAATCACGCCGCCGCAGACCCGGTGTCGACCTCTCAAGCCGACACGGCCTTCCTCAGCGCCGGCTATGGCGGCGACGGCGAGCGGATCGGCGTGATCGACCCCGGCGGGTGCCTCGTCCGCGACACGCACCAGGTGTTCGCGAGTGGCGGCGTCGAGTACCAAGCGCCCGGCCAGAGCCACGCGTGCACCACTGATGCTCAATGTGTGGCCGCGTGCGACGGCATTCCCGACACCCAATCGGTATGCATTTCAGGGAAATGCGTCGACGGCCACGGCCACTGGGTCTCAAGCGTCGTCGCTCAGGTCGCCCCCCAGGCCCGAATTCTTTACACCAATGGCAACTTCGCGAACAACCTGGCCCCGCTTCCGGAAATGACCAGTGCTTACTCTTGGCTCGCCAAACAGAAGGCCCGCTTCGTCGTCCAGAGCTTCCGGGC
>DYPH01000213.1 GCA_020720045.1 Sorangium cellulosum | reverse complement strand
ACATTGCTTTGATCACATCCCGTGTAAATTGCAATTCCGAGCAGCTACCTAGAGATGGTCTTTCGGCCAGCCTGTTCGGCGTTCATCCTCCAAGAGCGTTCCCAGCGGCATCTCTGAGAGGCCCGGGCTCCGCGTTTGTACGGCGAGCATGTAGACGCCGTCCTTTTCAAGGGTAACGGAGTAGAGGACGCCGTCGGAGTCGATCGTCGATCCGCCCTCTAGGTATACTCCGCCATCGAACTCCACGCGCGTTGTCTCGACTTGTTCTGTGGAGTACCCGAGCAGAGTGCTCCGGTTGACGCCATCTGTCGGCGACTCGGTGGACGTGTAGAGAGTACCATCAGCGCCCGCAAGCACTGGTCGGGCAGCCATGGTGCTGTCAGGACCGTTCTCGGTGAGCGAGAGCGGGCGATATACGTAGTGATTCCCGGCGATCGAAGACTCCCAAATGCGCTGGGCATAGTCGAATGGGCCAGGGACTGCGAGCACGCGATTTGAACTCGCGCGGAGGGGCGCCAAGCAGGAGTTGACGAGTGTGAGTCGGGCCTTTCCGTAGGAACCCAATCTTCCGACCGCACCCCACACGTTGCCGTCGGGCAGCGCGGCGAAAGGTACAAAAGGGGATCCGTCGATGGCGACCGAAAAACCGTCGCCGGTTTCTGAGTTCCAGGCGTGTCCCACGTAATCGAAAATGTGACCGCCAAACGCGGTTATCGCGAGAGGCTCGCGGGGGAGATCTCGCTCCCAAATGGTCTTCCCGGTCTTCGCGTCGACACGTCGCAGTTTTCCGTCGGATGAGCGGAAGAACAGATCGGTATTTCCGCGGACGATAGGTACGTACGCGAAGGTGTCGGCCCCGCGAAACATGTTCGGGTAGGTCTTGCTCCAGCGGAGACGCCCATCCGGGAAGTAGGAATAGAGTTGGTCGGCGAACTGGTAGTAGTTCCCGTCGCTGTCGGCGACCACGCCGCCGCTGCTAAAATGGGCGCCTGGATACCGGGTTTCCCATACGGGATTGCCGCTGAGATCAAAGACGTAGAGCTGGTGGTAGCTAAACGCGATCTGCTTCCCGCTTCGGACGACCAAACCCGTGATGGCGGTGAGGTCGTAGGGGAGGAGCTTCTTTCGCCAGAGGAACTTCGGCGTCACCGGGAGCGGTGCCTTGGCGGCAGGAGCTGCCCAGGCTTTTACCGGGAGGCATCCGAGCGCCGGGAGGGCGGCGGCGTCAGGACCTGCGTCGAGAGAAAGGGGGCCCCCCGCATCCGGGAGGCCTCCATCCGCGGCTGGCGACGTGCCGCAGCTGCTGCTGCACGAAAGCAAGACGGGCACCGCGAGTGCCGTGAGGCTACGCAGCGCGTTCATTCGCACCCCGAATTCCAGCGGGTCCGGCAGTCGCAATCGCCCCCGAGCATTGAACATCGAAGAGCGCCGCGCAAGGCGGGTAGGTCGCTCTGCGATTGCGCGACCAAGGGGATGATGTTGTCGGCATACGGGGCGAAGAAAGCTTCGTACCAGTTCTTATTCGCACCGCCGTTGTAGACGATTTCAGCCATCTGCAACTGCGGGTGGAACGCAGGATCGAACAGCAACGGCACGTTGGCTTCCGTCCAGCGCCATTGATCGCCAATGATGGTGCTCGAATTCGGCCAGTCCATACGCTGAAAGCCTGCGAGGAGCGGCTGGTTCCCTTCGGAGAACACCATGTGAAACGGGCGACCCGGCTTAAACTGGTTGTTTTCCTGAGCGGAACTCCGAAAGCTCACATAGAACCGGCCGCTGGCTGGCGTTCCGGCGTCGAAGGGCACATACGCGATGGATGGCTGCGCGCCTGCGCACTCTTCCTTGGCGATTGATGGCAGTTCGCGCCAGCCGCCGGGCCGCCTAAGGTAGGTGTGTAGGGCGGATGCGTAGAGGACCCCGGTCGGCGTGCTCTTCCGTTCGGGCACTACCAACACTGCCCCGGACACGACGGCACCCAGCGCTCCGTCGTTCGGCGGCGCATAGCCCTGCGTGACGCCGACGCCGTTCCCATCAGGAACAACCGGGCTGCCGTCCAAGCGTGAGACGACCACATCGCTCGTAGCGTCCGTCGCAAGGTTCCACGTGTACTCGTGGAGTCGATACCCGTCCGTGAAGTCGAAGGTTGCCGCAAAGACAGAAACCGTCGTGCCGTCGATCGTCGCTGCGAGACCGCCGGAGACCGCCGGGCTGGTCGGTCCCTTCAAGGTCTTCGGGGCCGACCACTCGAGGGGCGTGTACGACGCCGAATAGGCGTGCCAGGCCCCTCGGAACGCGACAATCGACCCGTCGTCTTTGGGGACGGCCAGAACGAGTTCGGGTGCGCCCTGGACCGTACGGATCGCTGCTGGTGCCCCGGCAATACCGGAAAGGTTTGCCGGCGCCTGTACGATCGGATCGAGGGTCCAGGACGACGGCGCGCTGAACCCCGCCCCCGTCGTGTACGCGAGCAGGTGATCGAGTTTTCGAACGAACCAGAAGAGCGTCGACGGCTTGCCAGCGCTCGCCGGAAGCCACGAGAGCGCCGTTCCGGGCGTGAAGGAGTCGGCGGTGGAGGGCGGGATCACCTTGGACAGGTTCCATTCGCCGAGCGAGTAATTCCAACTGGAGGCCGCTTTGACGGTCCCCGGCGTGAAATAGCCGTCGCGATTCCAATCGACGCGATTGTCCTGAAGCTTGTAGTTAAATACGTCGTGAACGTAGGCCGCCCGTGTCGGCGTGAGGGGGGTCCCCTCATCCATCGCCGTCGGTAGGAGATCCCAATCGTTCTCGCTGCCGTCCGAAAACGGCCACATCCCTGTGCCTCGGTTCTTGCTGTATGAGTAATTCATGATGGAGACGTAGTTTGGCGCCCCATTCAGCCGCAGGCCGGTGGTGAACTTTGGCTCATGATCGAGATTGAGTTGGTGGCCGAGTTCGTGGGCAAAGTCCCACGGCTTGTCGCTCGTGTATGCACACGCGGAGGGCGTGTTTTGCGCCTGTCCGCCGTCCGTCCCGTTTACTTTCTGAAAGTGGAACGTCGTGGCGCGCGCGCCGACGCGGTACTGACAATGATTGTTGTCCTCCAAGAAGTCGGAGCGACGCGCAGCCCCTCCCCAGGCGCCGTAGGCAAAGGAGACAGGTGGCAGCCCGAACATTCCGCCGGTCGGGTTCACGCCGATGTCGATATGGGCCGCGATTCCTGCCGCCGCGTACTCGGCGACGACCGCTTCGGCGTAGGCGGGGGTGAAACGAAAGCGATCCGGAGTCGGCACTTCGCTCGCGGAGCGAGGGTTGAATTTGCACTTTCCTGCGTCCGCCGCCGAGGTCCACTTACACTCGTTCCAATCGGCTTGGACGAAGACATCCTTTTGGAGCGGGTTCGCTCCGAAATACGGATAGCGAACTTGCCGCCAGTCTGCGCCAGCCGCCGCCTCATTGCCGCCGATAACTTCGATTCCGTCGATTAGGCCGTCATGGTCGGTATCGCTGTCATTGGGGAGCGTCCCCAAGGCATTTTCAAGCGCGGTCGAAAGGCCGTCCGCGTCCGGATCGGCACCTGCGACGTGCATATCTGGATCCCACAATAGCGTCGTGCTTCGAGACCCAATGGCGAGGCCGATCGTGCTGTCGCCCGGGTGCCAGGGCGTACCGACGAAGGCGACGCAACTGCTACCCGATGAACACCCTTCGTTTGCATGGACGAAGGACATCAGTCCGAGCGCATTGTCGTCGTCAAACGCCGTTGCGTGGGCTCGCGATGGGTCGGCCTGGTCGGCAAGCAAGAAGACCGTGTTCGCCTGTCCACGCTGCTCTTCGACCGTAAGGACGTGCATTTGTGGCGCGTAGCTACCGAGCGAAATCGAACTCCCCGCCTCGAATACGGTCGGATAGGTGGTTGTCGTGGTTCCTCCGCCATAGAGCGCTGACTTGGTGATCCGAATCGTTCCGTTTCCTGAGCTCGATGAGCCGTAGGCCCGAACAACAATCACACGCGTTTGAGAGAAAGCACTCGTGTTGACGACGCTAACGAGCGAACTCAGACCACCTCCGGGACGGTCGTCGTTCCCCGCAAAATACTGATTGAGTGCATTCCCGCTGAAGACATACAGAACCGTGTCGGCGGTTGAGGGTGAGAGCGCCGTCGTCTCGATAACCGCCGATGACAAGGCTGGTTGCGTCCAAGTCAGGACGGTAAAGCGGTCGCCCGACGGCACCGCTTGCGCACGCCCAGCTCCGGCGAACGCGCTGTTGGTGGTGAAGATGGCCGCCAGAAGGGCAGCGGCTGCTCCCGCAAACTTGCGAATCATTTCGCCCCCCCAAGGTATTGGTCCTTCAGGGCCGAATAGGCGGCGAGCCGCTCGCGTTCGCTCAGGGCGTCAAGTCGCGATTTCTGCGCGTTCAGCGCCTGTTCGAACGCAGCATTTTGCGCGCGGGCAACGACGGCGCGTTGCTGGTCCAGCGCCTGTTCTTGCGGCGACTTCGGCGGCACGCGCTTCGCGGCCTCTGCGTTCTCGGCGGCGACTTCGCGTCGGTATGCGTCTTCGGAGCGGCTCCGCTCCGCCCGCTCCGCGTCGCTTTCCGTGCCAGATCGATCTCCGTCAAACGCCGGCGCTCCTCGCGCAGGCTCTGCGTGGCGCGCCGCGGTGTCGACGGAAGCCGCCGGTGCCGTTGTACACTCCACGCGTCGAGACGAAGCCGTCGGTGCGGGGAACTCCGCCGACGGGGGAGCTGTGCGTTCAGGCGCCTTTCCGAGCGCGGCCTGCTGCATTTCGACAGTCTCCGCCGGTGCGCTGCTCGTTGAGCAGCCGAGCGCGGCATTCGTCACTAGAATCCCAGGGACCCACCAAAATCTTCCATGTCTCATAGAGCCTCCAAAGTCTGTTCACGCGCTCACCCGACGAGGTCGGGCGAGGGCCGCTCAACGGGACCATGGAGCCATCGGGGCGTCAACCAACGTTCCCAAATAAATCCAACGGTTTTGGCAGGGACAGGTGAGGCATTTTGCTACAGTCGCCGGGACCTCCGCGGGGCCCGCCGTATTCGAACGTCGCGCAAGTCGGCTTCGAGAGTTCGATTGAGCGGTGGAGTGCCTCGGTGCGCGCGCAGGGCGTCTGAGCAGCCGCGCCGACCGTCGTGACGGCACCTGACCCAAGGCGCTCCCTGTCCGATGGGAAATCTCGCGTTGGCTTGTGTTTCCCCTTGTCTGCCGTTCGCCCCCGGGTAGCCTCCTCCGCGCGTTTGCGTCGCGTCTTCGCGCGACGAGCCGAAAATCACACCACACGTTTTGGGAGGAACCCTGATGACGATTGACCCGAACGAATACACACGGATCCCGAACGT
>DYPH01000083.1 GCA_020720045.1 Sorangium cellulosum | reverse complement strand
CATTGCTTTGATCACATCCCGTGTAAATTGCAATTCCGAGCAGCTACCTAGAGGCCTTTCGTCACAAGGATCCCTACCATCCGCGCCCCGTGTGGGAGAATTTCCTCGCCGTGTTCCGCGCGGTGGATGGTGGAAATTCGTCGCTCCATATCCCTGCCTACAATGGCGGGCTCTTTCGCGAGACGCCGGAGATCGGTCAGCTCCAGGTCTCCGATGCCCTCTGCGAAGAGTTCAAGAAGATCGCCGAGTACGATTTCCACGAGGATGTGAGCGTCGATGTCCTTGGCCACATCTTCGAGCAGTCGATCAGCGACCTCGACGAGTTGCGCAAGGCAGCGAGCACCGGCAGCATCCCGCCGGAAGCACCGTCGCGAAAGCGGGGCGGCGCGCAGAGCGCGTCGAAGCGGCATGCCGACGGCATCTTCTACACGCCCCCCTTTGTGACCGCCTTCCTCGTCCGCGAGACCATCGGGAAGCGCTTTCGTGAGCTTCGTGAGGTGGCGTTCGCGGGCAAGAAGCGAAACAAGAAGGAGCAGATCGAGGGGTGGACCGCCTACGCTCGGATCCTGTCAGGATCCCGAAGACGTCTTGGCGAGCGCGGCGGAAACCTACGCGTCTGAGGAGGGGGACGCGCTCATCGAAGACACCATCGAAGCCTTCGGCGAGCTCTTCCCCGCGGAGGTCCTCGCGTCATTGATCGAGCAACTTCAATTGGTTGCAGAAGGCGATGGCGAAGCGAACGACGACGAGCAGGCGTTCATCGATGCGCTCACGGAAGCCTGGCAGGTCGGCGACGAGGACGAATGATCCCGTTCCCGACGGCCGGCGAAGGGGCTCACGGGGGCTGTGGATAACCTCTGATCTGGGTGGGGTGGAACCCCCGGGAGAACCGCTGTGGAGAACTCGAAGCCCTTCTTCTCCCCGCCCCTCCCCGCCGGGATCGTCGATCGCCTCCCCAGGATCGGTGGATCCGATCTCTACGATCTTGCTTCTGAATTTCGGTTATCCCCAGAATCCACAGGCTCTACAGATCCTACGATCCAATTCTTTAATTCTCTCTCTTCGAGAGAGAAGAGATCCGAGACGCGCGCGCCGCCCGACCCCCGCCAAGCGGCCAAACGGGAGAACGCCCGCGAAGCAGCGAAAGGGGGTTCCGGCACGACGGAGACCGAGTAGGGTGCGCGCTCCCATGGAACTGTCCGTCGCCAAAAAGGACCTCCTTCGTCTCCTCTCGCGCGTTCAGGGCGTCGCTGAGAAAAAGAGCACGATGCCCGCGCTCACGAGCGTCCTCCTCGCCGTGGACGGCCCGAACGCCCTTCGGATCGCCGCAACCGACCTCTACATTTCGCTCCTCGGCCGGGTCACCGCCGACGTGCAGAAAGGGGGCTCCGTCGCGGTGCCGGCCAAAGACCTCCTCGAGCGCGTCAAAATGATGCCCGACGGTCCGATCCACATCACGACCGGCGAAAACGCGCAGACGACGCTGAAGGCCCAAGGGAGCGCCCGGCGCTACACGCTTCGCGGCCTCCCGGGGGACGACTTCCCGCCGCTGCCGGCCCCCGCCGAAGGGGCGGCGAGCCTCGCGCTTCCCGTCGAAGTTCTTCGCGAACTCATTGATAAGACGCGCTTTTCGATCTCGAGCGACGAGACCCGTGCCCACCTCAACTCGGCCCTCTTCGAGTGGGATGGCGATCTCGTCCGCATGGTGACGACCGACGGTCACCGCCTCTCGAAAATGCAAATGAAGGTCGCCGGCAAGCAGGCCTCCGCGGCGATGCTCATCCCCCAGAAGGCGATCTCCGAGCTTCGTGGCCTCTGCGACGAAGTGCTCGCGACCTGGGACGGCAAAGGCGAAAAGCCCTCGCTGCAAATCACCCAGAGCGGCGCGTCGGCGTTTTTCCAGGCGGAAGGGCTCACCTTCAGCGTGAAGCTCGTCGAAGCCCAGTTCCCGCCCTACCAGCAGGTCATCCCGCAGAACGCCGACAAGTCGGTCAAAGTCCCGCGGGCCGCCTTCGCCGATGCCCTCCGCGCCGTCTCCATTGCGGCGAGCGAGCGCAACGGCGGCGTAAAGCTGCATATTGCACCGAATCAGCTCCGGATCACCTCCGAGTCGCCGGACAGCGGCGACGGCTTCGACGAAGTGCCGGCCGAGTATGAGGGCCCCGCGCTCACGATCGGCTTCAACGCGAAGTATTTCCTCGATGTTCTTGGGGCTCTCGGCAATGAGGAGGAGGTCACCCTCAGCCTCTTTGGCGAGCTCGATCCGGCGGTCCTTCGCCCGGTTTCGAACAACGCCGACCGCGATTTCCTCGCCGTCGTCATGCCGATGCTGATCTAGTCGGCTCGAATGCATGCATTGTGCATCGAGAAGCTCGCTGTCTCCCAGGTGCGAAACCTGGTCGACGGCGAGTTCCGTTTTGGGGATCGGTTCAACGTCTTCGGGGGCGACAACGGCCAAGGGAAGACGAACCTCCTCGAAGCGATCTATGTCCTGGCGACGTCGAAGAGCTTTCGGACCAGCAAAATCCTGGAGATCGGCACGCACGGTCGGGACGCAGCTTCGGTCCGGATTGCCGGCGAACTCCGCGAAGATGGCCTTTCCCGCGCCCAATCGATCGTCGTCGCTCGCGGCAAACGGGACGTGCGGATCGACGGCAAACGCCCGAATACACTCCTGACCTACGCGGTACGGACGCCGATCGTCGTCTTCCACCCCCAGGAGCTCGCCCTCGGCATGGGTCCCGACAGCGAGCGGCGCCGCCTCCTCGATCGCATCGCCCTCTTCCTTCGGCCGGCCGCGGCGCACGCCTACGAAGCGCAGTCGCGGGCCCTCAAAGAGCGCCAGGCGGCGCTCGTCCAGCGGGGGACGGCTGCTTCCGATTTGGAGAGCTGGGAGGCGCTCGCCGTCGAGCATGGACGCGCCGTCGTGGTGGCGCGCCAGGCGGCGGCGGAGGCGCTCGGCGAGGCGGCGGCCGATACGTTCCGGGAGATCGGCACGCCGGGCCTCACCTTTTCGTTGCACTATGCACCGAATAGCCCGACGACCGCCGACGCTTGGCGGAGCAAGCTCGCCGAGCGACGCACCCTTGACCTTCACCGCGGCGCGCCGACGGTCGGCCCCCACCGGGACGGCGTCACCTTCGCGCTCGACGGCGTCGGCATGCGCGGAGTCGCCTCCCAAGGGCAGCACCGTGCCGCCGTTTTGGCGATGAAAAGCGCGGAGATCGCCGTGCTCCAACGGGCGCGCGGCGTGCGTCCGATCCTCCTCCTCGACGACGTATCCAGCGAGCTCGACGAGAAGCGCACCGCCGCCCTTTTCGACTTCCTCCGCGCCCAGGAGGGGCAGGTCTTTTTGACGACGACCCGCCCCGATTTGCTGCCGATGGATCGCGCGGCGCGGACCGATTTTTCCGTCCGAAATGGGCAGGTTTTACTAGCGCCGGGAAATAGTTCGTAAAAGTCCGGTTTTATTCAGGGAAATGCGAGCAGTTCCTTTGGCGAAATTTGCGAAATTCCGCTAGAAACGCCCTCCTCCCATGACGACCCCCGACGTGATCCCGACCGCCGCCGAGCCTTCCACCGCCGCCGAGTACAACTCGGAGAGTATTTCGGTCCTCGAAGGGCTCGAGGCGGTCCGCAAGCGCCCCGGCATGTACATCGGAAACATCCACGACGGGTCGGGCCTCCACCACCTCGTGTGGGAGGCGGTCGACAACTCGGTCGACGAGCACGTCGCCGGCTACTGCTCCTTGCTTTCGGTGACCATCCACTTCGACGGAAGCATTTCCATCGAAGACAACGGCCGCGGCATCCCGACCGGGATCCACGCCGAACAATCGAAGAAGATCGGTCGCGAGGTGAGCGCTGCCGAGGTCGTCATGACGATCCTCCACGCCGGCGGGAAGTTCGATCACTCGAGCTACAAGGTCTCGGCCGGCCTCCACGGCGTCGGCGTCTCGGCGGTCAACGCGGTCTCCGAGTGGTTCAAGCTGGAGATCAAGCGGGACGGGCTCGTTCACGCAATGGAATTCCGGAAGGGGATCCCGGTTGCGCCGCTCGTCATCGTCGGAAAGAGCGACAAGACGGGGACGAAAGTCACCTTCAAGCCGGACGTCGAAATCTTCACAACGATCGATTTTTCTTACGAAATCATCGCGAGCCGCCTTCGAGAATTCGCCTTCTTGAATGCCGGTTTCGTGATCCGTCTCGCCGACGAACGTACCGACGGAAAGAGCGAAGTCTTTGAGTACAAAGGCGGGATCAAAGAGTTCGTCGCGCTCCTTAACAAGACCAAGGAGCCGGTCCACGAGCACGTTATCTCCGTAAAGGCCGATGGGACGGCCGACTCCGGCGCCGTGATCACCATCGAGGCGGCCCTCCAGTGGAACTCCTCCTACGCCGAGCAAATCTTCTGTTACACGAATAACATTCACAACCGGGACGGTGGCACCCACCTTACCGGATTGAAGGCGGCCCTGACGCGCGTCTTCAACAGCTACGGTCAAGCGGCAAACCTCTTCAAAGACGTGAAGAACGGCCTGTCCGGCGAAGACATTCGCGAAGGATTGACGGCGGTCATCACGGTCATGATCCCCGATCCGTCCTTTGACTCGCAGACGAAGAGCAAGCTCGTCTCCTCGGAAGTCAAAGGGATCACCGAAGGGGTGATCGTCGACAAGCTTGGGCAATATTTCGAAGAAAATCCGAAGATTGCCCGCGAAATCATCGAAAAGGCGGTCCTCGCGGCCAAGGCCCGTGACGCCGCCCGCAAAGCGCGCGAGATGGTCCGTCAGAAGGGGCCCGACTACTCGGTTCTTTCCGGGAAGCTGGCCGACTGTCAAACGCGGGATCCCGCCGACGCGGAGCTCTACATCGTCGAGGGGGACTCGGCAGGTGGGTCGGCCAAGGGGGGGCGCGATCGGAAGACGCAGGCGATCCTGCCGCTCAAGGGGAAGATCCTCAACGTCGAGCGCGCCCGCTTCGACAAAATGCTCGGGTCGGCGGAAATTGGCACCCTGATCGCCGCTCTCGGCTGCGGCATCGGGTCGCCGGAGCAGGGGGGGAACTTCGACGTCGAGAAGCTCCGCTACCACCACATCGTGCTGATGACCGACGCCGACGTCGACGGAAGCCACATCCGCACGCTGCTCCTCACCTTCTTCTACCGGCACATGCCCGAGGTGATCGAGCGCGGATACTTGTATATTGCACAGCCCCCGCTCTACCGCGTTTGGCGTGGAAAAAAGGGGATGTACATGAAGGACCAGCCGGCCCTCGACCGTTACTTCCTTGAGCAGGGCGTCGACGGGCTCCTTGTGCGGAGCGCCACGCAGACGACCCAGGGGGCGCCGCTCCTTCGCGTCGCCGAGCGCCTGCGCCACTTCCGTCGCGTGCTCGCGAAGGTCGATCGTCGCGCCGATGCGCGGATCGTCGCCGCGGCGGTTCGCGAGGCGAAGATCGATGCGAAGTCTCTGAAAACGCAGGCAAATGCCGAGGCGGCCGCTGCGAAGATTCGCACCTACCTCGAGAAGAAGTACCCGGACATCCTCCCGATCACCATGCAGGTCGTCGAGGAGACCGAGCACGGCTCCTGGGCGATCGCCATCGACCCGCGCCCCGGCTCGCCGGCCCGCCCGACGGTCCTCAATTGGGCGCTCGTGACCTCCGCCGAGTACGAAGAGCTGCTCGCGGTGAATGACGACGTCGGTGTCCTTGGCGAGGGCCCCTTCTTCGCCGCTTCCATCAAGAAAGCTTCCGCAGAAAAGTCGGACGACGAGCTCGAAACCGGCAAAGAGACCGAGATCCCTGACGTCGACGCACTCGCCGATTACTTCGACACCCGCGGCAAGAAGGGCTGGAACATCCAGCGCTACAAAGGTCTCGGCGAGATGAATCCGGACCAGCTCTGGGAGACGACCCTCGACCCGAACGCCCGCGTAATGCTCCAGGTTCGTATGGACGACGCCGTCCAAACCGACCAAATCTTTAGCATTTTGATGGGTGATCAGGTCGAGCCGCGGCGGGAGTTCATTGAGTCGAATGCGCTCAATGTGAAGAACCTGGACATCTGAGCGATGCGCTGGGAAGACCGCGGGCCGAGCAATGACGTCGAGGATCGTCGCGGGAATTCCGGCGGCGGTTCCTCGGGCGGCGGTCTCCCTGTGGGGCGCCTCGGCATCGGCGGGACGATCGTTCTGCTCGTGCTGAGCCTCGTCTTCAAACGGAACTTCTTCGCGAGCCGTGGCGATGTCGCCGGGCCGGTTCCTACCTCCCAGGCGGCCCGTCCCGGCCCAACTGCTGCCGGCGGCGGCGGTCCCCCCGGGGACGACACGAGCGCCCGTTTTACCTCGTTCGTCCTCGACGACGTTCAGAACAGCTGGGCCCGCTATCCCAACCTTGGCGTCCCTTACGAGCGCACGAAACTCGTATTGTTTACCGATCGTACGACGTCGCGTTGCGGCGACGCCGACGCGGCGACCGGCCCCTTCTATTGCCCCGGCGACCGGAAGGTGTACCTCGACCTCGGCTTTTTTGACGATCTTCGTCAACGATTTCGGGCTGCTGGCGACTTCGCCCAGGCCTACGTGATCGCCCACGAGATCGGGCATCACCTGCAGACGCTCCTCGGAACAGAGACGAAAGTTCGCCGCGAACAAAGGGCACGTCCCAAGGACTCAAACGCCCTTTCCGTCAAAATGGAGCTCCAAGCCGATTGCTACGCGGGCGTGTGGGGCCACTCGACCGCCCAGCGGAAGATCCTCGACGACGGCGACCTCGAGGAGGCGCTCCGGGCGGCAGCAGCGATCGGCGACGATCGTCTCCAGAAGGCGGCGGGGCGCGCCGTGCGCCCGGAAAGCTGGACCCACGGCTCATCGGCCCAACGGGCGACCTGGTTTCGCCGTGGCTTCGACAGCGGCCGCATCGACGCCTGCAACACCTTCGACGCCGCCCGCTGAGGCGAGACGAGCGGCAGAGCGGCGGAGCGGCGGAGCGGTGGAGCGGTGGAGCGGTGGAGCTGCGGTAGGCACTAACGCAATGCGTAGTGACCGGCGGGAAACAGTTCTGTTTGAAGCGCGCGACGTTTTCCGGTGAGGAGTCCAGATCGCTGCGGTATTCCTGGAACTCCCGACGATGGCCCATCCCCCCGCGAAAGATCGCTGCGTCGCTCGCGGCGTCACGAAAGCCTACGGAAACAATCCTATTTTGCGGGGAATCGACCTGCAAATCCCCGAGGGGAGCTTCGCGGTCCTCGTCGGACCGAGCGGTTGTGGAAAGAGCACGCTCCTCCGCGCCGTTGCCGGGCTGGAGACCGTCGATGGGGGGACGATCACCCTCGGCGACCGCGACGTCACCGCACTCCCGCCGCGGGATCGTGACGTCGCGATGGTCTTTCAGAGCTACGCGCTCTATCCGCACCTCACCGTCCGCGACAACCTCGCGTTTGGTCTGGAACTCCGCAAAACTCCTAAAGATATTATCGCGGCGCGTGTTGCCGAAGCGAGCACCATGCTCGGCCTCGACCCGCTCCTTGAGCGCTTGCCGAAGCAGCTCTCCGGCGGCCAACGGCAGCGCGTCGCCATGGGGCGTGCGGTCGTCCGGCGCGCCCAGCTCTACCTTTTCGATGAGCCGCTCTCCAATCTTGACGCCGCCCTCCGCGCGGAAGTCCGGGTAGAGATTCGAAAATTGCACGAGCGTATTGGCGCGACCACCCTCTACGTCACCCACGATCAAGTCGAAGCGATGACCCTCGCCGACACGCTCTGGGTCCTCCACGGCGGGAAAGTCGCCCAGTCGGGCCCACCGCTCGACGTCTACGAGCGGCCGAACAGTCTCTTCGTCGCCGGCTTCCTCGGGTCGCCGAAGATCAACCTTCTCCCGGGCACGCTTGCCTTTCAGGGGAATCGTTGGAGTGCCAACGAACGCGCCTCCGAACCAGGAAATTACCAGTTCCGCGTCGATGAAGATCGCTTCGCCGCCGGTCTCCAGGAGGGGCGCTCCGTCACCATCGGCGTCCGCCCCCAGGACGTCGCCGTCGCCCACGGGGATGATCCGGTCTTCGGCCAGCTCACTGTCGACCTCGTTGAGGCTCTCGGCTCCGAAGGGCTCGCCCACGGCGATCTCGGCGGCACCCCCTTCGTCGCGCGGCTCGACGCCGAAGAGGCCCGCACTGTCAAACCGAAATCCCGCGTTCCACTGACCGTGAAAGCCCACCGCGTTCATTTGTTCGATCCGTCCACGGAAAAGGCACTGTGAACGTGGCGTTTCTCGGTCTATCCCAACGAAATCGTTACGTAGTTCTTGGCATTGCTCTCAGCGCAATTACCGTAGGATGCGGTCCCGAAAAGCCCTCTATTTTCGTTTGGCATGCCTACCGTGGCGACGAAGAAAAGGCCCTCGAACAGGCGACACGCCGCTGGGAAGAGAAGACCGGAAACCACGTCGACCTCCTCGCGATCCCCCACGGCGCCTACGCGGCGAAGCTTGAGGCGGCGATCCCCCACGGTCATGGGCCCGATCTCTTCATCGACGCCCACGAGCGCCTCGGGAGCTTCGTCCGCGACGGGCTCGTCGCGAAGGTTGATGATAAAGAAATTCAAGCCTTTGCGGCCGAAGGGGCGGCACGTCGTTCGTTGACTGTTGCCGGGAAGGGCTACGGGTTTCCCCTCGCCTCCAAAGGCCTGGCCCTCATCGTCAATCGTCAATTCGTTCCGAACAAACCGGCTTCCTTCGAAGCGCTCTTTCACGGAACCTATCCGGCCGGCATCAAGCCGCTCGCCTACGAGATCCAGAGTTCCTACGGGCAGGCCCCCTTCGTCCACGCCTTCGGAAGTCACTTTATCGCCGCCGACGGCACCTTTGGGTTCGTCGGCGAACCAGCGGAAAAATCTCTCGATTTGGTCGCAGGGTGGCAGAAGCGCGGTGTCGTCGTCCCCGATGCCGACGGGGCGCTCGTCTCCCAGCTCTTCGCCGCCGAGCGCGTCGCAGCGGTCATTTCCGGCCCGTGGTTTTTGGCCGATTTTTCCGCGAAATTCCCGATTGATGTCTACCCGCTGCCGCCTTTGTATGTACCAGCTGATGTACCCGCGGCGGGGGCGCCTGCGAGCACGAGCGATGGTCCCCTCCCCCGCCCGTTCTTGACCGTTGAGGCGGCGTTCCTCACGCCCGATGGCGCCGCGCGGCCGGAAGTTCATGATCTTGCAAACTTTTTGGCGACCGATCCCGAGAGCTTGCGCCTGCGAGCGACCGTCGGGAAGCAGGTGGTCGCCCTCGCGGCCGGCGTCGATCTCCCGGCAACGACGGTCGCCTTTGGGAAGGTCGCCGACCAGGCCGAGCTGACGCCGACGTCCCCCGCGATGCGGGCAACGTGGGTCCCCGTCGAGCAGGCGCTCAAGAAGGTCCTCCGTGGCGACGCCACGTCTCACGACGCCGTGCTGGAAGCGGGGCGCCGCTTCGCCGATGCGACGAAACCTCCTCTTCAGGGGGAGCCCCCGCCGAAGAAGACGCCGCTGTTCGTGGTTTTCGGAATGCTTCTTCTTGGCGCCGTCTTTGCCGCAATCAAACAGGCCAAACAGACCGATATTCGCGCGGAGCTTCGCCGTTCGAAGACCGCTTATGCCTATGTGACCCACGCGGCGATCATCGTCGCGCTGCTTGTCGTCGCGCCGCTCGTCGCCGGGGCGGCCACGAGCCTCTACGCAGGCACGCGAAGCGATCCGACCTACGTCGGATTTACGAACTATATCGCAATTTTGACCGCCCGTGGTGGCGCGCTCCTTGGGCACGGTTCCTTCTATTTGACGCTACTTGTGACCGTCCTGTGGACGATCATCAACGTCTTCTTCCACGTGAGCATCGGCCTCTTGTTGGGGGTTGTTCTCTCTCGGGAATCGCTGCGTCTTAAGCCGCTCTACCGGACGCTGCTGATCCTCCCGTGGGCGATTCCGAGCTACGTCACGGCGCTCTCTTGGAAGGGGATGTTCCACAAACAGTACGGCGCGGTGAACGGGATCCTCCATTTCTTCGGCGTCGCCCCGGTGAGCTGGTTCTCGAAGTTTTCCACGGCGTTCACCGCCAACATCACGACCAACGTCTGGCTCGGCTTCCCGTTTATGATGGTCGTCACCATGGGGGCGCTCACGAGCATCCCGAAGGACGTCCTTGAAGCGGCCGACGTCGACGGGGCGACCCCCTGGCAGCGCTTCCGTTACGTCACCCTCCCCCTCCTTCGGCCGGCGCTCCTTCCGTCGGTAGCCCTCGGCGCCGTCTGGACCTTCAACATGTTTAACGTCGTCTTTCTCGTCTCCGAAGGGGAGCCAGATGGGACGACCGACATCCTCGTGAGTGACGCTTACCGCTGGGCCTTCACGCGGGACGCTCAGTACGGGTATGCCGCCGCCTATGCGGTCGTGATTTTTGGGATTCTCTTCCTCGGTTCCCGGGCGCTTCAATGGCTTGGTGAGCGCTTTTCGGGCACTTCGGAGGCGAGCAAATGAGTCCCCCCAAGGAGCGTGTCCCGCTCTGGGTGTCGATCGGCTCGCACACCGTGCTTGCGGCGGCGACGCTCTTTGCCGTCTATCCGGTGCTTTGGGTGATTTCCCTCGCCTTCTCGGCGGGCGGCGATGCGCCAGAGCCGCGGGTCGTCCCCTTCCCCGCCCATCCGACGCTCGAGAACTTCAAGCAATTCGTTGGTTTGGACCACGCCGGCGGTTTTGCCCTCTTCCTCGGCCAGCTCGGGAATTCGCTGATTGTTTCCCTCGCGACCGCGCTCGTCGCCGTCGTGATCGCCACCCCGGCCTCCTATGCGCTCGCCCGTCTCCCCTTCTTCGGCAAAGAAGGGGCGCTACGGACCCTCTTCGCGACGCAGATGTTCCCCGCGGTTGCGAGCGCCGTCCCCCTGTATGTGCTCCTCGAGCATCTCCATTTGCTCGACGCACGAAGCGGCCTTGTCCTCGTGTATGCGACGACCGCGATCCCTTTCGCGATCTTTCAATTGAAAGGGGCCATTGAGACGATCCCCGTCGACCTTGAAGAGGCGGCGATGGTCGACGGAGCCACGCGTTTTCAGGCCTTTGTGAAGGTCGTCCTCCCGGCGGCGCGACCGGCCATTGCGGTCACCGCGCTCTTCGCCTTTATGAGCGCCTGGAACGAGTTCATCCTCGCGGCGACGCTCCTCTCCCGGAAGAGCGCGTTTACGCTCCCGATCGTCCTCCAGAGCTACGTCGGCGAACACCTCGCGAACTGGGGCGTCTTCGCCGCCGGCGCGCTCCTCGTCAGCGCGCCAGTGATGATCCTTTTCTACATCGTCCAGCGCCAGCTCATCTCGGGGCTCACCGCCGGCGGCGTAAAAGGCTGAAATCCAAAAGGAAAGAGGCCCAAGTTACCCTGGGCCTCTTCGGTGTCGGTGGAGTCGTTCAGTCCTGGGCGTCGGCCTGGGGGATGAGCACCATGCCGCTCTGGGCGGGGACCGAGATCTTCAGCGTGCCGTCGCCGCCACTCGTGTAGGTTGCACGCTTCGGGTCGAGGACGTCGACGAAGGTCGTCCCCGGCTTTGAGGACTTCATCGCTGCGGCGCCGTCGGAGGTGCTGGAGGCCTTGCGCCCGTTGGTGTTGAGGACCACCAGCGCGTAGCCATCGGCGTCGCCGCCAGCGCGCTCGAAGGCAAAAATCCCTGCGTCTTCTTCATTTTGCGTGTGGGGCGTTGCCCAGACGACCTTCGCATCGCCCCGTCGAAGGACCTCGTAGGTCTTGCGGACCCGGAGGACCTTCGCCAGGTGACGGAAGGTGTCCCCGCTCGTCGAGTAGCCGGTCGGCCACATTACTTCGCGGTTCGCCGGGTCGTTGCCGCCGGCGAAATCTTGCTCGGTTCCGTAGTAGATGCACGGAATCCCCTGCTCCAGGCTGAGCAAGGTGAGCGCATTTCGGAGCGCGGCGACGTCCCCTTTGGCTTCAAACAAGAAGCGTGCGACGTCGTGATTGTCGAGGAAGCCGACAGGCACCTTATTTGGTGCGATCCCGATGCCGCCATCGGCCGGCTTGTCGCCCCAGTTCTTGAAGCGATCGTCCCAGAGCTTCTGGATTTGATCGGTCCCCTTCTGGGCCTTCGAATCGTGGGCATATTCGAAGATATCGCGGAAGACCTGGTAGTGCTGTGAGAAGTAGAAGACCGAGTCGAGCTCTTCGTTCTTGGTGTAACTTCCGAGCTTTACGTCGTTTCCATCGAAGGCTTCGCCGAACATAAGGAAGTTTTTCTTCCCCTGTTTCGCGAGGCGTTGCCGCACCGCGGGTCCAAACGTTTGCCAGAATTCGTGTTCGACGTGTTTCACCGTATCAATGCGGAAACCGTCGAGGTCGACCTCTTCTGCCCAGCGGGTATAGGCGTCGACCATCGTCGCGCGGACTTCCGGATCCTCTGTGGCGACGTCTTTCAGGCCACCGGGGAAGTCTCCGAGTTGGGTTTGTGCCTCTTCGTCGTAATTAATAATGCGACCGCGACCGTGGTAGGCGCGCGCCGTTCCGAGGATTCCCGGTTGCGGCGGAATGCGATTGATCGTCGGATCATTGATGAAAACGAGCGGTGCACGCCCGGCGAGGCCGAGGGAGGTCGACGCTTGGACGCCACGCGGATCCCAGTCGGGATCGAACTCGGAGATGCGTGTGAGCGGGGAGCTTGTGCCGGTTCCGCCGATCTGGATATCGGCTTTGCCGTTCAAGTTCATGTCGTAAAAGAACGCCTGCCCCATGTGATTGGTGACAATGTCCAAAACGATTTTGAGCCCGAGCGCATGCGCCTTCTTGGTGAGGCTCCGCAATTCGGCTTTGTTGCCGAAGTGGGGGTTCGTCTGGGTGAGGTCTTGGGCCCAGTAGCCGTGGTAGGCGTCGACGTCGGCGTCGGTCTCGACGTTCTTCACGACCGGTGAGATCCAAAGGGTCGTAACCCCAAGGGTTTTTACGTAGTCGAGGTGGTCTTCGAGCCCCTTCCAATCGCCCCCTTGGTAGCGGGCGAGGGCGCCGGGCCTTACGAGGTAGTTGTTGTTGACGTCGCCATCGGCGAAGCGGTCGACGAGGACCTGGTAGATCACCTCGTCGCGCCAGTCTTCAACCCAGGTTTTCAATGCCGGTTTCGTGTCTTCGGGCAACGAAACGCAGGCGGAATAGCCGGCCATCAAACCGACGAGCGGGAGCGTCTGCAAGGCGCGCGTGAGCAGGGTACGAAGAGACTTCATGGGCATTCCTGAGAGCGGAAATCCGAACAGTGCGGAGCGGCGAGCGGCGGGCCCGGTTTGGCGGGGCGCTGGTTCACGGGTAGCTCGACGAGTTGAACCACCACTCCACGGAGAGGCCGAGGTAGTGCTCGGCGCTCCGGCTCGCGAAGGGGTCGCCGACCGCATAGAGGGATCGGGCGCCGGCGTCGCGGAGGGAGACGGCATAAATCACACGGAATTCCGGGCGTTTGAAGCTTCCGCGCCCCGCCGGTGAGAAGAACGGGAAGAGACCGAACCGGGTGACCGAGGCGTCGAGTTGGCCGGTGGCGGCCGCGTTGGGGACCGCGTAGCGCCGCCGCTGGTAGCTCCCCTCGACGGCGACGCCGAAGTGGTCGTTGACGTAGGCGCGCGGGCGGACGACGAGGGTCCCTTCGTCGAACTTCTGGAGGGACGATGAGGCTTCGCTCGCGTCGCGGAAGAAGCGCAGGTAGCCGCCCCACTGGACGGCGAGCGTCTCCCCTTCGACGTTACCGGCGATGGCGACGGTCGTCTCGTGGGCGCCCGACGTCTTGTAACCGTTGGAAAAGCTTGTCGGAGTCGCCAGCGGGTCGTAGGCGGCGATGCCACGGGCGTGGCGCACGAAGAGCTGGGCGTACGTGTCCCGTTTGCCTGTATAATACACCGCTTCCGCGCCGGCGAGCCAGCCGAAGTCCGAGGGGAGCGCGCGGTCTTTCCCGGTCAGCGGATCCTGTTGAACGCCGGCGGCGAGCTCGTGGGTCTCCCCGTAGGCGACGAGCTTGATCCCCTTGGCGTCGTCCCCGTCGAAGACGGTTCGGCCCGGTCCATTTCTTAGGAAATGGGTAATCTTGTAGCTTTGAATCAGCCGCGGACGATCGACCTTTGGGATGGAGACGGTTCCGAACCCGTAGGGAGCGACCGCCTGAATCGATTGGGTCTGAAAGATGTTGTCGAGGCGCTGCATGCCGGCGTGAAAGGCGAACATGGTGTCCCCCTCTTTGCCGCGGCCGAGCGTGTAGCCGGCGCCACCACCGACGGTGTTCTGGTTATCAAGGGGCCAGAAATTCAGGAGATAGATGTCGTCGCCACGGTACATGCGCGAGCCGACCCAAAAATTCCCTTTTCCGTAAGTCGTCTGCGCGTACAGGTTCCGGAGGGCGATGCTCTGCGTCGGATTCCCGGTAAAGTGGAAGAAGGGGGGGAAGAGCGCGAGCGTCGTGACGACGCGCGTTTTCAAATCCTTTTTCCAGGTATCCTCGCGACGCAGTTCAAACTCGGAATAGCTGTCTTCGTCGAGGCGGCTGCCGTAGGCGATGATGTTCGACGAGCGCCCGGTCCCCCCTCGGCCGTCGATGGCGACGCGGACGCGCCCGTAGGAGCCGAACTCGAACTTGCCGCTCGGGTAGGTCTCCTCCTTCGGCGCCTCCGGTTTGGTCTCCGGTTTGGTCTCCGGTTTTGGGGCCGGCTTTTGGGGTTCGTTCGCCCCTTCCGCTGCGCCGGAGGGAGTCGCCGATACCTGTGGTTTTACGGGCTCTTCGGTACTCAGGGCCGTATTTTCGGCCTGGGCGAGGCGGGGGGTGAGGAGAGCGAGGGGTGGAAGGAGGGCTGCGAGGCGGGCGAGGAGGGGGGTGAGCTTCTTCACGGAGCGAGGATGGCGGCCCCTTGCGCGGGGATCGTGAGGGTGATGCGGCCGTTTTGAACGGTCACGGAGGGGCCACCGAGGCGGTCCCGGAGGACGGTCCCGTTGGCAATTCCGAGGGAATTGGGAAGAGTTGCCGTCGTCGCCGAGGGGCTCGTGCTGCGGTTGAGGGCGACCAATGCGGACGGGCCGCCGAGGATTTGGCGCGCAAAGACCAATTGGTCTTCCGTCGCGTAGACGGAGCGGTAGTCCCCGCGGCGTAGGGCCGGCAATTCTCGGCGGGCGCTGCCGACGAGTTTGGTGAAGGCGAGGTTCTTCTGCTCGTCGGCGTTGAGGGTGCCTTGGCCCCGCCAGAGGGCGCGGTTGTTCGGGTCGGCCCCGCCGAATTCGCCATATTCATCGCCGTAGTAGAGGAGGGGCGCGCCGGGTAGCGACAGGACCCACGCAAGCGCGACGCGCTGACGGCCGAGGGCATCTGCGTTGCTCGGGCCGGCGATGTTGCTCCACTGATTCCCGGCAATGCCGCGATCGAAGTTTCCGCCATTGTTGCGGTAGGTCGCGAGGGAAGAGAAGCGCGAGGAATCCTGACTGCCGATGAAGGGCGTCATGATCGAGCCGGCGGGATACTGAAGATTGCTTTGGGATTCCCAGTAGTCGGCGTGGATGAAGCCGGTGTCGCCGTAGGCGAAGGAGCGATAGGGGACGGCGTGGTAGAGCACGAAGTCCATTTGACCATCGAGGCCGAAGGGCCCGATGTAGTGACTGATGGTGTCGTATTGGCTCTTGTTGCAGTTGCCGCAATCGTTCCACCCCATCGCCGTCTCGCCGGTGAGGAAGAGGCGTGTGCCGGCCGGCTCGAAGGTCTTTCTGAGCCGGGCGGAGAGGTTCCGAACGGCCAGATCTTCCACGTGCTTTACGGCGTCGAGCCGGAAGCCATCGAGGTCAAACTCGTCGACCCACCAGACGGCATCGTCGGCGAATTGCTTGGAAACCTCGGGGACCGTCCAGTTCACGTCGGGCAGGTACGGGGTGAACAAACACTCGAGGCGCTTGTCGGTCCAATCGCAGTTGTTCGTGCCGCAGACGCAGCCGGTCCGGAACCAATCGGGGTGGGCTTTGAAGTATTCGTGGTCCTCGTGAACGTGGTTCACCACAAAATCCATCAAGATTCGGATCCCGTGGGCGTGAGCCTCTTTGATGACCGCCTTGAGGGCCGGGGCGCCGCCGAGCCGCGGGTCGACCTCGCGCGCCTTTACCGGCCAGTAGCCGTGGTAGCCGGTCGCCGAGTGGACACCGTCGGAAGCGGCGAAGGCGCCAGCCGGATTCGTGTTGAAGGGGGAGAGCCAAATCGCGCGAACCCCGATTTGATCGAGGTAGCCGCTCGCGATCGCATTCTTAACGCCGGTGAGATCGCCGCCCTTGTAAACGGTGCGGGAATCGACATTTGCCGGAGGCGCTTGATCGTTGGAAGGATCGCCGTTGGCGAAGCGATCGGTCATCGTCATGTAGATGATCGCGTCCCGCCAATCAAAGGTCTCGGGCTCGACCCAGAAGACCAAACGCAGCGGCTCGGCGGGTGTCCCGTCGGTACCTTTGGCTTCGACGAGAGCGGTGTATTTTCCGTCGCTTAGGCCGCTCGTTTGGAAGGTCAGCGTCTGGGCACCGGCGTTGACGGTCGCCGTCGGGCTGGTGACCGAGGTGGCGTCCTTCTTCAGCGTAACCTTCACGGAGGCGGGATCGAGGGGCCGCGAACCGGTGAATTTGACAGTCGCTCCGAAAGTCCCCCCATTGGCGTTCGGGCGCGTCGCCGTCTTTTGAACGAGCGTGAGGCTCCCAGCGGCGCAATTGCCGAGTTCAATCGCAGAATTTTCGACGCCGCTGACGAATTTACGCAGCGGCTGGGCCGGGTCGAAATCGTAGTTTCCGTCGATGATCAGCTTGTAGCCAACGAGCCCCGTCGTGCCGGGCGGGAGGGTCACCGCGGCGGTGTAGGTGCCGTTCGCGTCGGGGCCAACGAGAGGAACGCCGGGGCGCGCAAACGCTTGCCATTCCCCGGCGACTGCGACGGAGCCGACGACCTTGCCGGCCGGCGGCTTGTAGGAAAACGAGACGTTGCAGGCGACCGGGCCGGCGTCGACGGAGGTACCCGTGTCCGGCGTCGTCGTGACGTCGGGGGCGGTGCCGGTGTCGGTCGGCGCACCGTCTTTGGCGCCGTCGGGCAGATCGACGGGCGGCGGGGTGTATTCCCCCTCGCCGGAGCTGCTGCAGGCGTAGACGACCAGCGGGAGGAAGGCGGGCACGAGGAGAGAAGTTCCTCGAGACCAGAAGCGCGAAACTGCCGTCTTCATTGAGAATTGTCCTTCGTCGTGGTCTTTTGCGAGCTCGCGCGGCGTCGGCGGATCAGGGCGACGGCGGCGGCGAGAAGTGGGGCGAGGGCGAGCGTGTTTCGGTCGGCGGGCGCCGCCGGGATCGTGCAACCGCCGTCGTCGGAGGGGTCTTCGGAAGAGCCGTCGTCGGCCGTCGATCCCGCATCGCCGCTTCCGGCGTCGGCGGTGCCTCCGTCGGCGACGCTCGCGTCGTTGGTCGGGCCGGCATCGCTGGCGCCTCCGTCGGTGGGGAGTCCGCCGTCAACGCCGGTCGCTTCGGCGGCAAAGGCGCCGCAGCTCGGGACGACCGGTTTCCCACGGTCGCCGAGTGCCAGCAGGTAGGAGCCGGCGCCAAAGCCGATCATCGGCGCTTCGCCCGCGTAGTCGGCGGTATTGCGGTCGTGGAGTTCGGAAAGGATGCCAAAGTTTTCAGCACCTTGGGCAACGTTCCAGGCGAAAAGCGGAGTCGCCGTCGTGGTGTCGCCGGCGAGCGAGAAGGTGCGGTGGGCGCGGAAGTCGATGAAAACCCACTCTTGCTGGTCGTACCAGTCGGGGACGTCGCTGCGCATGAAGCCGCGGCGGCTCGGCGGGATGAGGGCGCTTGTCAGGACGTTTCGTGTGGCGCGCGCCGTCGGCCCGGTCGGATCGACGAGGCCGAAATTCATCGCTTCGACGACGGAGGCGTCCAAGAAGGCGCCGCGGGCCGCAAGGCCCTCCGGGCTCTGGATAAGGGCGCCGTCGGGCGCGCGCATGCCGAGGAGCGCGTCACGGGCTTTCGCGCCAGCACCGGCGTATCTTGCCGCATTTCCGTCAGAAACGGCTGTGGCGAGGCGACCGGCGCCGCACAGACCGTTTGCGGCGGTAGCGGTGGTGTAGGTGAAATGCCGTTGTTTGCCGTCCCAGTGGACTTCCCAGATGGAGGAGTCGGCGGCGATCTGACCGGAAGGTTCCTGAAGACCAATCAGGGTATCGGCGACCTGTCCGGAGACTTTCGGCCACCAGCCACGGAGCGCTGCGGTGTCGTTGGAGGCCTTGACGTATTCGTCGAGCTCCCAAAGAAAGAGGCCGAATCCGTCGTATTCGACGTTCGGCCCGAAGTTGTTGTAGTCGGACTCTTCGACGCCGTTTCCGTAGTACCGGACGACCGAAATTGCGTAGGGGCGGCCGACGTAAGATTGGAACTCGCCGACGGTCGCTTTCATTTGAAAGTCGATCGCCGCCTTCGCTTCCGCGAGGTGGCCGGTGCGCACAAGGGCGACGACTGCGTAAGACATGTCTCGCACCCAGGAAATATTCCAGCGGCCAGTCGCGAGGCTTGCCAGCATCTGGCCGTAAGGGGCGCCCGGCTCGCGGACCTGACCCATCCGCAGCATGACCTGCGAGGAAGTCGCGAGACTGTCTTCCAGGGGGGAGGCGCCGGCGGGATTCGGCTTGATCCAGGCGTTCCAGTCGGCCACTTCTGCCGTATAGATTTGCTCGGCAGTCCGACCATTGATCCAGGTTTTTACCCGGTCTACCGCGGCAAGAGCGTCGGCTCCCGGGTCGAGGACCGTGTAGGTACCGGTCCATGCGGAGGCGCCAACTGCGAGATTTCCGACGGCGACCTGGGTTCCAGTTACTGCATCTGTTGTCGGGCCGTTCGTACCATTGTTGTCGGCGAGGTTTTGCCCATTGAGGAGTGCCGTGTAGGGATTGGAAGGGGTCGTCGCGTGGTGGCCGGAAGCGCCGATCGTCCCATAGCCAAACGCGACGCCGCTCGGCCCGTACTCGTAGAGGGCATCTTTCGCCGCCGAATAGGCCGCCTGCTCGCCGTTCGCGTCCGGGGACGGTGCGCCGGCGCCGAGGTGGTAATTGAAGAGCGTGTAGACGTCGACGGGGCCGCTTCCTGCGGTCCTCGTGACCTTCACAAGCATGACGCTCGCGTGCTCGCTCTTGCCGCCAGCGGCGAGCGCCATCGGCGTGAAGTGATACTCGTCGATGGAGAGGCCGTTGGTGGCCCGATTTACGTGCAGAATACCGGTACCTGCCACGTACTCGACGACGCTCGGCGCGATCGACGGGAGCCAGACGCCGGTGCCGTTGACGCGAATTCCCGGGTAGGAATCGTAGGCAAAATTACGGGTTTCCGCCTGGTTGGGCCCCGGGAAACGGTAGGGGTGCTCAAGGAATTGGGTGATGCGGCTCGTCGTTCGGTCGAAGGCGATGGCGCCGATACCGTTCGACGAGGGGAGCGCATTCACGCTGCGGTGGGGCACGACAGCTCCAGCGACGGCGGCCGTCGTCAGGGGGAGCAGGGCGAGGGCTGTCGCGAGGGCGCGACGGAGGGCGCGACGGAGGGCGCGACGGAGGGGGCGACCACGAAAGCGGAGCGAGCTGCGCATAACGAACCTATCGGCTATCAGAAGGGAATGGTGTCGCAGCGCGTCAAACGCACCTAGCGGCGTAGAGCTGCAAATTTGCAGGCGAACGAGACCGGCCCGCCCGCGACGGTCACTTGGCGATGTAAATGCGGGTCTGTCGGCCGGGGACGGTGGCGCGCCCTCCCGAGGGGGCTTCGCCAGCGACCAATTCGTCTGCAGATCCGGGGAGTCCGCCGATCGACGCCGGTGCATCGCCCCGGTTGATTGCGACGTAGACGGTCTCTTCCACCGACTGCTTCGAGAAGACCCAGACGTCGCTGTCGGCGCGGAGGGTGCTCCGGAGGCCGCGGCGCAGGGCCGGGTGGGCGGCGCGGATGGCGAGCAGCTTGGAGAGGCGATCTTTGAGCCAGGTTTGGTTGCCGTTAAGGCCAGTGAAGGCCATCATACGGCGATTGTCTGGGTCCCCGGCGCCGGGGAGACCGATTTCATCTCCGTAGTAGAGGAGCGGCGCTCCGCGATTTGTAAAGAGGACCGAGAATCCGTTGGCGACCCGCTCAAAGGCTTCGCGCTCGCTCGGGATCGTAGGCTGATTTGCCCAGGCGCGGTCCTTGCCGCCGGCACCTTGGTCGTCCCCCCAGAGGCGATTGTTCCCTGCAAGGTGAATGATTCTGGGGAGATCGTGGTTTCCGATGAAGGTGCTCATCACCGCGTCGGCGCCGTAATAGAAGTCGTTCGAGTCCATAAAGGACGCGAGCTCGCTCATGGGGCGATTGCGGATGAGTGTCGTCTCTACGACCGACTTTCGGAGCGGGAAGTCGAACTGACCGTCCATCTTCGTCGCCGGGTCGACGTACTTCTTGAGAAGATCTCGATCGCCGAAGTCGTAGGTCTCACCGACGAGATAGAAGCGCTGCTGGGGCGTCTGCGTCGCGGTGATCTCTGATTTGAGCTTGCTCCGGAGGTCGGTCAGCCAGCTCATGTCGACATGCTTGATCGCGTCGAGACGGAAGCCGTCTACGCCGAGCTGTTTGGCCCATTGAACGGCGTTGGTGACCGAGTAGTTTCTGGCCGCCGTGTTGGTAAAGTTCCAGTGGGGGAGGTAGTCGGTGAACCAGCAGCGCTCCCGATCGGGCATGGCGTCCCAGGAGCAGCCTTCGCCGCAGATACAGTTCCCGCCGCGGCCGTTGTCGTTCGGCCAAAACCAGTCGCGGTGGTTTGCGTAAACGCCCGAAGTGCTGTGGGCGTGGACCATCGCATAGTCGAAGAGAACCTTGATGTTTTTGGCGTGGGCCGCGTCGACGAGGCTCTTCAAATCGGCCTGCGTGCCGAAGCACGATTCGGGCGCGAGCTGGGCGGGATCGTTGTTGTCAATCTTCGGCCAGTAGCCGTGGTAGCCCGAGTAGCTCCGGGTGTCGCCGCCGGTCCCCTGCCCGGCATTGTGGGTATTTGCGAGGGGGACGGTGAGCCAGAGCGTGTTGACACCGAGGCCATTGAAATAGCCTTCTTGGATCTTTTTCGTGACGCCCGGCCAGTCACCACCTTGGTAATTGGCGATCGGCGGGAGCGGCGATCCATTGGCGGAGACCGAGCAGTTTGCGACGCCGCCATCGTTAAAGCGATCGACGAAGACGAAATAGATCACCGCGTCGCGCCAGTCGAAGACGCCCGGGGGGACGGCGCCGGCGTCTTGGCAGCCGGGTTTGTCGCAGACAGTTCCGGCGAAGACGTTGTTCGTATTGTTGTTTCCGTCGCTTGCGTTCGGCTGGGCCGGGTCGATTTGCCAGGTGTTTCCGTTGACGAAGAACTTGTAGTTGACCGCCTTGCTGAAGGGGACGTCGACGGTGACGCTCCAGGTGCTGCCGCTCTTCGTCATCGGCTTGCCGGTGACCCAGGTCGCCGGGCCGCCGAAATCGCCGCGGAGCTCGACGCTCGACTCGCCGTGATCGGGCCAGGTGAATTCGTGGGGGCAGGTCTTGAAGGCGTCCGGACAAACGAAGGGGGTCGGTGGGGTGGTGCCGCCGCCACCCCCGTAGCCAGAGCCGTATCCATCTCCATTTCCATTGGTATTTGGATCGAAGCCGGAGTCGGGCGGGTCACCGAAGTCCTTGTTTTTGACCTCCGAAGAGCCGCACGCCGCGATGATGGCGAGGAGCGCGGGGACCGTCAGCGATGCGAGGGGGCGGATTTTCATCGGGGGCAAACCTTCGACAGAGATGAATCTCGGGGAGCGTACAGGTGGAGCGACCATGACGTCGTCCGGAACGTTGTCAAATCGGGAGAAAGCGCGACTGTATCTTCTCCAAAGAGGCCGACCCAGGGGCCGGCTTGGAGGCCGGGGAGCGGGATGTCGAGGCGTTCTTGGGCGGGGCCCGGCGTCCCCGGCGGGACGACGTTTCGTGTCGCGACCACGAGGACGGTCTCCAGGGGGCTTCCGGAGAGTTCTCGTGCAAAAATAAGGCGTTCGCTGTCGGCGTAGAGCGCTCGGTAGGTGCCGCGCCGGAGGGCCGGAGCACAGGCTCGGAAGCGGGCGAGGGCGGCGAAGCGCTCGCGGAGGTCGCGGGCGGGGCCGACCAGCGTCTCTTCCGCCGGCATGACCCGGCGAGCGTCGGGATCTTCGCGGCCCGGGAGGCCGACCTCGTCGCCGTAGTAGAGGAAGGGCGCGCCGGGGAGCGTCGCTACGAGGCCGAGCGCGAGCGATTGTTTCGTGAAAACAACAGGATCGGTCGGTGTGGGGGCCGGTGTCCACCCTTCGGTCACGCTGTCTCCGTTGGCGACGGTCGCAAAGCGGGCGACGTCGTGGTTGCCGGCGATGAGCCCCATGGTCGGCGCCGCTTCCCCCCAGGCTTTTTCGCCGGTGACGAGGGCGTCGTCGATGGCAGCCATCGGTCCGCTGCCGGCGGCGATCGCGCTGCGGAGCGCCCAGAGGAGCGGGAAGTGAAACTCGCCATCGAGGCCGGCGGGGCCGAGGTGGTAGGCGAGCTGCGAGTAGCTGCCGGGGCCGGTGAAGTTCTCGCCGACGATCCAGAGCTTCTCGCCGGGGTGCTCGAAGCGTTTGCGTAAATCGTAGGCAATTCGACGATTTGCGGCGCGTGGCATCATCGGGATCGCGTCGATCCGGATGCCGTCGGCGCCGAAGGTCTCGACCCACCAGCGAATATCTTCGGTTTGTTGTTTCGCGAGATCGTCGTTTGACCAGTCGAGATTGGGCAGGTAGTTCGTGAACCAACAATCTTGAATGCGGGTCGCCCAGTCGCAGCTGCCGACGCCGCAGGTGCAGCTGTCCGGTTTGCCGGTCGTCCAACCGGTCTTCGTCGCGTAGGGGCTTTCGGCGTGGACGTGATTCGGGACGATGTCAAAGAGCACGCGGAGCCCCTGACGATGGGCGGAGCGCATCAGCGTTCGGAGATCGTCTTCGGTGCCGAGGTGGGGATCGAGGGCGCGGGGGCCCGCCGGCCAGTAGCCGTGGTAGCCGGTATAGGAGCGGCCGTCCTTGGCGCCGAGGAAGCTCCCTTCCGGGTTTTGGTAGAGGGGAGAGAGCCAGATGGCACCGACGCCCAAATGGGAAAATGTCCCATCTTCAATGGCAGAAGTTACCCCTTTCAATGTGCCATTCGCGCGGCCACCCGCGCTTGAGGGGGCTGCGAGGGGGCGCCCATCGGAGCCGCGGAACCGGTCGACGACGATCTGGTAGACGAGCGAATCCGAAGGGCGCCAATCGCGCTGCCCTTCCCCCCAGAGCGTCGCCACAATTTCTGGAAATTCAGAGCCTTCACGGTCTTTTCCGCGGAGGCGGAGGCGGGGGCGCGGCGCCGTGAGCATGGGGACGCGCAGCCGAAGAAGGCTGGTGGTGGCGGTCGCCGGGCTCTCGACGGCGAGGGGGACCTCTGCGCCGCTGTCGTCGACGGCGATGAGCGTGCTCGGATCGAGGGGGGCGCCGCCGGCACCGGCTTCGTAGGCGACGTCGACGTAGTTCCCGGCCGCCTCGGAGCCGATGGCGGCGACGCGGAGCGTCGGGAGCCGGCAATCGGACACGTCGCGAAGGGTCACCTCATGGCCGTCGCGAAAGGCGCTGGTACCGATGGCGCTGTCGCGGAGCCAGACGCCGTCTTCAAGGATCGCGTACTTCGTGAGCCCGGCGGGGAGGTCGAGGGGGACGGCCCGCCAGCCGTCGGCGCGGGAGGCTTCCATGCGGACGCCGGGCCGTTTCCAGCCTTGGAAGTCGCCGACGATTTCTACATAAGATTCAGTGCTTGCCGGCTTGTGCCAGACGATCGTCGGGCACGGGGCTGCCGCTTCAGGCACGCTCTCGCAGCCGCCGGCAGCAGCGACGGCGAGGGGCAGGGCGGCAAGCAGCGCGCGGCGTCTCATGGGAGGGGCTCGTTGGGTTCGTCGGGACCTTTGACGATTGTCTCAGCGTCCCTGGTGGGGGGGGCTTCGGAAAGAGCTTCGGTCTCTTCGTCCTGGGCGAGGGCCGGTTTCTCGATTTGTTCTCCGATCCGGCGCTTCGCCGGGCGGAGACCAACTTCTTCGTCTCGTCCCGGCGAAGCGCCGGATCCGAGAACTTGTTCGGCACCGTCGCTGTCGCCGTCCTCGTCGGCATTGAGTGTGCCGTGATTTTCGCGTTCGTCAACGTCGCCCCCGGCGGCAGCGGGGGCTTCTGGTTCTTCGTAGGTTCCGTCGTGAAGTTCAAGAAATACGAGCGTTTCGTAGGGGCCAAGGGCGACGGGGAAGCCCGCGAAGCGGAGCTCGTTGCCGCTTGTCGCCAGGCAAATTCCTCGAAGCGGGTCGCGGAAGGTGATGGTGTCGTCGCCGCTCACTCCGAGCGCCTCACCGACCGTCTCGCTGTGGAGGCGCCCGTCCCGGAGGAAGGGGGCGCTCTGGTGAATCGTGCCAAAGACCGCCGGACGCGGGCTATTTCGGAAGAAAATCACGCTCCGTGTCGCGCCGTCCCGCTGGGTAAAGGCGTAGACGTCCGGATCGACGGAGCCGTCTTCGCGGATGAAGTCGTACAATCGGAAATTGCCGACGCCAGCAAACCGAGCGCGCTCGCGGAGCAATGGGAAAATCACCCGTTCATGCTCGTGGAGGAGTCCTTGATCAATCGGCTCCTCGCGGCGTGCCTTGAGGTATTCCATTCCGTATTTTTCTCGGAAACCCTCGAATTGCCCGTGCCCAAAGAGCGGAAGTCCCGGGAGCGTCGCGACCAGCGTGCAGACGCCGAAATACTTCTCAAATGTCCCAAACTGCTCGGCGGCCGGCTCTTCGTCCGGGTTGTTCATGAAGTGGACGAAGCGCCCTAGCGTCTCGGGGGCGTGGGTCAAAATCTCTTTCAGGAAGGCGCGATAACCGCCGTTGTCTTCCTGTTTGAGCATGTGCATGAATGCCGAATTGTAGACGCGGTGCATCCCGAGCGTGCGGACGAAGTACCCCTCCATCATCCAGAAGGCTTCGGCGAGGAGCAGCGTGTCGGGCGCTTCGGTGGCGATGCGATCGACGACGTCCCGCCAGAACTCGCGGGGGAGGAGCTGCTCGAAGCGGGCGTCGCTCATCGGGTGCTCGCCCCGGGAGGGGACGCCGCCGGCATCGCCGATCCGCGGGTGCCAGAGGCGGCGCACGTGGCGCTTGGCGAGTGTCATCGCGGCGTCAAAGCGGAGGATTGGGAACTGTTTCGCGACGTCGACAATCGTTTGAAGGAGCGCCTCGCGCGCCTCAGGATTCAGGATGTCGATCTGGGCGGTGTCGTTCCACGGGGTGCTCGTGCCGTCATTTCCGTGATAGATATAGCGAACTTGATCGGTTTGTTTATCTCGGAATTCGAAGACGACCGCGGCGTCGGAACGGTCGGCGTAGCCGTCCTCCAAACGGATTCCGATCTGGTCATCGCCGAGGTCGGTGCCGGTGAAACGGTAGTTCTTGTAGGGGGGCCGGGCCGCCTGAAGGAACCACTCGGGGTGCTCATGCATCCAGCGGGAGTCGAGGCCGGTGTGGTTGGGGACGACGTCGCCACAAAGGCGAATTCCCCGGAGTTTTGCCCGCTGGCGTAGCTCATCGAGGGCGGCCGGTCCGCCGAGCGCTTCGGCGACCGTGTAGTCTTTCAGCGAATAGGCCGAGGCGGCGACCTCGACGTCGTCTGGGTGGCGACCGGCCGTCTTGATCGCTTTGCTCGCCGGGCTTCGCTCCCACAGACCGATCATCCAGAGGCCGGTGATACCGCGAGAGCGGAGAGCGTCGAGCTCGGCATCGGGGATCTGATTCAATTGTCGAATCGGATATCCGTAGCTACGAGTCAGTTGATCGAGCCACACGTAGATCGCCTTCGCAAGGATGACGACTTCCGGCATCCAATCGCGATCTTCCGTATAATTGACTTCCGGTTCTGGCTCGGGTGTGCGGCGATTCCCTTCGGCATCAAAGGGGGAAACTTCGTCGGCTCCGTCGGCAAAGAAACCGCCCGAAAACCCAGGCAATTCGGCGTGGGCGGGGCCCGGGTGGTGTTGCTCGTAGCGCCGGATCTCCGCGGCGCGGGCCTCACGGTGCTCGGCGACGTGGCGAAAAAAGGTGCGAAATTGAGGAAGTTCCGCGAGGGGGCGCCAGCGATCGCAAAACCAGGCGAGCTGGGCTTCTGCGTCGTTCCCGGCGACGACCGGGCTCCGCAAAAAGGCTAAAATTCCGCGTGGTTGATCGAAGTCGTTCCGCTCGCGCCCTTCGGGGGCGTCGTCCGCCGAGAAGCCGGCATCGACGACGGCGAGGGCCGCATCCCGGTTGGCGGGGAGCGCCTCGAGGAGAGGGGCGCGGAGGGCTGAAAAGACAGGATTTTCAGCGATCCCATCGACGAGCGCGAGTTCAAGGAGGGCGATTCGTCGGTCGTCGTCACGCGTCGGATCGAGCGGCTCCCGGGGCGGGAAGGCAGCGACGGTCGCCTGGGCGGCGCCGGTCGTCGAAGGGGGGGCTCGCCGCGGGGCGAACACATCAAGAAGTACTCGAAATCCATCGCACAAAAGGGCAGCTGCGGCCCCTTCCGGGTACCCGTCGACGTCGCGGCCGTGGGGCCGGGGGACGCCGCGATAGGCGCGACCAGGGGCGGGGAGGGACCGTTCAGACTGGGGCGCCATCGCCTCTGTCGTATCGTGATTCGACGACGCTGGTCACGGAGACTGTTTGGTCTCCGCGAGCGGGAGCGACACCGCCGCGAATTGGAGCCTGCGCTCGGCGGCCGGGGCGTGGTCAAGGGGCGTTGAGCCGATCTCTCGCTGGACCGTTGCGCCGACCAAAACGAAGGCAATTCGCCGATCTCGTTTGGAATAGTAGGTCGCCGCGCTTGAGCGTGGGTCGACGAAGGCCCGTGCCTCCGCGGCCGTTGCCGTCTCAAACACGGGCGATTGGTCCTTGCGGTCGGCGGTGACCGTGAGCGTGTATTCCTCTTCTGCGAGGGTGACCGGGTCTACGTCGATGACCTGCGTTTTCCCGAACTCGACGGGGCGCGCGATCGGAGTGCCGGCGTTGAGGGTCACCTCCGCGTTGACGGGGACCGAAAGGCCGTCGGTGGCGATGTAACTCGTCCCAGAGGCGGCATGCACAAGGATGGCGCCGGTGACGGTTTCGGGCAACCGGAACGTCGCCACGTGGGCGTTCGTCCGGTCTTGGGCGCCTACCACGGGGCGCATCGGGAGGAAGGGGGAGGCGCAGCGACCACCCCGGGCCATAAACGCATTGGTTCCGAGGGTTTCGCAGCCTTCGGCGGCGATGACGATGGGCGAAGTCGTTGGATCGGCGAGCGCTTCGGTCTTGTCTCTGTTGGTGTACACGGGGAGGGTGAAGCGGTTCTTCTCGTCGACGGCGTCCTTCAAGGCGGCGCAGCTGAGCGCCCCTTTGCGGCGCTCAAGGGCGGCGACGACCAGCGCGTCGTAGGCCTCGACCGCCTTGGAGGTGGCGGCCGTCGTTTTGAAGCGGCTGCCGGGGACGAAACGGGCCGTCGTGACGTCGACGCCGACCGCATTTCCCGCCGCCATCTGCTCCTCGCTGGGCTCTGCGCGGAGCTGATCGTCGCTCAGGCAGAAACGTAGCGCCGGGAGCGTGTACGAGCCGTGGACGAAGAGAACGCCCGGCGCGAGTTTTCCAACGCCGTCGGTCGCCGGTCCCAGGTTGGCGTCCCCTCCGCCGGGGCCGTCCCCGGTTTCGGTGCCCCCGTCGGGTGCGCGCTGTTCGCTCGTCGCGATCGCTTCGCTGGCGCAGGCGGCGAGGGGGAGGGCGAGAAGAACGAGGAGCGTGGAGCGAAGGCGCATAGTTCAAGGCGCAGCATGCCGTATGCCGTTGGCGAATGCGAAAGGAACGAGCGCTTTTGACCCGGCTGCAGGCGCGGGGTAGGGTAGCGGATGTGCCAGTTTGAGAAATTGGCACGTTTTGGCGCAACGTTCGCGTGACGATTCGCCCGGTTCTTGGCGATCTCGCGCGGCAAGGTACTTGCCCAAGGGGCGATCCCCCGTGCACTCTCCCGCGCCTCGGCCTTGCCCTCCCGCTGAACCCTTATGCTCGACGTCGGATCTTACGTCACCGCCAATGTCCGCCTTCTCCGACCGCTCGGCGCCGGAGGAATGGGGCGCGTCTGGCTTGCGCAGCACGAGGGCTTACACTCGGAAGTTGTTGTTAAATTCCTCTCGGAGGCCCTCGAAGGGGACGCCGAGGCGATGGAGCGGTTCTCGCGAGAGGCGGCGGCCGCATCGCAGGTCAAGAGCCCTCACGTGGTGCAGATGCTCGACCATGGCGTCACCGCCGAGGGGCAGCCCTACATCGTGATGGAGCACCTGGAAGGGCGCGACCTCGGTCAATGGCTCGATAGTCACGGGAAGCTGCCGATTCCGTCGATCCGTGAGATCGTCGTTCAGCTCTCGCGCGCCCTCGAAAAAGCGCATCAATCCGGGATTGTCCATCGCGATATCAAGCCGGAAAATATCTTCCTCTGCGACGCCGGCGACGGTGCGCTCTTTGTGAAGCTCCTCGATTTCGGCATCGCCAAAGGGGCGAGCACGCTGAACGGGCGCGGGACGGCGACCGGGAACGTCATGGGTTCGCCGTTTTACATGAGCCCGGAACAGCTCACCGGCGCCCGCGACCTCGGGCCGCCGACCGATCTCTGGTCGGTGGGCATCGTTCTCTTCGAGCTCTTGACCGGGAAGCGCCCCTACGAAGCGGAGACGCTCGGCGCGCTCGCGCTCATGGTCCACCAGGAGACCTTCCCCGACGTCCTCGCCTGGGACCCGACCCTCCCGCCGACCCTTCGCCCCTTCTTTGCGCGCGCCTGCGCGAAGCGCCCCGCCGATCGCTTTTCCCGGGCCTCCGAGCTGGCTGAGGCGTTCTCGGCGGCTTCGCAAGGTCTTGAATTTACAGGCACTCGAAGCGGTCCAGCTTCCGGGCCCCTCGGTTCGATTCCGGCCCCCTCTCTGGCCCATTCGACTATGCCCAGCGCATTTGGGAGTCTTCGATCGTGGGGAATCACTACGTATATCGCCCGCTTTCGGTCACCGAGAACGGACCTGACAGCACCATGGCTGCACGCCCGGTGCTCGCAGGCGCCGACGGCACTCCCTACACATCGCAATTGGCTGCCGCCGTCGACGGTGGCGTCCGAGCTACGCTCTTCGGCTACTCGGCCGACCAGGTGGAGACAACAAAAGTGGAGTTCGAAGGGCGAGTAGGCCTCGAAGGCGGATCGACCATCGATGCGGACGGAGTTCTCTACTCGGTTTCCCTTGAAAAGGACGGTGTCTACATGCTCGCCGTACAAACGCGGAGCCCGGGCCTCTCGGAGATGCCGCTGGGAACGATCTTGGAAGATGAACGCCGAACAGGCTGGCCGAAAGACCATCTCTAGCGGCCACTAGGTAGCTGCTCGGAATTGCAATTTACACGGGATGTGATCAAAGCAATGT
>DYPH01000353.1 GCA_020720045.1 Sorangium cellulosum | reverse complement strand
CTGCGCCAGCAACTCAAGGCGATCCAGAAAGAACTCGGCATCGCCAAGGACGACAAGACCGCCGAACTCGACACCTTCAACGAACGCATCGCCAAGCTGACGCTGCCCGATCCGGCTAAAAAACGCATCGACGAAGAAATGCACAAGCTGGCGCTGCTGGAAACCGGCTCGCCCGAATACAGCGTCACCCGCAACTACCTCGACTGGCTGACCGTGCTGCCGTGGGGCGTGCACACCCAGGACAAGATCGACCTCGACTACGCGCGCAAGATCCTCGACCGCGACCACGATGGCCTCGACGACGTCAAAGATCGCATCATCGAATTCCTCGCCGTCGGTGCGATGCGCGGCGAAATGGCGGGCTCGATCCTGCTGCTGATCGGCCCCCCCGGCGTCGGCAAAACCTCAATTGGCAAATCCATCGCCGAAACCCTGGGGCGCAAGTTCTACCGCTTCTCGGTCGGCGGCATGCGCGACGAAGCCGAAATCAAGGGCCATCGCCGCACCTACATCGGCGCCATGCCGGGCAAGTTCGTGCAGGCGCTGAAAGAAGTCGGCTCGGCCAACCCGGTCATCATGCTCGACGAGATCGACAAGATCGGCGCCAACTATCAGGGCGACCCGGCCTCAGCCTTGCTCGAAGTGCTCGACCCCGAACAGAACGCCGATTTTCTCGACCACTATCTCGACGTGCGCTTCGACCTGTCCAAGGCGCTGTTCATTTGCACCGCAAATGGCTTCACCATCCCCTCGGCGCTGCTCGACCGGATGGAAGTCATCCGCCTGTCGGGCTACATCACCGAAGAAAAAATCGCCATCGCCAAGCACCACCTGTGGCCGCGCGTACTGACCCGCGCCGGCCTCAAAAAGAACCAGCTCGCCATCAGCGAAGGCGCATTGCGCCACGTGATCGACGGCTACGCCCGCGAAGCCGGCGTGCGCAATCTGGAAAAACAACTGGGACGAGTGGCGCGCAAAGCCGTCGTCAAAATCCTCGGCGGCGCGGCCACGCCGATCAAAATCGGCATCAAGGAAGTCGAGGCCTACCTCGACAAG
>DYPH01000082.1 GCA_020720045.1 Sorangium cellulosum | reverse complement strand
CGGAGTTCTCAGCAAACGCGTCCGTCCGCGAAGCGGGAGACGGCGCGGAGTTCTCAGCAAACGCGTCCGTCCGCGAAGCGGGAGACGGCGCGGAGTTCTCGGCAAACGCGCGCTCGGGCCGCGTGCTAGGTTCGCGGAACTATGCCGTTTGAGATCCCGTTCCTGTTCCACGAAGGGCCGACGATTTGGACCGTCGACGATGTGCTCACGGGGGGTGAGTGCGCAGCGATGGTTGCCGGCATTGAAGGGGCGCCGGACCTCGTCCTCGCCGACAATCCCCTGTACCGGGACCAAGATCGCGTGATCGTGGACGATCCCGCATTCACCAGCGACCTGTTCACGCGGCTCCGCCCGTCCCTCCCGGCCCACTTTGGCCCGCTCGCTCTCGAAGGGCTCAATCCGCGCACCCGCCGGTACCGCTACCGGCCTGGGCAACGCTTCGCCCCACACACCGACCATTGGTACCAGCCCGATCGATCGCGAACGACGCTGGTCACCGTGCTCGTCTATTTGAACGACGACTTCGAAGGCGGCGAGACCCGCTTCTACGAGGAACACCGCACGTCGGCCGACGGCGCCGTCCCCGAGCGGACGATCGCCCCAAGGCGCGGTCGCGTCGCCCTTTTTCAGCATAAAATCCGCCATGAAGGGTGCCCGGTCCTCGCCGGAACGAAGTACGCCCTACGCACCGACGTCGTCTACGCGGCCCCCGCCGACTGCGCCCCGCTGACCTTCGCGCGACCGCTCTGATCGGCCCTCAGGGGTCGACGATCTTCCCTTTGGGGAAGACGAAGTGACCCAAAGGGAAGTCGGTCAAGCGGGCTACTTCGCGAGCAGCGCCTTCCGCGCGGCGGCGTCTTCCGGCAGCTTCACGACCGTTTTTCCCGTTCGATCGACGACCGAATACATCTCCACGCGGCCCCGGTACTTCGGCGACGACACCGGGTAGGCGCCATCGAGGCGGAAGTGGCTCATGACGAGCTTCCCGGCGTACTTCCCCTTCGTGAGCACTTCGAGCACGGTCCCGTCGGTCAGGAAGGTCTCGGCGCCGGTCGTCAACGAGACGGCATGGGCTGCCGACGACGTGACCCACGCGGGGGTGGAAAAGTAGACGAAATCGGCCCCCGGATCGGCGACAAGCTCCGACATTCCCACAAGACTTTTCGAAGGATCGTCCGCTGGGTGCCCGGCAAGCAGGAGCTTTGGCGCCGCACCGGGGCGCACGATGCAGAGGTTCGACCGCGGGGCGACGTCGACGGGGGCCTCGTCCTTGATCGCCGGGTTCTCCTCGACGTAGACGACGCTCCCATCGCGAGCGGTCACCGACTCTTTCCGCGGCAACGTCGTGCAGGGGCCACTCGCGACCGGCGGCGCGGGCGGCGTGCTCGACGCCGACGCAGCAGGCACTACAGACGCCACCGACGCGACGGAAGGGGCTACCGGCGCGGGGTCGGCGGAGACGTTGGGCGCCGCACTGGGCGGCGTCGAACCGCCACAAGCGGCAAGAAGAGCAAAGAAAATCGGCGAGATCGAAGGAAGGAGTCGGCGCATGGGGCGTGAGAGTAGGGCACGTGAATGGCCCATGCGTCAACGCCGGTCAGACCGTCACAGCGGGGCGTCTTCGCCGAGCACCACGTTGTCGAGGAGCCGCGTGCCGCCAAAGCGGGCCGCAATCGCGATCAGGGCGCGCTCGCCGATGGGGCCGGTGAGCGGCGCGAGGGTGTCGGCATCGGCGACGGAGACGTAGTCGATGGAATCGGCGACGGCGGCGATCGGAGCGGTCACGAGGGCGGCCAGTTCGTCGGCGCCGCGAACCCCCTGCGCAAACGCCTGCTGGGCGGCCCGAAGCCCCTGGGAGAGCGCCTGCGCGTTGTGGCGCTGGGTCGGAGTTAAATAAGCATTTCGCGAACTCATCGCGAGCCCGTCGGCTTCGCGAACGATCGGGTGACCGACGATGGTGATCGGCAGGAAAAGGTCCCGCACCATCGCGCGGAGCACGGCGAGCTGCTGGTAGTCCTTGCGGCCGAAGACGGCGGTCGCCGGCCCCACCAGGTGGAAAAACTTGCTGACGACGGTCGCGACCCCCTCAAAGTGCCCGGGACGGATCGGCCCGCAAAGGAACGCCTCCAAGGGGGCGACGCGGACGCGCGTCACGTCGTTCGTCGGGTACATCTCGGCGGCGGTCGGCGCGAACACAAGGTCGCAACCGGCGCTCGCGAGCTTGGCGCGGTCTCCGTCCAAATCGCGGGGATACTTCGAGAAATCTTCGTTGGGGCCGAACTGGGTCGGGTTGACAAACACGCTCGCAACGACGACGTCGGCCTCCGCCTTCGCGGCACGTACGAGGGCAAGGTGCCCGTCGTGGAGGGCCCCCATCGTCGGCACAAAGCCGATGCGCCGACCGGCGGCCCGTTGAAGGTCACAAAAAGCGCGGAATTCTGCAGCGGCGACGACGGTCGAAATCATGGCAGGCCCTAGTGGAAGTGGGCCCGCCGTCTCTCGCGACGCCTCCGCCAGGCAATCAGCTGGCGGTAGCGAACGGACGGGCCCTCGGAGCGACGCCGCCCCTTCGGACGGCGGGCGGCGACAAACAACGTCTTCGGCGCTTTACACGGAACTTCGCCTCCGGTCATATCCGCCGCCATGGGCCCCCTGCTTCCTTGCCGTACGATGTTGTCTAGAACCGGGCGGCGTTTTCCGGCGGTGCTTGCCGCAATGGCTGGAATGTTCATCGGTTTTTCGGCGCCGCCCGCCCGGGCCCAGAGCCACACGCCGACGAAAGAGGAGACCCAGGTCGCCCGCGAGCTCTTCGAAAAGGCGCTCCTCGACGAACGCGGGAAAGACTACGCAGCCGCCCTCGAAAAGCTCGAAAAGGCGATCGCGCTCTACGAAACGCCCGGCCTCCGCTTCCACCTCGCCTTTTGCGAGGAAAAATTGGGGCACCTCGCCGCCGCCCTCGCCGACTACGATCGCGCGAAGCGAAACGCGGAAATCGAAGGGAAAAAGGACGTACTTGCCGAGGTCCAGGGGCCGCTCGCGAGCCTCTCCAAGCGCGTCCCCCGCATCGTCATTCGCATCCAAAACGCGCCGAAAGGGGACGCGCTCACCCTCACCCTCGACGAGCGCCCCCTGCAGGCCGCCGTCGTCGGGACCGACCTCCCCGTCGACCCCGGCCGCCACCGCATCACCGCCCGCGCGACCGGCTTCGCCGTCGAATCCGAAGTCGTTGACGCGAGCGAGGGGGCGACGCAAGCCGTCAATTTAACGATGCATTCGTCCTCGGCAGCGCCGACGGGCCCTGCAACGACGACCGCCGCGGCAACCGGTGCAGCGACCGAAACACACCCCCCGTCCGCGGGTGGGACTGCCTCCGGGGCCGCTGCGCCAGCCCCGCGGAAAGGGAAGTCTTTCGGGGCGACGCCGTGGCTCCTTGCAGGCGGCGGCGTGGTCCTCGCCGGGGGCGGCGTCGCTGCGCTTCTCATCGCTGGCAACAAGGCGAGTTCCGCCAAGGATCAGTGCGCGACCATTCCGCGCTGGGCCGTCTGCGACGCGAGCAGCGAACGCAGCACCATCCGCGCCCTCGACGGCCTCGCGATCGGCGCCTTTGTCGGCGCCGCCGCCCTCTTCACGACCGCCATCGTCACCGGTGGCCACAACGAGGAGAGCATTGTGGTTTCGGTCGCCCCCCAGGGCATCTCGCTGACGGGAGTCTTCCAATGAGCCGCTTTCGTTCCTGGACCACGCCCGCCAAGCTCGCCCAGCTCTTCGGCGTTGCGCTGGCGGGAGGGGCGGTCGCCGGCTGTACCGACCTCCTCCACAACACCGATTTCGCCAACGATTGCGCCAGCGATCCGACGCTCCGTGGCTGTGACGTCCGCCCAATCACCACCGACGATCCCGAGGAGGCGCTCCGTCGCGCGACGCGGGCCTGCGCGTGGCTCGGCGCCTGCAACGGTACGCTCAAAGGGGGCACCGGCGCCTGCTTCGGACGCGCCCTCGCCGCCCTCGACGGACGCGTCGCTCCGCCGCTCGGTGCGCGCGGCCAAGCGGCCGAAAAATGGGCGCTTTTGGCAGCAGCCACGAGCTGCGACGCCGTCACCCGGGCGACCGGCCTCGCCCCCTCAAGCGTGAGCTGTGGCGCATCGAGTGCGGAATACACAGGCTGCGCCGGCGATGTGCGCATCCTGTGCCCCGCCGCCACCGTCGCCGGGACCTCCCCCGTGGGCGCTGAGCCGTGCCCCCTCGCCGGCCAAACGTGCAGTCCATCGACGACCGCCGACGCCCAATGCACCGGCATCGCGGGCCTCAGCTGCAGCGGCCCGCCGCGCTGCGATGGCAGCCGGATGGTAGTCTGCGAGTCGGGCCGCGACATCGGCCGCGACTGCGCCCTCGAAGGGGACGGAACGTGCGTCGCGCTCAACGGCACCGTCGGCTGCCTTCCGCGCGCCGGAGGGACCGCCTGTTCGGCGAGCGACGTCGTCTGCTCCGCCGACGGACGGTATGCCGACGTCTGTAGTGCAGGGGAGATCGTCCGGGTCGACTGCAGCCCCCTCGGGCTGAAGTGCCGCCCGGGACCGGCAAAAGCCGGCGCAACACCTTTCGATTATTGCACAAGTGGCAGCGAAACCATCGATGCCTGTGCCGACGGCGATCGTTGCGAAAACGGAAAACTCGTCGCTTGCGTACATGGCGCAAGTGTCTCCATTTCGTGCAGCGACGTCGGTCTCGGGGCGTGCCGGAGCGATGGCCCCGGCCGCGCCGCCTGCTCGGCACCGTGAGTTAGAGAATCTCCAGGGCGGCGACGATGCCGCCAACCACGAGCAGAACGCCCACGATGGCGGGGATCAGCCACTTCGGTGCCCCGCCTTGGGGCACGCTCGCGGCAAGAGACGCTTCGAATTCGGCTTCTCGGGTCGCCGTGAACGCATCGTCCATGGAGGAAGCGGCCGCTTTGGGGGCCGGCCCCGAGCCAGCGAACGGGTCGCCGACGGCGACGGAAGCCCCTGGCGCAAAGGGGTCGGCAGCAAGGGCTGGCGGCGTCAACGACGGGCGCTTCTGGCGCGCCTCGGCGAGTTCGTCTTCAATCGCCTTTTCCGTCGCCTTCGCCCAGCGGACGTGGTCGCCGGAAAGGCCGAAAGAATGCCCGAGAGCATCGGCAAACGCGCCACAGGATTTCGTACGAATCCCCGGGTTCTTCACGAGCGCCTCTTCGAGGACAAACTCGACCTTCTCGGGAAGCTCCGGGGAGAGGTCGCGAACCGGCTTCGGCTCCTTCGTCATGATTGCGACGAGGATTTCGGGGCCAGTCCGCCCGTTGAAGGCGATCTGCCCCGTGAGGCACTCGTAGGCGATGGCGCCGAGGGCAAACACGTCGGCTCGCCCATCGAGCGACTCAAGCCCCTGCGCCTGCTCGGGGGCCATGTAGTAGGGCGTGCCGATGGTCGTCCCCATGACCGTGAGCTTCTTGCTCTGCTTGTTCTTGTCTTTGACCGACCCGAAGTCGAGGATTTTAACAATATCCCCGTCTCGCGTTCCGCAAAGGAACAGGTTGTCGGGCTTCAGATCGCGATGGACGAAGTGACGTTTGTGAGCTTCGTCGAGGCCGACCGCAATTTGCGCCATGAGGCGAACAAGTCGCGCCGGCGAGAGCTTCGTGTCGCGTTTGAGAACGACGGAAAGTTCCTCGCCGTCCAAGAATTCCATCACCAGAAAGTGGCACTTCGCCTCGGCATCCTCTTGGAAGTCGAGCATGTCGATGATGTGCTCGTGGGGGAGCTGGGCGGAGACCTCGTACTCGCGTTTAAAGCGCTCGAGAGAAACTTCGTCGCGCGCGATCTGCGGGTGGAGAACCTTGATCGCGATGCGCCGGTGCAGCTCCGTATCGACGCCTTCGTACACGCGACCCATCGCGCCATCGGCGACGATGCGGCGGAGTTCGTAGCGCCCACCGAGGCTGCGACCGAGGCGAGGGTCCTTTTCGGCCTCGACGGCAACTTCGGCGATCGGCTTCAACGCGGAACCGTCCGCTGGGCAAAATCCAGCGTCGTCGGGATACACGCGTCGGCAGTCAGGGCAGCTCTTCATCGTCGGTCTCGAGAAACTCATCGGGTCGGTGCGCTGCCCGACGGTCGGCCAGAAGGCAAACGCGCGGCTCAACGAACACCGAGGTTAACGCGAATCGTTCACGCCTTGAAATAAAGGAACCGCTGGCAGTTCGGGCAGGTCTCCAGCGACGGCTCGCGGCGCAATTTGTGAAAGAGTGCCGGGGGTAGGCCGATGTTGCAGGTGAGGCAGTGGCCGTCCTTCACGTGGGCGAGGGCGGTTCCGCGCTTCGCCTTAATCGCGTCGTACTTGCGGAAAACGGCGACCGGGATTTTCGTCGCGAGCGTCGCGCGGCGAGCGTCGTGGGAGGCGATCTCCGCCTCGAGGCCTCCGAGGTCGGCACCGCCTTCGCTGGCCGCAGAAATCCGCGCGCCGACGTCGCCGATTTGGCCGTCGAGCTTCGCTTCTTCCGCGGCGAGTTCCTTCACGCGAAGGTCGGCGCGCTCGGCATCGCGCTCGCGGTCACGCGCAATACGCCGAAGTTCTTCAAGTTCCCGCTCAGCGGCAAGGACTTCCTTTTCGTTCCGCGCCCGCGAGAGCTTCTCGCGGGAGCCGTCGATCTGGCCGTGCGTGGAGCGCACTTCGCTCTGGGCGTCGCGCTGGCTCTTCTGGACGATCGCAGCCTCGTCGGCCGCTGCCTTCTTGCGAACTTCGTAGCCCGCCTTCTCGGAGAGGAGCTCGGCCACCGCCGCGCGTCCCGACTCCAGCGACTTCCGTGCCTTCCCAAGCTCCGCGTCGATGCTGTGCAGTTCCTCGAGCAGCGCGATGGTTTCTTGAACGTTCACGGCAGTCCTCCGACAAGCGATTTGGGTGAGTACGCCCACCTGGGTTCGAACCAGGAACAGCCCGGTTATGAGCCGGGGGCTCTGACCACTTGAGCTATGGGCGCATACAGAAGAGGTCTGCTCGACGAGCGGGCCGACCGACGCGTGTCTATGACACGTTGAGAGTCGCTTAGTACACGGGGCGCACAAGCGGGCCTACTACTTGGGGATCTCTGCGGAAGAGTTCCACGTCGATTCGCACGGTTCGCCAGCGAATTCGCAGGGTCCGGGCGCCTTCGTCCCATTTGGGTAACGACCCGTCACCGGTCCACGAAGGGCCGCCGCCGACGCTGGCCGGGCACATCCCCGGAAGGAAGCCGCGCTCCACGCGCTTTTCCGCGCAATCTGGTAAGGCGCATGGCGTCATGACCGAACGCGCCCCCGCCTCTGCGCCCCCCTTTCTCGAAGCGCTTCGCCAGGGGGCCCTCGTCTTCGACGGCGCGATGGGGACGCAACTCTACGAACGCGGCGTGCTCTTTTCCGCCTGTTACGAAGAGCTCAACCTCACGCGCGCGGAACTCGTCGGCCGCGTCCATGGCGAATACATGGCCGCCGGCGCGACCGTTCTCGAGACGAACACCTTCGGCGCCAACGCAATGCGCCTGGAAAAACACGGACTTCAGGGGCGCGTCACCGCCATCAACGAAGCGGCCGTCGCCATCGCCCGCGCCGCAGCGACGACCGACGCACGGAAGGCCTTCGTTGCAGGCTGCATCGGCCCCTCCGGCTACTTCCTCGGCGAAGCGACGACGAGCGATCTTTCCAAAGTCGGCGCCGCCCTCACCGAACAGGCGAAGGCACTCGTCGGCGCCGGTGCCGACGCGATCCTCCTCGAAACGTTTCGGCAGACAAATGAGCTGCAAATTGCCGTAGAAGCGGCCCTACGCGCCTCCGACGGCCGCATCCCGGTCATCGCGTGTGCGAGCCTCGACGAGCAGCTCCGCATGAGCGACGGCACCGAAGCGGCCGCCATGGCGTCCCTCGTCCGCGGCTGGGGGGCTCAAGGGGTCGGTGTAAACTGCACCGATGGCCCGATGAACGTCTTTACCGCGTGCGAGGCGATGCTCGCCGCCGAATTGCCGCTCCTCGCGATCCCGAACGCCGGCCTCCCCCGCCGCGTCGACGATCGCCTCGTCTACATTTCCACGCCCGAGTATTTCGGCGTCTACGCGCGTCGCATGTTCAAAATCGGGGTGCGCGGCGTCGGCGGATGCTGCGGGACAACACCTGAACATATCAAGCGAATCGCGGCAGCGGCGCGTATGGCCGGGTCGGCAGCGGGCGGCGAAAACGCCGCGGAGACCGTCCGCATCGAGAGCGACGGCCCCCTCGAAATCACCTCCCGCTTCCCCGCCGGCGGCCCGCCGGGCGCACTTCCCGCGGTCCCGTTCGCGGAACGCACCTCTCTTTCGGCAAAGATCGCCGCTGGGCGCTTCGTCACCAGCGTGGAGGTCAATCCGCCGATCGGCCTCGATCCCGCGAAGGCGATCGCTGCCGCGAAGATGCTGAAGGCCGGCGGCATTGACGTCGTAAACATTGCCGACGGCGCCCGCGCTCAAGCGCGAATGGCGAACGTCGCGATGGCGGTCCGCATCCAACGGGAAGCGGAAATGGAAACGATTCTGCACGTCTGCGGGCGTGACCGGAATCTCCTCGCGACGCTCGCCCACTTCCTCGGCGCCCACGATCTGGGCGTCTCCAACGTCGTCGTCATCACGGGAGATCCGCCGAAAATGGGCGACTTCCCCGATGCAATGGCCGTCTACGATCTCGACTCCATCGGGATGCTCAAGCTCGTCTCCCGTTTGAATGTCGGCATTGATCCCGGCGGAAAGCCGCTTGGCGGAGTGACGCGGTTTGTCGTCGCCACGGGCGCCGAGCCGGCGGCACTGAACTACGAACGGGAACTCGAGCGTCTGCGCCTGAAGAAAGAGGCCGGCGCCGAAGTCGTGATGACTCAGCCGGTCTACGATCCGCGCGTCCTCGAGAAATTCCTAGAAGACATCAAGTATTTGGAGATGCCGGTCCTCGTCGGTCTCCTGCCGCTCGCGAGCCACCGAAACGCCGAGTTCCTACACAACGAAGTCCCCGGGATGCAGATCCCCGAGGCGGTCCGCGAGCGGATGCGCAAAGTGGGGACCGGCCCGGCGGCGCGCCGCGAGGGGGTCACCATCGCCCGGGAGATGCTTGAGGCGGTGCGGAGCAAGGTCCAAGGGGCGTACATCATGCCGCCGCTGGAGAAGTACGAGCTCGCCCTGGAGGTCGTCGACGGGTTCCTCGATCCGTGACGATGCGCCACTTTCCCCTGCGTTATCTAATTGTTGCGACCCTCCCGCTCCTGGGCTGCGGGAAGGCGTGCGGTCAAAAGGCGTCCAGCCGCGAAATCCCCTTCGAAGAGCAGGCCGGCTACGAGGACCTTCGTCCCGACGCCGGCCCCCTCCCGACGACGGGGCTGAAAGAGGAACCGGCGCGCTGCGCGAAAGAGGGTGCACCCTACACGCTCCCCCTCGGCACGACGGTCGGCGGCGCGCTCGTGACAGGCAATTCGCTGGCCGTTGGGCTCGTCGGGCCCACAGCAACCGTTGTCCGCTTCCCAGCGCCCGTCGCGACGCTCACACTCACGACCCCGACGACGATCCCCCTCGGCCCCAGCATCGCCGACGGCCCGGCCCCTTCCCTCGCCGCGCTCCCCGGCGGTTTCGCCGCCACCTGGCTCGCCCCGGACGACGACGGGAAGCCCCTTGCAAAGCCCAAGAATTCGCTAGGTTCGCCGCCCCGACGACGAAAGCTTCAGGTCGCGCAGATCGACGCCTCCGGCGCCGCCAAGGTGCGCTGGCAAGCACCGCAAGGGATCGACGAGGTCCCCGATGCCGACGTCGCCTTCGCCGCCGATGGCACCGGCCTTGCCGCTTGGGACGACGACGCCAGCAACGAGCAAAAGGACCGGAAGGGGGGCCTGATTCGCGTGATCCCCCTCGCTGCCGACGGCGCCTCCGGCCCCCCCCTCGCCATTGCCATTGACGGCAGCGAGGCGGAGAGCCCTCGCGTCGTTCGCGAGGGGAACGGCTGGCAGGTCGCGTGGATCGCCCGGAAGGCAACCGGTCAGAAAGACGGCGAATTTCTCGAAGGCGCCGGCGAAGAAGCGACCTTCTCCTGGGTGGAAATCCAGCGAATCGATGGCGCCGGAAAGCTGCAAGACGCACCGATTACGGCGACGCCGAAAACCGGCCACGTCACCGCTCTCGCCGCCGATCCGCGCGGCGGCGCCTTTTACGTCGGCACCTTCGGCGACACCGCCAACGACGGCGGTCGCCTGCGCCGACTCGCGCTCGACGGCAAGAAGCCGCCGGTCGTCACGGATCTGCTCACCGACGGGGTCGCCCGCGGTCTCTTCGATGTCGTCCCGAGCGCCATCCCCGAACAACCCGATCTCTTTTGGTTTCTTGACCGCGACGACGGCGTGCATCTCCTCGCCAGCGCCCGGCCCGGACAGCTCCTCGCCCCGGTCCCCAGCCTCGAGCCGACCCTCGAAGAGGCGCGCCCGCTGCTCCGCCTCGACGGAGAGCGGATCGTCGCCGCGAAGGCCCAAGAGCTCTTTGTCGTGCGCTGCAAGCGCCTTTGATCTCGCCAACTTTCAAACGAGGAACTGCAACGATGTCCGATTGTCTCTTCTGCAAGATCGTCGAAAAACGGATTCCGGCACGCATCCTCTTCGAGACCGAAGAGCTTATCGCCTTCAACGATGTGAATCCCCAAGCGCCGATGCATGCGCTTGTGATCCCGAAGCGGCATATCCGCAGCTTGGCCGACGTAGATCCGGAAGATTGCACACTTCTCGGCGCGCTTCTCATTGGCTCCCAGCGGGCGGCCAAAGAACTCGGCATCGACGAAAGCGGCTACCGGGTCGTCGCCAACACCGGCGCCGACGGCGGGCAGAGCGTCTTTCACATCCACTTTCATGTCCTCGGCGGGCGCCCGCTCGCGTGGCCGCCGGGCTGAACGGTGTAGAGCATCGTGAAGCGAACAACCCCCGATTCTCTCCGTGAGAATCGGGGGTTGTTCGCTTTTTTTGAACTCGACAGGTCCTACTCAGCGACGCTCCAGGTCATCCCGGCGGCGCGCAGGCGCTCGACGTACGCTTCGCCAAGCCCGAGTGCCGGAGTGGTGACACCGGCGGGTCGCCCTTCGGTGAAGGCCAGCGTAAGTGCCGCTTCTGAGAGCATTTTTGCCGTCTCGCCGTAGCCAGGATCCTGGACCCCTTTCACGGTGACCGAGACGGTCTGCTTCGGACCCTCGGCGGGATCGCTCTCCGCGTGGACGAGAATCGTGAAGCTCCCCCGCTCCCGCTCCTCGGCGGTCGGCCCTTCGCCGGCGGCCGGGAGCACCTTCGCAAGGCCGCTCCGAAGCAAGGGATTGGAGGCGGCGACGAGAAACCCGCCGATCCCCCCAGAAACGGCGAGGGCGCCGGCGAGCCCCTGGGGGCCGCGCCCGGTCGCAAGGAACTCCTCGTAGGCGAAGCCGCGCCCGTAGGAATAGCCGGAAAGGGCGTTTGTTCGACGGACAACGCGCGTATTGACCGGCCCCATCAAGAACGGCACGAGCCACTTTCCAAGCTGGTCATCGTAGGCAGGTTTCAGGCCGTCACGCACGGCGAGCGGCTCCGCGGTCCGTAGCGGGCTCAGCGCATAGGGATCGGACAAAAGCTTTGCAAGACCGCGATCTTTCGCCGCTTCATCGACCATGTTCAGCATCGACGCGATCGTCCCGCCGGAGAAGCCGCCGCTCGCCTTCAAACAGACAAAACGCACATGCCCCAAATGGCGATCGTGACGGGCCTTCATCGCCTGCGCCGCAAGGAAGACGCCGAGATCGCTCGGCACGGAGTCGAAGCCACACGTGTGTACAATGCATGCGCCGCTCGCCTTGGCGGCGTCGTCGTAGGCGTCGATGGAGCGCCGCATAAAGGGGACTTCCCCCGTGATGTCCGCGTAGTGGGTTCCGGCCGCCGCGCACGCGCCGACGAGGGGGAGCCCGTGCTTGGCGAAGGGGCCGACCGTCGTCGCGACGACCTCCGTGCGTGCGGCCAGAGCGGCCAAAGCCTTGGAATCGCTTGCGTCTGCAACGAGTATTTCGGGCGGAGACGCCAGCGACCCGAGGGAACTACGGATGCCTTCGAGCTTCGCGCGGTCGCGGCCGGCAAGCGCCCAGCGGAGTCCATCGCCGCCGTGGCGGGCCAGGTAGGCGGCAACGAGGCGCCCCGTGTACCCGGTCGCTCCGAAGACAACGATATCGAATTCTCTCATGATTTTTTATCGCTTTCCCAGGCAGGCGGTGAGGAAACGGCGGGCCGTGGAACAGACCCGGCGAGCTTGGCGAGCGCCCCGTCGACGAGGGCGCGTTCTCGTTCGGACGGCTCTGCGCCGGGGACGCCCAACGATCGGGCGACGACACGAAAGACGGCGACGTCGAGGGGGGCGAGATGGATCTCCCGCCGAAGGCCGAGATCGGGCGCTGCGTAGAGGAGGCGGAAGGGGCGCGTAGGATCTTCGAGGGGCGGAGCGCCTGCGACAATTTCCCAAGAAATTCCGAGTTGTTCCCCAGCGTTTCTCCCCAAGCGGCCGATGTGCCGAAGAGCCGTGAGGAGCGCCTGCGCCCGCTTCTGGGCCCGCTTGGTGCCTGCCTTTTCAAACAGGTCGAAGTAGCGATTCCGCGTGTAGACGCCCGGCGCAACCACAAACGCAACAAAGAGGGCGTCGAGGGGGCTCGGCTCGGAAGCCGGACTCACAAATCGTCCTCGTCGCCCCGGTTCGGCGTCACTTCGCCGAGCAATTCGGCCTGGCGGTGGGAGCGGAGCGCCGCAATCATTTCGGAAAGATCGCCGCTCAGCACCTTCTCGAGCTTGTTCAACGTGAGCTTGATCCGGTGATCGGTCACGCGATTCTGCGGGAAGTTGTACGTGCGGATCTTCTGGCTACGCTCGGCGGTGCCGACCATGCTTCTTCGATCGGCAGAGACCTGGCTCGCCTGCTTTTGTTGTTCAATATCCAAGAGGCGCGCGCGAAGAACCTTCATCGCCTTCGCCTTGTTCTTCAATTGAGAACGCTCGTCCTGGCATTTGACGATCATCCCGGTCGGCTTGTGCTGAATCTGCACGGCGCTGTTGGTCGTGTTGACGCCTTGACCGCCGGGACCGCCGCTTGCAGCGATCGAGATTTCCAGGTCTTTGTCGTCGATCACCACGTCGACTTCTTCCGCCTCCGGAAGCACGGCGACCGTCGCCGTCGACGTATGAATGCGCCCTTGCGTTTCGGTCGCTGGCACGCGCTGGACGCGATGGACGCCCGCTTCAAAGCGCAGTTCTCCGTAGGCGCCGTTTCCGGTCACCTGGGCAATCAATTCTTTGACGCCGCCGCTGGAACTCTCACTCTGCGAGAGAATCTCGATCGCCCAGCGCTTCGACTCCGCGTAGCGACTGAACATCCGGAACAGGTCGGCGGCAAACAGCGATGCCTCTTCGCCACCTTCGCCGGCCCGGATTTCGAGAATGGTATTGCGCTCTTCGTGGGGATCGGCCGGCACGAGGAGAATCTGAATCTCCCGGGTCAGCTTCGCGATCTTCGCCTTGAGCTCGGGAATTTCGTCCTCGACGAGCGGGCGGAGCTCGGGGTCGTTCAGGGCCGCTTCGTCCTCGTCCAAGTTCCGGACGAGGTCCTTGTGGCGCCCCCACGCTTCGACGATCGGGGCGAGGTCGGAGCGCTCTTTCACAAGCTTTCCGAGGAGATTCGCGTCGGCAAGCACGACAGGATCGCACATCCGGTCGTCGAGTCCGCGGAAGCGGGCGGCGAGGGCATCGAGCTTGTCGTGGGGCAGCATAGAGTGGCAGCTGCCTAGCATATCTCCGTGGAGCTATTGCCCGAATCCCCCGCCGGGTAAGCTCCTCATTCCGCATGCAGGATCGCGAAGAAGATGAGATTCAGGCACGAGGCTTTCGTGTGACGCGCGCCGAACGAGGCGCCGCCCGGGCGATCGCCGGACAGGTCGCGAGCATCGACGTCCTCCTCAAGGGTGAGGGGGGACGCGCGCTTGTCTCGCTTGCATGGCCAAGCTGCGGGCTCGGACTGCACGTGCGTCGAAAGACGTTTCGCGACGCGTTCCGGCGAAATTCCCTGTTACCTCAGGAACTTGTAGGGACGCTCTTCGCCGAGGCGCGCAGCCCGGTCCGCGCCGCGGCGCTCCTTGCCGCCCCCATTTTCCCGAAAGTCGGCGCCGACCACTCCACCCTCGACGACGTTTCCCTGCACTTTACGCTGCCCGAGCCGGAGCGTCTCGTCCCCATCCTCGACGAGGTGATCTCCCTCGCCGGGCGCCTTGAAAAGGCGCTCCAGGCCGTCCCGTTGCCGCCGCTCTTTGAGGCTCACGAGGCTGCGTGGATGGCGGCGAGCACTGCCGTCGGCGGCCATCTTGATCGCGGCAGTGCATCGATCCTCAACTTCTCCTTCGGTGGCTATCCCGCCGCCATCAGAAGCGTGTGGACCGCCGACGACGACTTCCAGGAGACGGTGCTCACCGTCGGCGTGCACGAACTCCGCCTCCCACGACCGTCGGCGAACCCGCTCTTACTTCTCCCGAAACTTGAAGAACTTCTTAACCTTGAGCGCATCGCCCCCCCAGGGACCCCCTACCGTTAGCGGAGGCGCTGGGCGGTGCGGAGCGCTTCGTAGTCGGCGAAGGTCACGTCGTCGCCATCCCGGGTCGCGTTCTCCTCGCGAAAGAGGGTCACCCGGAGCGACGCAAGGGCGACCTCGAGTTGGTCGTCATCAGGCTCGATCGTCGTGATCTTTTGCACCCAAAAGCCCGGCCAGAGAACCACGCGAAGCGGCCCCTTCGTGAAGAAGCGCGCAAAGATGCGCTGAATCTCAAAGGTGATCGCCGCAATGATCGGCAAGAAAGGGACTTTGATTGCGAAGAAAGCAAGATTGTCCAAGATCTTGTTCCCTGTATTGATCTTCGGAAGCGCAGCGCCCAAGCCGGTAAAGACGAGCACCGAAACGAGGGCCACCATCACGAGGAAGGTCGTCCCGCACCGCGGATGGAGCGTCGTGTACTTCCTTGCATTCGCTACCGTAAGCTCTTCGCCCGCTTCGTAGGTCGCGATCGTCTTGTGCTCGGCGCCGTGATACTGAAACATCCGACGGATGTCCGGCATGCGGCGCATCAACAGCATGTAGCTGATGACGATCGCCAGCTTGAAGAATCCGGTCAATGCCTGAAACTTCGCGCTCTGCATGTCGAGGCCGAGATGGGCGACGCCATTGACGCCGTTCGCCGCGAGCTGGGGGAGGCCGATCAAGAATATTGCCATCACGGCAAACAGGAAAAAGCCAGGTCCCCCTTTCTTTTCGCCATTCTCCGGCGCCGCCTTCGCCCCTTCTTCCTGAGTCAGAAGGAACAGGGTCTGCGCGAGGGCGGAAAGGACACTCGTCCCCGCCTGCTTGTAACGAGCGAGGCGGTCTTGAGCCTCCGCGTCTTTTTCGAGCTGAGCGATGCTGAAGTTCAGCGACTCGCGCCCGAGCTTGAGCGACTCAAAAAGCGATGCAATTCCTCGAAAAAACGGGAGTTTATCGACACCCTTCCGCGGGTCGACGACCGCCCGCTCCCGGACGGTGAGCGACCCGTCGGCCCGACGGACCACGATCGCAAACGACGTCGGGGCCCGCATCATGACCCCCTCAAGCACCGCCTGGCCGCCGATGTACGGGCGCGCTTTTGGAGAGAGGGAGGTCGCGTCAGTGAGGGGCGCTTCAGACATGCCGGGGTCTCTACTACGGCGCCGGCAAAAGCGAAAACCGCGACGAACGAAGAACGGACCCGTCGGGGGTCTCCCGAGGGTCCGTTGCTTGCGACGAGAAGCTCGATTCGCGGAACGTTTCCGCTCCACCGACCACGAGCGCGGCGTCGCGCCGCATCCACGAGGCCGTTTCAGGCCTTGGCAGCGTAGCGCTTGCGGAAGCGATCGACGCGACCGGCGGCGTCAACGAGCTTCTGCGTGCCGGTGTAGAACGGGTGGCAGGCCGAACAGACGTCAACCGAGAAATCGCCACGGCTCGACTTGGTGACGAAGCGGTTGCCGCAGGCGCAGCTCACGGTTGCCGCCAGGTACTCGGGGTGAATGCCTTCCTTCATAACTTCTCCTTCGCTCGCCCGAAAATAGGGCGATGCGGGGCGCCTTCTAATGATCGTTCCCGCGCGGCGCAAGCGGGGAATGGTGCACGGTGCGCGGCACGCTTGCCTGCGTCGGCAAAACTGACACCGCGCGGCAGATTCGCGGCAACGGCAGCTCCGGTACATCATTGATCCACCACGATTTTTCGCGCTTACCATCGGGTAGCTATGCGATGCTTCCAAGCCATGCGCCCCTCGCTCGCTCGCCTCGTCGTCGCTGCGCTCGTCCCCTATGCCGTCGGCGCCGTCGGCTGCACCGAAACGGCCGTCACACCGACAGCGGAGGCGGCCCCGCTTGGCCTTCGTGCCGTCGAACCGGCGCTCGCCGAGGCGATCTCGATTCGCGAGGAACTCCTCGCCGGACGGACGCTCGCCGAACTCGTCGGTACGGAAAGCGTGGCGCTTCCGACGACCGATTTTGCCGGAAATGCGCGATTTCGACTCTTGATTACCGGGAAGAAGGGGGCCGATCTCGCGCCATTGAGCGGCGGCCTCTCCTTCATCGCAGGGCTCACCGAAGCGAGCGTCGACGCCGGCGATGTCCACGCTGCCGTCGTGGCTGCAACGACCGCCATGACGCCGGTCGCCGCCCGCGACGACGCCGGCGCGCTCCTCCTAGACCTCGCGCGGACGCTCAACGCGGTCGGCCTGGCGAACGTCACAGGTCTGCGGGAAAGTGCGGGAAACACAATCTTTGTAGAGACGAAAGCCGGGGCCTTCTACCCGGCGGGCCTGGTAGCGCCGCTGGACGATTCGGAGGTCACTGCCGTCAAGAACGCAGCTCTCGCGACACTCGTCGCCGAGCCGGAGGTGGCCCGCAACGAGCGCATCGACGTCCTCTGGAGCGATATGCGCCCCGCCTTCGACGACGGTATTCCGGCAGAGCTCAAACAGGGGAATGCGCTCAGTCGCGACGCCTTTATTGCCGCACTTCAATCGGCAAAGTACGACGAGCTTATTCAGAGCCGCTACGTCGCCGCCGAGACGCTCGGCGAGACGGTCGGCGAGGCGACAGGGGCGGTCGCTCCGAAGGACGTCGTCCGCGGTGAAGCCAAGACCTGCGTCACGAAGACCCTCTTTTTCTGCGACGACGACGGCTACGACGAGCTCGGGAGCTACGTGAGCAGCTTCGTCCCCGACGGCCGTGTGTCGCCGACGAGAAACAAGAAGTATCGCGCGCTTTTGGACCGGTCGCGTGCCGTCGCCCACACGCAGATGTCCCACCCGCGAAAGACGATCGGGACGGCCGCCTCCCTCGGGAAAAAGGATGCCGGCGAGTGGGTCGGAACCTATTCGGGCTGCGGTCCCGAGAACATCTCGGGGCTCATCTGGCGCCGGTGGGTGAATGGCGACAGCGACTTCAACGTTGACCGCGGGAGCTTCGCGCCGCTCCCGACGGCGACGGCCGGCGCGCCGTACATCACCTACACGCCAGCGTCCGGCAAGCCCTATCGCGCACAGCCAGTCCCGGGAAATCCTGCGAACGCGAAGTACACTTTTCTGGCGCTTGCAGCGAATGAGATCTCGACGCGTGCCGGGGCTGTCGCCTTTGACAACGGAAACGTCTTCGCCTCTCCGGGCTCCCTGCTCGGCGCGGCGAATGGCTGGTTGAGCGACCACAAATCGCCGCTGCGCTTGGAGCAGAAGTTCTATTACCCGCTGCAAAGCTCCGGTGTTGCCCAAGACGTCAACAACGAACTCGCCGCGATTCTTCACCAACTCGTCGGGCTACGTCGCGGCCCCGTCATGGCGGCCGGCGACCTCGGCGGCGGCTTCTTCAAGTACCACTATCCGCCGGTCTTCTCCTACCGCATCACCCGCACCAAGAGCGGTAAGCCGATCCGCGTGCGTATCTCCTTCGACTTCAAACGGAACGACCCGGAGAAGTCGGAAACCGAAAACGATCTGCGCCCCTACGAGATCGATCTCTCGGACGTCCTCTCGCCGCGCGGCCTCTTCTACTTTACCGATGACCGCGCACGCACCAAGTCGCCCGATGAAGATATCGCGAGCTTCTGCAAGGGCAAGGCGGATGGCGCCTATTGCGATCCGAAGGTAATTTACGGCGGATTCACCTGCAAAGGGGGCGTCCGCGCCGCCGGGCTCCAATGCCCGACCGGCAAGACCTGCAAAGGCGCAGACCCGAAGAACGTACAGGTCCTTCTCTGCCAATAGCGCTGGTCGGCTGCTCAAAAGAGAAACCCTCTTTCTCCGTGGAGAAAGAGGGTTTCTCTTTTTAGCAAAGTTGCCGGTCGTTCAGAACGGGATCTCGTCGTCGCCGCCGAAGCCGTCGCCGAAGTCGTCCGCAGGAGGGGGCGCTTCCCGAGGCGGTGCACCGCCGCCGTACCCGCCGCCCGAACGTTGGCCGCCGCCGCCGCCACCATAACCGCCGCCGGAGCGTTGGCCGCCCCCACCGTAGCTACCGCCGCCACCGCCACCGCCGTAGCCGCCCTCTTCGCCGCCGCCCCGTGCGCCGCCGGCACCGGCGCCGCCCGCGAGGAGGATGTTCGACGCAACGATTTCGGTCCGGTAACGCTTTTCGCCGTTCTTGTCGTCGTAGCTGGAGGTCCGAAGGCCCCCTTCGACGAAGATGCGGGAGCCCTTCGCGAGGATCTTCGCGAGCGCCTCACCACGCTTCCCCCAGACGGTGATCGAATGCCACTCGGTCCGTTCCTGGCGAACGTTGCTCTTGTCGAGGTAGGTCTCCGAGGTGGCGAGGCGGAGCTTCAGGATCGCCTGGCCGCCCTGGGTCATTCGGAGCTCGGGGTCTGCGCCGAGATTTCCAAGCAACATTACCTTGTTCAAGCCTTCCGCCATGGCTGCTCTCCTTCGCTTCTTTCTGTCGGCGAGCGGTGCCCAAAGGCACAGACTCACCGCGATCGGGTCGCGCTGCGACCCCGTTGCCGTTTGTGGGTTGAAGTAGATGCATCCTGCACGGATGCCTGCGCCCAAGTCGCGACGACGGGGCGTAGCCGCAACCGGTGACCGCTGTCAAAGATCGCCGTGTCAGATCGGCGGCTGCGTGGCTATTTCCCCTCTTCGAGGGTGACCGCCATCGTCATCGTCTGCGACTGAGAGCCCTTCCCTTCGGGGACGGTAATCGTCGTCTTTTCTTCCATCGCGACGTCGGCCTTGGTCGGGAGGTGGCCCGGCGAAAGCACGAAGGTCGCCGTACCATTTCCGAGGACTTCCACCGTCGTCCCGGGAGGGGCGTTCTGCTCGGGGAACGGCTGCCGCGGGGTAATTTTTTGGGTAATGACCTTTACCGTGAGTTTGTCCCCGTCGACCTTTTCGAGGGTAAACGTACGGGTGATGGTGGTCGGCTTGTCGGCGCGTCCCCCTTCCTCGCGGGCGACATCCTTCCACTGTGCCCCTACGCCGATCGGCTCTTTCGGGAGCGGAATCACCAAGACATCAAAGACTTGGGGAAGCATCTGCGTTACTTGCTGGGCCGACTTCGGGTCTTTAGCCCCCTCCGCTTTGACGGAGGTCTTCCCGAGTACTCCCAGCGGAGACAGGACGGTCTCAAAGGTCAATCCGGCACCGGCGGCGAGCATTTGGCTCATGGCGGCCGCCTTCGGATCTGCGGAGGCATCCATCATGAGCTCCGCCTTCGTGAGCGTCCCTTCAAGGAGGAATCCGGTCGCCTTCGGATCGACCGGCTTCGGGTCCTTCTTTGCGGCAATCGTAAGCGCGAGTCGGAAGCCGGGCGCGTCTGCGCTTTGGGTCTTTCCACCCATTTCCGCCGAAACCTTCGCCTTGATGGTGACGACGCGTGCGTCCTTCCCGCTCAACGCGTAGACGCGCGCGGCGCGAGGCTCCGCGCCGTTGGAGACGAGGGTGAACCCCTCCTGACCGGCGGCGGCAGGCGCGGCAGGGGCGGCTCCGTCGGCAGCACCCGCACCGCCATCCAGACCGCGAACTTGAAGGCCGACGGGGGTGTCATCTTTGCCGGCGAACATCGGGTTCACCGAGACATTGTCGGGAATTTCCGCCTTCTGGTCGCTGACCTTGCTCTTGTCCGGCTTGGCATCCGAGCTCTTGTTGCAGCCGCTAGCTGCAACAAAAAGCGCAGCAAACGCAGCCACATAAACGGTAGTCGAAGCGAAGGAGCGGAGCCGACTTTCACGGACGAGGGGGCGCATGGGGCGGCACCGTACTTTCGCCTTCGGTCTTGGACAAGCTTCGTGGCCGTGCAAGAAGAGCGGTTCTCACCCCTTTCTTTCTGGACGAACCTTCGATGAAGCGTACGCACACTCCGATCGCGATCCTTGGCGCCGGCCTCACCGGTATGTCGGCGGCCCACCACCTCCGCGAGGCGGGGGTCCCGTTCCGCATTTTCGAGCGCAATTCGGAGGCAGGCGGCCACGCGACCACCTACGAGGACGGCGCCTACCGCTTCGACAAGACCGGTCACCTTCTCCATTTGCGCGACCCCAAAATGCGAGAGCTGACGCTACGGTGGATCGGCAATGACTGGGTCGAGGTCAAACGCAACAGCGTCGTTTGGTCCCACGGCGTCTACACGCGATACCCCTACCAGGCGAACACCTACGGCCTCCCGCCCCAGATCGCCTACGAGTGTTTGATGGGCTTTATCGCTGCCCAGAAAATCACCGACGCGCCAGAACCGAAGAACTTTGAAGAATTCTGCCTTCGGCACTTTGGCGAAGGCATCGCGCGCCACTTCATGATCCCCTACAACGCCCGCTTGTGGGGCGTGCATCCGAGTGAGATCACGACGGCATGGTGCCAGCGCTTTGTGCCACAACCGAAGTTGGAAGACGTTGTAGCTGGCGCCGTCGGAATGAATGATCGCGAGCTCGGCTACAACACGAGCTTCGTCTACCCGCGTCTGGGAATCGGAGAACTTCCGAAGGGCATGGCGCGCGATCTGCCGATGATTGAATACGGCATGGGGCCGAAGAAGATCGATTTGAAGGCGAAGGAACTTCACTTCACCCGCCCCGACGGTACCGAAGAGGTCGTCACCTACGACGCGCTCATCTCAACGGCGCCAATGAAGGTACTTGCCGAAATTTCCAGCGGTATTCCGGCCGATGTCCAAGAAGCGGCGAGTAAGCTTCGCTGCAACCCGCTCTGGTACTTGGACGTCGCAACAAAGACGCCTTCTGGAACGCCTCATCACTGGGTCTACGTCCCCGAAGAGAAATATCCCTTCTACCGTCTCGGCTGCTACTCCCATTTTTCTTCGGCGATGGCGCCGGAAAATGGCGCCTGCTTCTACGTCGAGCTCGCCGATCGCAACGAGCCCGATCTCGATGTTGTCGTGGCCCAAGTCGCGGCCGGTATGGTCGAAATGGGCATCCTGAAGTCGGCCGACGATATCGCCTTCGTTCGAAAGCGAAAGATCGAACATGCCTACGTCCTGTACGATCACGCCTACGTGCCGAGCTTGGAAGTCCTGACGCCGTTTTGGCAGCAGAACAAAGTTGTTTCCGCGGGGCGCTACGGCGCGTGGAATTACAGCTCCATGGAAGATGCACTGATTTTCGGGCGTGACGCCGCAGCCCTTGCACGCAGCTACGCCGCGCTCTGAACGCTCGCGCGGCGGCAGCGACCGTCAACACAGGAACATGCGCACACTCGCCGCAACACCTCGGCGCGTCTGCGCATTTTTTGCGGCTCCTTGCCCGAAGGGCGAAAGCGGCGAGACAGGTTGACGGCTCTGTGGTAGTCCGCCCGCAAATGGCCGACGCACCGCGCATCACCATCGTTATCCCGATCTACAACGAAGAGGCGATCCTCCACGCCGCCGTCGTCGACCTGCGCGAGCGCTTGAAGCCGCTCGGCTGGAACTACGAGATTATCCTTGCGGAAAACGGCTCGAAGGACCGCACCGTGCAGATCGGCGAAGAGCTCGCCGCCAAGTACGGCGACTCCGCCGATGGCCAGGTGAAGATCATCAGCATGGGCGAGCCGAACTACGGGCGCGCCATGAAAGAGGGGATCCTCCTCGCGCGCGGCGAGTTCGTCATTTGCGACGAAATCGACCTCTGCGATGCCGACTTCCACAAGGCCGCCATCGAAATTCTTGCGTCGAATCAGGCCGATCTCGTGATCGGTTCAAAGCTCGCCGCCGGCGCCGAGGACGAGCGCCCGCTCCTCCGCCACGTCGCCAGCATCGCCTACTCGGGGATGCTCCGCGCCGCCCTCGGCTTCCGCGGAACCGACACCCACGGCCTAAAGGCCTTCCGTCGCGCCGCTCTCCTCGACGTCGCCCGTGCCTGTCTCGTCGAGAAGGATGTATTCGCAAGCGAATTCGTCATCCGGGCCGACCGTGGCGGCGTAAAAATCAAAGAGATCCCGGTGCGCGTGATGGAGAAGCGCCCGCCGAGCATCAACCTGTTCAAGCGCGTTCCGAACGTCCTCAAGAGCATGGCGAAGCTCACCTGGGCGATTCGCATTCACGGCTGAGGCCGGCCGACAACAGCGCTTCTTCACGACGGCGCCCGGTGCTAGCTTGCGCCGGTGCGCCGTCCTCTTTTTGTCTCGTTTTTTCGTTTGATTCCCGCGCTCGCCCTCATCGTCGGCGCGTCCCAAAATGCGGCGGCGGCCCCGCCCGCGACGAGCCGAGCCGCGGAGGCCCGCCATCGGGACAGCGCTGACGAACTGCCGATCCAGCTCGGTCGGGTCGTTGAGACGATTGAGTCGATCTACGTAGATCCCGTTGATCGCCAACGTCTTTTTGGTGGCGCCGTCGACGGGATCGTACGGGAACTCGATCCGCACTCCGAGTATATGGACGCGGAAGCCTACGCCGCTTTCCGCGCCGATAGCGAGGGGGCCTTCGGCGGAATCGGCATTGAAGTCGATCTTCGGGGCGAGCAGATTCGTGTACTCGCGCCGATTGAAGGTGCGCCGGCGGAAGCGGCAGGGATCCTGACGGGTGACCAAATCATCGCCATCGACGGCGAAGCCATCGACGCAAAAGCGTTTGAAAAGATGGTAAAAAAACTTCGCGGTGAGCCGGGGACGAAGGTCACGCTCAGCGTGAAGCGCGAGGGCGTCAAGGAAGCGATCCACGTCGTTGTGACGCGCGCGATTGTACATGTAACCTCGGTTCGAGCGCAGGTTCTTGCCGAGGGGATCTTGTACGTGCGGGTCAAACAGTTCCAAGAAGGGACCGCCGACGAACTGGTGCGCGCCGTCGCCAAAGCGCGTAAGCAGGCGGGTATCTCCGGTGCTATGCGTGGAGTTTTGCTCGATCTTCGAGGAAATCCTGGCGGTCTTGTTGACGAAGCGACCCAGATCGCCGACGAATTTCTCAATCAGGGGACCATCTACACACTTCGCGCGCGCGGGCAGACCTTCGAGACGGCGACGGCGACGGCGGGCGGCCTTTTCGTCGGCCTTCCGACGGTCGCCATGCTCGATGAGTGGAGTGCGAGCGCGTCGGAACTCCTCGCGGGCGCCCTTCAGGACGCCCATGCGGCGACGATTGTCGGGCGGGTCAGCTTCGGAAAGGGGAGCGTGCAGACGATCCTCGACCTCCCGGGCGGCGCAGGCATCAAGCTGACGACGGCTCGCTACTACACTCCGGCGGGCCACGCGATCCAGGGGGACGGCATCCACCCGGAGGTGGAAGTGCTCGAAGCGAAGCGAAAAACATCGGATTTCCCAGCATATACAGAGCGTGACCTCACCGGCGCCCTCCCGCCGGACCCCTCAGCGCCACCACCACGCCCGCCGGTCGCCCCGCAGGCCCGGGTAGAGACCGGCCCTGCGCCGGAAGACCTCGCCTCCCGCCGCGCCGTTCCGAACGACCCCCGCGCCGGCGACGATCCGCTGCTGAAGGTCGCCTTTGAGCGATTGCTCAAGCGGTAAGCAAAGACGGATAGCGCGTCCGCCCGGAACCGCCGAAGGCGGTGAGGAACCGGCGCGTACACCAATAGCTGCAACCACAAATGTACCGCACGCACGCCTACACTGGTTCCCGTGAGGGGCGAAAACGGCTACGTTGTCCCCTCCCATAAGCACGACCGTCGCGCCGCCCTTGCGGAACTCGGTCGATCCTGGGGGTGCCCGCAGCAGGCGCTGCGCCCCCCGAAACCTTTCATCCATCCGCAGGAGGCCCCCGTGACCGCTGACAAGGACGCCAAGGCCGACGCAAGCAAGACCGACAAGCGCAAACAGAGTCTCTACTTCCCGGAGTCGATGCTGACCGAGATCAAGGAAGAGGCGGCTCGCCTCGACCGGTCGCTCTCCTGGGTCGTGCAGCGCGCGTGGAAAATTGCCCGCGCGGAGATCAAGAAGTTGCCGAGCGTCAACGACGTCGACGGTGAGGACGACGACGAAGGCTGAGCCCCTCTATGGACGCGCGATTCAGCTTCTTGCCGCCGCCCGTGGAGACGATCCAGGGGCGGCGTGAACATTTCGTTCACGGCGTGGACGGGACGCGTCTTTTTGTGGAGACGGCGCCGATCCTTGAAGGACCGGTCGACCGCGCCGCGCCGACGACGACCGACGCGCGCCTGTACTTTTGCGACGGAATCGCCTGCGACGGATTCATTTGGAAATACGCCTGGGGAGCGCTGGGCCATCTCGGCCCGGTGACCCACTTCCACTACCGCGGGCACGGCCGGAGCGGCGCCCCCCGCGATGCGAGCCGTATCGGCATCGACGCCCACGCCGACGATCTCGCCTTTGTCCGCCGCAGCGATAACGCCGACGGAGCCCTCGGTCCGTCGGTCCTTCTCGGCCACTCGATGGGGACGCAAGTCTGCCTGGAGCACTGGCACCGCCACCGCGAAAACGTGAAGGCGATGGTGCTCTTGTGTGGAAGCTACGGGAAGGTCACGTCGACCTTCCGCGGCACGCCGATCCTCGATTGGCTCCTCCCGAAAATGCTCCCATTCGTCGAGCAGCATTCCGCCATGGTGCGTGCACTGTGGTCTCGACTCCCGGCCGATCTTGCCCTGAAAGCGGGTTTGAAGGCGGGCGAGATCGACCCTGCCCGCATGAACCCGGAAGACCTTCGCCCCTACCTGGAGCATATGGTCCACGTCGACCTGCCGATGTTTCTCCGGATGCTCCGTGGCGCCGGCGAACATAGCGCAGAGACTTGGCTTTCGGAGATCGACGTCCCGGTTCTCGTCGTCGCTGGGGAGAAGGATACGTTTACGCCGGCCTCGCTCTCGACGTTCATGGCGGAGACGATTCCAAAGGCGGAACTGCTTGTCGTCGAGGGGGGAACCCATGCAGCCCCCATCGAAGCGCACGAGCGGATCAATGCGCGAATCGCCGAATTCTTGACGCGGGCGCTTCGGAAGACCTCGTGACCCATCGCCGCTTTTTCTTCGGCCCGGTCCTCTTGTCCGCGGCCCTTAGCGCCTGCGGACGCGGGGACGCCCCGAGCCACGCGCCGCCGGCGGCAAGCACGTCGCCGGCGAACTCCGGCGGCCCCAGCGCGACGCCTCCGGCGGCTTCGGCGGTGACCGCGACGGCTCCGGCGGCGAGTGGGGCTCCGTCGCCCCCCGCGCGAACCGTCGCGACCGGCACACCAACAGCGGCGAAGGCGATCGGGCACACGTCGCTCGTTTTCAAAGTGCACCTGAAGGCCGAAGACGGTCGCGAAGAGAACGTCGTCTTCAAGGCGCGCTTCAAGAAGGGCCCCGACCGTTTTCGAGGGGAAATCGCCGCGTTCCGGCTCGGCGAAGCGCTCGGGATCGGCGATCGCCTCCCGGTCGCTGCGCCGGTCGCCTTTCCGGCGAGCGCGTTTCGAGCGCTCCTCAGCGGTGAATCGGCGACCGCCTACGACGAAGGGGCGATCGTCGACGGCTCGCCGAAGGGCCCCCTCGTGCGTGGCGCAAGCCTCGGTTGGATCAAGGGGCTGTCATTTTATCCCCTCGAGAAAAAAGTGCTCCGAGATCGAGCACTTGCCGATTTGAAGCACGGCGCCCCCCCCTACGTGGCGCGCCCGCCGCAGCCGGGGCCGGTAGCACCCGATGAAGCGAGCCTCCTCGCCGCGCTCCCCGATGCTGAGGAGGTCTCGACGCTGCTCGCCTTCGATTGGCTCACCGGCAACTTTGATCGCTGGAGCGGGGCGAACGTCGGCCGCAACGACCCGACCGGGCACCTGATTTACGTCGACAACGATGGCGCCTTCCTCGACCCGATGCCGGCGGCCCCCCTCGCCCGCCAATGGCAGCTCGTCGACGGCTGCGATCGCTATTCAAAACGGCTTGTTGCGTCGCTTCGGCGCCTCGACGCCGACGCGCTTCGTGGCGCTCTCGGGACCGGCCTCGGCGAGGAGCCGCTGCTGAAGGCGCCCGTCCTTGCAGGCGTCCTCGACCGTCGCGCCAAGCTCCTTGCATCCATTGACGCAAAGATCGCGAAATGGGGCGCCGAAGCGGTCCTCGCGTATCCGTGATTGTTGGGTCGCTTGGCGACTAATTCAATCGCGGCGGAGAGATACGAAACCAGCGCTTCGCGGTGCTTCCACACGCGAAACATCGGGTCGTTACAAGGCGAAGGATCTCCCCGGCGTGGGGGGCGACGACGTGCTCGACGAGGCGGCCGTTGATGACGTCGCAGGCGATGCACGGCAGGCCGAGCGCGTGCGGCTCCACCACCGACGCCGACACAACAACCAGAGGGCGCTCTGGCGACCCACCGACCTCAAGCTTGGCCAACGCGAGCCGGGCTTCGAGGTCCTTCTTTCGGGCCCGGTCGTCTTCTCGCCGAACGGTACGCGCGCGCTTTGTGGCCATCAAAAAGCCTCGAATTTACGTCAGTTTTGAACAATGACGACGTGATGGTCGTCCCGAACTGCGATGCCGCCGTTCTCGCCGACGCAGCCCCAGCAGGTCGACCAGGAGAGGTCACGACGGCGCTCGGGGGCGTAGACCAGCGCGACCGGCGCGAAGTCGCCCAGGAAGAGAAACGAGCTTGCGAGGCGGTACTTGCCACCGGGGAGCGGGTGGAGCACGACGACGAAGGATCCGCTTTTCCCACGTCCCGTGGCGACTAGGTAACGCGCCCCCGGTTCCGGGCTCCACCAGAGCGGTTGTGTGGTGAAGGAGAAACCGTCAGCAGGTCGCAGATCGGCCTTGTCCTTTTCGGCGACTTTTCGCCCCTTGGAAATCACCGTCGTTGCGTCGCTGGGCTCAAAGAATTTGGTTTGATCGACTCCGATTCGCGCAAACTCCGGGAACCCGGCGAGGATTGTGCCGAGGGCCGGCGCGTCGAGGGGCGCGCGCTCGTAGGCGGGGGCGTCGTCGATGGCCGGCTTGGCAGGGGCGTTGACCGGCCCGCGGCAGCAGCGAAAGGCGCGCTCGACGAGCGGCGGCGAAGTCCCCTTTTTTCCTGTCTTTTTTTCGTCATCCCCGGCGGCGGCCGCTGAGCCAGCGCGCGCGAAGGCGGCGCAGCGACTGCCCCCCTCCCCCTTCGCACCGTCGGCCACCCACTCCGCTTCGACGCCGAGGGCGCGTGTACCGGTGCTCGAAGCGCAAGAGGGCGGGTCCTCGGAACACTTCGGGTTCCAGGCGTTCCCCGTCGCATAGAGCTGGCCCGCCGCCCCCGCGCACGCGTATTCCCATTCGGCCGCCGTGCAGAGGCGCCCCCCGGCGTCGGCGCAGGTCGTTTCCGCTTCTTCCCGCGTTGCCGCGCGGCGGACGGCAGCGCCGGGGTCGTTGGGGAAAGGGAGCGCATCGATGGCAAATGCCTGAAAAGACCCCGAATAGCGGAGCGGTTCGGCGGTCGGATCGCGGCCGTCATCGCCGGGGAGGCTGCCTAGGGGGAACGTCCCCGCGGGGAGCGAGACGGTTGCCCCTTTGGCGGTTGGCGACGCACGCCGCGTGTCGGCCAGGTCCTTGGCCGGCTCCGTCGCCCCAGCCGCCGCGGCATCGAGGCCGCCGTCGGTCGCGACCGCATCGCTCCGTCGGCAGCCGGTCGTGGCAACCGACGACGCGAAAAGCGACGCGAGGAGGACGAGGAGCGGGCGACCAAGGTGCACGCCGGCCGAATAGAGAATCGCGGCGCCGTGGGCCAAGTCTTGATCGCGTTTCAGCCGGGGAATTTAGGCACTTCAATAGGCGCGTTCGCCCGCCTGCCTCGGCTCCCGGCAGTCGGCCCAGACCCACGGATCGGAGGCGACGGCGGCGGGGTCCCCGAGAAAGTTGATCTGCGTCGTGAGGTCGAGGAGCGCGCTGTCGAGGCAGCTCCCGTACCCGCGAAGGAGGACGTCGGTGCGTGGTGCAAGCGCCCCCCGAAGGGCGGTCGCATCGGCGTGGGCGGTCGCGTCGGCCGGCGCGTATTTGGTGGAAGCATTCCGCGTCACCGCACGGGCAGCGATGAGCCGAACTCGCGAGTCGTGATGATAAAGAAGCTTTGAAATCGGATAGATAGCCTCGTCGTGGTCGCCGAGTTCCCGGAGGTGGATGAGCGGCTCTGCTGCGCCGCGGGCGATCAAGGCGGCGGCGACCACTGCGGAGATGCGATGGGTCGGGAGCACCGCGTAAACGACGAGCCCAATCGCGGCGAGGTCGGCAAGGCGCCCGGCAAGCCATCGGTCGGTGAAGGGGACAGCATCCTCGACCGATCCGCGGGCGCGACGGCCGATCGCGGCGAGCGCGCCGAAGACGATGGCGATCCCGATGGCGCCGACAATGCGGAGGTCGGAAAGGCCGCTCGCGAGGAGATGGAGCCCCATGCGGGCGACGGCGAGCAGCCCGATCGCATCTGCAAGACCAAGAAATACGAGAGTGTGGACAACGATGCGCCGACGGATGTCCGTCGCCGTCGCCGCCAAGCGCGCGGGCCGTACGAGGATCGCGACGACGCCGAGCACGAGGACCAGAACCACGACCAACCAGGTGACGCCGGCGTGCGCACGGAGCTGGGCCCCGACGCCGGGTGCGGCAGGCACCGAGGCAAGCGTCGCGACGTCGATGACGACGAACGCCGCAAAGAGAGCAGAAAGCGCCCGGAAGGTGTTCAAGGCGATGGCAACGTCCCCATCGACGAGGGGGTCACTCGGCGTCGCTTGCGGGGAACGCACCCGAGAAAAGCCGGTCGGCTTCGCGAGGTAGGTGGCGGGAACCAGAAGACAAAGAGCGAGGAAAATTCGCGCGAGCGCCTGGCCGGAGACGAGGCCGCCAAGCATCTGGAGGATTCCCTGAAGCGCGTCGCCGACGTGGGGGTTCGCGAGCGCGAAGAGCGGCATGAAGACGGCGACCGCGAGCGCCGGTACCACGATCCGTAAGGCGCCGCCCCCGGCGCCGACCCGCGGAATGAGTCGCGAAACCGCGCGAAAGAGTGCTTCGACGCGTGTCGGTAGCGCGGGGAGCGTCGCAAAAAGACCGTCGATCAGCGGCGCTGCCGCGAGGGGGGCACCACGAAGGGCGCGTGCGAATGCGAAAACGGCGACCGGCAGAAGCACCCCCGCGAGGACCGACCCCGTGTAGGCGACGCTCCCCGCGAGGGCGAGAACCGCGACAAGCGCGACGAGGGCTGCGCCCCCCACGCGGCGTCGCGACGCTGCGAGATAGCTCAAAAGTGCAGCCAAAACGCCCGTTCCGGCGACGGCGACCCCGCCCCCGTTGGCGCGGAAGAGGGTCGCATCGACGACGGCGACAAGGGCTAGGTAGCTGCTCGGAATTGCAATTTACACGGGATGTGATCAAAGCAATG
>DYPH01000352.1 GCA_020720045.1 Sorangium cellulosum | reverse complement strand
GATGCGAAGGAGCCAAGAACCATGCACGGGAGTCGGCGCCCGGACTCGATGGTGAAGGGCGGCTCGCGACCCAAAGGAGCCCGTGGCGGTCTTTTCGGCGAGCGACCGGTCTACTTTGGAACTTGACCTTCGGCGAAGCCGTCGAGTACATCAGCGTTGGCGACAGCCGTCGTTCGCAGGTGGCCAGGATCAACCTGGAGATGGTCCCGGCTGAACGACCGCATCCGAAGGCCCTGCACTCACACTGCGCACCCGAAGCGATCAAAGCAGCCGGGCGATGCGGCGCCGAAGAGCTGTCGCTCAAGAGCGTGAATTCAGCAGGCGGGACGCCGCATGTCGACGCAGGAACATTGCACTCAACTGCGGCGTCATCTCCAGAGGCGACATCATCAGCTGCACCGTGCCAGCTCGCCGCGCGGCGAGTTGGGAGTGTGCGACTGGGCGACGATTTGCAGCGCACTGGCTATGTCGGCAGCTAACCCAGCGGGACGCTACACCCCTGTCACGCCTACGTCGAGCTGCACGCAGGGCGCACCGCGCCAGTCCAGCGCTCTCAGTCCAGCACCCTGTACTCTCGGACAACCGAGAAGCTCTGGTGCACCTCGATCTGCAAACGGACGCGGCGGCCTGTCGTGAGCGCGTCGAACGGGCTGCCGGGCGTACTCCGGGTCACGCCCCAGGACTGCGATGCGTCGTCCAGAACGAAAGCCAGTCCAAACCGAGGAAGAACCTGTTCCACTCTCGCATCTACGGTCGACGTCACTTGTCGGGCAGGTTGCATAGCCACTCTCCGAGGCGCCAAACGGCGTCTCGATGAGACCGTATCAGCCACGACCTCGGTCACCCGCAAGCCTGGTCGCGGCGTCGGAATCGAAGACGGTGCGCCGCTGCAGCCGGCAGGCTATGGGTTGGGGTCGCTACAGCCGGCCAGGAGAGTCGTTCATCGACGAGCTCCGCGCGCCGATTGACCTTAGGCCGACGGTCGACTTCACACTGCCGAGGGCACAAGCGCGCTTATCCGCACCTGAAGTCAGAGCACGATCACAGATACGGCCGCGAAGTAGATCAGC
>DYPH01000081.1:26727-30070 GCA_020720045.1 Sorangium cellulosum | reverse complement strand
GGCCGTTCCGTATGTCAGCGACCGGATCGCTGAAAGCGCAATTTACCAGAACACCGTCAGTCTCGACCTCGATGGCGACTACCGCACCACCGGTGACCAGCACACCTACCGCCCCACGTCCGGCTACTCGATCATGCACATGCCGGGGCCCTCGGGTTTGATTGAGCGTTGGGACATGGCGCTCCTCAAGATCGATGCACCCGTCGGGGAATCCCCCGACGAGATCCTCGCCGCGAACAACGTGCCGCGGCACCGCGTCCTCACGTCGACGCTCGACAACGCCGTCCCGTATCGTGTCGGTGCAACGTTCGTTCACGCAGCCTTTGACGTCTACGGCGTGATGAACGCTCACGCTCACCCCGCGATTTCCCAGGCCGGATGGGGGATCAACGATGTCGTCCTTGACGATGCCGGCACGATTCTGCCCGACGCGAGCACGGTGCCCAACACCGGGCCCCTTATTTTCCGCTTCGCAACGATCGGCTCGATTCTTCAGACCGAGCGGTGGGCCATGGAGCCTGGGGGCGCCGTCGACGATCCGATGCGTATCCACGACATGTTCATTACGAACCCATCAGCTGTCCCCTACGCGGCCCCTGGCGACTCCGGCGGTCCGCTCTTTTTCTCACTCGCCCCGTACCACGCGTCGGGCGAAGAGGTGATCGTCGGGACCACCGCCACCACGCCGAACGGGCCGCATCGCGGTGACGCGTCCTACTCGGCGACCTTCTCCGAGCGGGGGCGCTGGCTTGAGCGCGTGGCGCGCTCGGCGCTTTTTGATATCGACCGCGATGGCGTGCCGAACGACGTCGACAACTGCCCGCTGACGGCAAACAGCGACCAGGCCAACTGCAACTTCGAGGTCGAGTCGCTCCAATCGAAGTCGGTGCTCGGCGATGCGTGTGACCCGGTCCCGTGTCCGGGGGCGGCCGTGAATACGGTGAACGATCCTTCCAGCACGGCGGTCTGCAGTCCGAACAACCGGTTTGCCGGGAGCATCTGCATCGGCACTCAGATTCGTTCCGGAATTTCGTACAAGACCGTCGGCAGCCACCCGGTCCCCGGCGCGAACACCCCTCCGCCCGCTGACGTCCCCGCGGGCGGCTACCCGCTCGCCGCCGTCGACACCCACTTCCGCTTTTGCGCGAAGAGCCTTGACTACGACTGCACCGACGCCAGCAAGTCAACGCGGTTTTCAAGCCTCGCGACCGACCCGGGAGGCGGGCTGAACGCCGGAATTTGGCGGCGGATGACCTTTACGACCCCGTCGACGGCCCGCGGCGCAGCGATCCCCCTCGACTACGGGACCGGCGCTGGCACCCTCAGCTGGGACTTTGCCGCCGACGCGAACTACTGGGCGAGCGCGCCGCGCCCCTGGACTGAGCCCGACAATCGTGGGGGCTGCATCCCGGTGGCGCCTACCGCGACGCACCCCGACGGCATTTGCTTGAACGGGTACGTCTGGGCGCTCGCGGGGACGCTGAAGGGGGCGACCGAGTCGACCCTCGATTTCGTCGCCGGCCCTGGAATTCCCTCGCAAACCGTCGAGGTCGGCCTCCACGCCGACGACATCTCGGCCTCGCTCTTCCAGGTCAACCCGAGCGCCGACGGCCGCCGTCACACGCCCGGCGTCGGCTGGATCGAGAAGTTCCGCCGCCCGGTGATCCTCACACTCCCCGATCCGCCCTGGTGGCCGACCAGCGGCCTCCTCCAGCCCTACAAGCGCAACGAGGCTGCGATCCTGACCGCGGTCGACGGCGCTCTCCACTTCGTCCACCCGAACGGCGACGTACAATCGGCCGGGTCGGCGGTCTCGGGCGACTTGTACGCCCTGCTCGACGAATTCGGGACCATGTCCGAAACGGCACCGACCCAGCGGTGGCTCGACCTCGCCGACCCGCGGACGCGCGACGATCGGCCGCTCAACGTCGTCGCACGGAAGCAGGCCAACGGCAGCTGGCACTTCGATTCCGTGGTGAACTACTACGGCGGGATGATCCTCGAGAGCGAGTACGGAAACCCGCTGCGCTACGGGTCGGTCGCGAGCCTCCCGAGCACCCCGATCGTCTACTCCCCCCAGGACGACGCCCTCTGGACCGCGGGGACCAACACGCTCTCCCGCCACGCCGCTGGCGCGACGAGCTTTGTGAACGTGCTCCCGGCGGTGATCGACTCGATCAAGCCGGCCAACGTCAAGGCGCTCGCGTTTGATGCGGAGCGCCAGGTCGCATGGATCGTCGACTACACGAACGCTGGCATCCCCCGGCTCCTCCGCTTCGCGAAGAACCCGGCCGGCGTCTGGGTCGGGGCGATCCTCGGCCAGGGGGCCGCGGCCGGCTCCACGACCGACGTCCACTACCTCCACCTGACCCTCGACGGCCGCGTGATCTACGCGCGGAGCAACGTCGCCGCGAACACGCGCGTGCTCTCGCGGTTCACCTACGACGGCGCGCTTAGCGTCGAAGCGCTCACCGGTTCGCCAGCGACGGTCGGCGCGGGCCTCGTCAAGCGGGCGCTCGTGGCGCGCCCGCTCCTCGACGGCACGGGGTACCACCAGATGGTCGCCGGGCAGGACTCACCGGTATCCATGGCCGCCGCACGAGGGCGCTCGGGAGCGAGCTCGGCCCGGAGCGCGCCGACGCCAGGCACCTACCAGACCGAGGACACGAATGCGGCGGGGGCGACCACGTCGCTCGCATCGGTGTTCCGTTGAAATCGACGGGACTCTTTGGGGCGGTCGCGCTGCTTTTTTGCAGCGCGGCCCCCTCTTTTTCCTGCGCCTGTGGCAGCACCACGCCCGCCGCCGAGGCGGACGGTGGTGTCGCGGCCGACGGCGGTGTCGCGGCCGACGGCGGTCGCCGGGATGGCGGGTTCCTCGACCTCGACAGCGACAGCGGCCCAAAGGCTGACGCGGGGAACACCACGCCTGACGGGTGGGCGACGTTTGAGGGGATTCCGGGCTGCCCGCTCACCTACCCGGTCCGCGCCGATGCATTTCCGCCGCCCATCAAATGGGTCGATTGCCCGCGCTCCTTGAACCTGCCGGGTGCATGCAAACGAATCGCCCTGGATTTCGCAGATCCGCGATTGACGGGGAGTGTGCTGTTGCCCCAAGGAGCCAGTGCGCGCGCCGATGGGACGTTAGATTTTACCTTACTCCTGACCCATCCGGCCGCGTTTGAGTGGCGCGCGATCAACGAGAACGCAACGCGGACGCTTCTACGCTCACGCAGCCTTCAATGCGGCCCCGGTACCGGTCATGGCCCTGCGGACGGTCGATACGCCGTCCATGGATATTCCGATTGGTCGCGTGCGACCGGGGTCGCGATTGTCGGGAAAATCG
>DYPH01000081.1:18732-26627 GCA_020720045.1 Sorangium cellulosum | reverse complement strand
CCCGCTTTGATCTCTCAAAGCTCGGCCCCGGCGAACCGTTCGCGATGACGCCGGACCCGGTGCCTTGAGAACCGCGGTTCGTTCTTTGGTCGCCACGCTCCTCCTCGGGGGCGTGGCGCTTTCTCTCTCCTGCGCCTGCGGCTCCTCGTCGCAAGCGACCCCACCTCACGGTGCCGGTTGGTAGCGGGCGCTTTGCCGGGGCGAGACAGAGAAGACGGCTTCTTGGGCATGGGCGGAAGATATCGGCGGGTGCCCTGCGTCTTGCGTGAAGGTCAAATGCTTTGATCTTCACGTCTTACCCCTGCTTCAAAAAAACGACGGGTGGGCGTGAGCCAATCCTCCGCGCAGCGGCCATCTCCCCTTCATGAAGCTTATCGCCCACGCCCTTCTTGCATCCCTCGCGTTCATCCCGGCGCTCGCCTGCGGCTCCGTCGTCACCCTCGAGGGGGCCGACTCGACCAGCACCGACGCCGGCCCCGGCCTCGACGGCTCCTCCTCGACCGACGCGGCGACTGACGCTGCGACCGAGCCCGCCTTCGACGCCTCGCAATGCCCGCGCGCGCAAGCCACCCTCCCGGCGGTGCCCGGCGAGAGCTACGCCACAACGGCCTACGCGGGCTCGGGGACGTCCTTCGCGCTCGGGTCCTCGGGCCTCCGCCCCTTCCGCTTTTCGCCCGCGGGCCTCATCGCGAGCGGGGACGCGGCTCCGGTACCCGGCGTCTTCGGGACCCTCCGGGCGCTTCCCAGCAGCAACGCCTTCGTCCTCTCCGAAGGCTTCTCCGACGCGGCAACCCGGACGGTAAAGGTCTTTGGGCCCGGCTTTCGCGAGCTTGCCACCCTCACCGAGACCAACGCACGCTTCGAGGACGTCGACCGCGAAGGGATCTCCAGCACCGGCCAGATCTTTTACCCCGTCTTCGAGCGCGGAACCGCCGGCGTGGCGATCCACAATGGGGGTGTTGTCTGCTCGGACTGCACGCTTGCCGGCGTCGCCGACGCGAGCCTTTACGTGTTTCGCGAGGGTTTCTTGGAACGCCGGACCGTTGCCGGCGAAACGCCCGGCGTCGTGGTCGATGGGAAGGTCCCCGTCGCTTTCGAAGAAGGGGCAGAAGCGCCGCGGCTTGTCGGCGCAACGAGCAAGCTCCTTTTCTTCACGCGTAGTTACCGTGATTCCGTCACCGTCTACGACCGCGAAACGTTAGAGGAAGTTCCGTTTGCCTGGGAGGAGAGCGAGGTGCCGAGCGGCGTCGTCGGCCAGCCGGATGGAACCGTCGATCTGTTTAGCCTTCAGTTCGGCGAGATCGCCTTCGCGAGCCACCGGGACGGCACCGGAAAGATGCTCACGCGCGGCGCAGGGCATGCCGCCTACGGCCCGGCCAACCCAACACCGTGTGGGTTTTGGGTCGGGAGCACACATTTCCCCTTCGCCCGCTGACGCAATCGCTCGGTCGACGTGAGCCGATCCTCCGCACTGCGGCCATCTCCCCTTTATGAAGCTTAATACTCCGTCTCTCCTTGCATCCCTCGCCCTTGCCCACGCCCTCGCATGCGGCACCGTCACCGTCGAACCGATCGGCGCAGGACCCACTACCGACGCCGGTGCTGGCACCGATTCGGCGGTCCTCGACGCAGGTACCCCCGACTCGGGCCCGTCGATTCCGCCGGTGCCGGTCGGTCCCTACACAGGCATCGTCGGGACGACCGACGTCTCCATCCTCTATCCGCTCCCGATCGCGGGCGCCTCGACCGCCTTCGTTCGCCCGGCCGAGCGGGGCAATCACGGAGACCTGTTTCCGCGTTCGATGTTTGAACGCGTGATGCAGGACAACAACGGGCGCCTCGATTCTTTCCCCTCCCCGTTGACCGCCGCCTGGGATACCCCTTCCGGCTACGACCAGCTCGCGCTTGTTTCCGTGCGCCTCGACCCGTGCGCCGCGCGGGGCTCCACCTGCACGAGCGAAATTCGACTCGTGTTTCAGGCGCTCTACGAGCAGCCGCTGACGGCGCCTGCGCCGCGAGGAACGGCAGCGCTCGATGGCGCCATCCACGTGACCTACGACGTCCCCGCCGAGGAGCTCGTCGTCGCGCTCAAGCAGATCTTGACCCTGAAGGCGGCTAACGGCGGCGTCGCCGACCAGGTTCTTGGCGTGCACCCGATCCTCGCGGCGCAAGGCCTTGGGGGCCCATTTGCGAGCGGCCTCCGTCAACTCATTCTTGAGCATTTGGGCGCCGACCGCATCGCGCGGGTCACCAGTTTTGACCACCATAACAACGACGAAGACGGTTGGGCCTTTCGCAACTTTGTGCCGGAGAATTCCGGCCTCCGCGTCCAGACGATTCCGCCGAGCAACGTGAACGCCGCCCAGTTCGTCGTGGGATCACAGGCTGTCTCGCAAGATCCGCTCACCACGAGGGCGACCGTCGACGGCGTTTCCGTCGATGACGTGTCGCTGTTGCTTGCCCACAGCTCGCCGGGCGCGCCGGCCCTCGCGGCCGCCTTCGAGGCAGCGGTCCGCGTTCAGAATCCGGCGACCCATACGTCCGAAACGCTGGAGTGCGCGACCTGCCATCTCGCGGAAGGTGCCGTCCGTATCGGAAAGGGCGTTCATGGGCTCACGACGGCGAACGCGTTTACCCACCCTCGAAACCTCGGCTACACGACGCAAAGCACGAGCGTGACGAATCTTCACGCGTTCGGATACCTCGAACGGAGCATTTCCATTATGCAGCGCACGGCCAATGAGTCGGTCGTGGTCGCGACGGCCATGGAAGAAAAGCTGAAGTAACCTCCGTGCCCCGACCCCCGCCGCCTCCCCGTGCCAGCGCCGCGCCGGCCGCCAGCGAGTCGTTGACGATCGGCGCGTTGGTCGGTGCGGCGCAGGGCGACGGGGCAACACGGGCCCTCGCCGAGCGCGAACTTGTCGAGCGCTTTAAAGCGTACGTCCGTCGGCTCCTCACGCGGACACTTGGACCCTTTGTCGAAATCGAGGACCCCATGCAGGAGGTCTTTTTTCGGCTTTTTCGAGCGCTTCCGAAGGTTCGTCCGCCGGAGGCGCTCCCTGGCTATGTGACTTCCGTCACCGTGAACGTCGCCCACGAAACGCTCCGAAAGCGCCGCCGATCGCGATGGCTCTCGTTTTTTGCCGCCGACGAACTCGCAGAAATCGCCGGCTCAGCGGCGGACGTCTCCGAGGAGATGCGCGATTTCTACCTCGCCGCCGCCAAACTCTCCCCGGAAGCGCATCTCTCCGTCACCCTCCGCCATATTGAAGGAATGTCGCTCGATGAAATGTCTGCAATTCTTGGGGTTTCTCTCGCGACGGTAAAGCGTCGCCTGACAAGCGCCGAGCAAGAACTTGCAGCGCTTCTTGGGTGCCCCCAGCCCCCCGCCCCCTTGCGGTGGAAAGAAACGGCCGAGTGATGTCCGATCGACGTCCCTTCGAACGACTGGCGCAAGCCGTCGTCGCTCAGCACGAGCAGCTCCTCCTGCGGACGCCCGCGCCGGAAACCGCGACCATCGTCGCCGGCGTTTCGCGTTGTCGCCGCCGTCGCCAGCAGCGGAACTACGCGGTGGGGGCCCTGTTTGCGCTCATCGTTGCCGCCGCCGTGGGCGGCTTGGCGCGCCGCTCGGCGGTGCCGTCGCCGGTCGTCGCTGCAGCGCCCCCTTCCGTGGGAGCTGCAGCCCTTGGCCCCATCCCCCCAGCGGCGGGGAGCGCCCCGCTTGGATTCCCGGACGGCTCGCGGGTGCTGCTTGCGGCGGGGGCCGTCGCCGAGGTGCGCGCCATCGAACCGAACGGTGCGCGCGTCGCGCTTCGCCACGGGACGCTGACCGCGGAGGTCGTCCATACGTCGCAAACGTCCTGGGACATCCTTGCCGGTTCCTTCGACATTCACGTCACCGGAACCCGCTTCGATGCGACCTACGACGAGGCGACGGGGCGCCTCACCGTTGCAATGCACGAAGGTCAGGTGCGCGTCGCCGGTCCCTGCCTCGATGAGGCGCTCGGCGCGCCAGCCACGAAGGTCTTTGTCTGCCCGACGCCCACCGTCGCGACGCCCACCGTCGCGACGCCCACCCCCGACCCGGCCCCGCAAAGGCCTCCGCCGGAGGGGCAGGGCGCGTCGATGCCCTGTGCCGTCAGCGGCACCTGCGGACAGCCGATCGAGGAGGTCGCGCCTGCCGAGACGGTCCTTGCCCATGCGGACGAACTTCGTTTGGCGGGAAACTCGCTCGCGGCGCGTCGCAGCTATCGGCGCGTGCGTGAACGTTTTCCCCACACCGAGGCGGCAGCAAAGGCCGCGTTCTTGCTCGGGCGAATGGCCGAAGATGGCGGCTCTCTTGACGACGCGGCCGCCACCTATCGGGCCGTTGCCGGGGAGCGTCCCAGCAGTCCGTTTGTGCAGAGCGCCCTCGGCCGGACCCTCGAGTTGGAGCACCGTCGCGGCCGCATCACGGAAGCGCGGGCCCTCGCGCGGAAGTACCTCGACGCGTACCCGTCGGGTGCGCATGCCGCGTTTGCGTCGTCGCTCCTCAAGGACGCCCCGTGAATGGGCCGCTTTTCGCACGGGCGGCGCTCGTCGTGCTTCTGGCTGCGCCGGCATCCATCGCGGAAATTCGGTTGGTTACAACGCGCCCGGACGCACCCTTCGTTGCCCAGTTGGTGCGTGAACTCAAACACCTAGGCTTTCGCGTGACCGTCGCGTCGCCCCAGGCCGCCGCGCCGGCTCTGCCCCAGCTGGTTCTCGGACCGGAGCTCACCCTTGCACTCCCTTCTCCGGACGGGACGGCGACACGGCGCGTGCTGCGAGCAACGAACGACCCCGTCGAAGCCGCCGAGGAGGTCCATGCGCTTCTTCTTCCACCGGTTCCGTCGCAGCCGTCGGCCCCGCTTCCTCCTCCCATTCCGTCGCAGCCGTCTCCGCCTCCTCCCATTCCGTCGGTCGTCCCCCCGCCGCCGCTTGCCGCCCCCGTACCCGCCCTCGCGCCGCACCTGGAGGTTCCGCGGGGCGATAGTGCCCGTCGCCTCTCCGTCGATCTGTACGGTGGCGCCGGCGTCACCTTCGGCATGCCGGTTCCTGGGGCGGCCGCGCTCTTCGGCGCGACCTACTTTCCGCGGTCGTTGTCCGGACCGCGGTGGTCGCTCGGTTTTGGCGCCGGCGCCACCGTGCCGATCGTGGCGGAACGCGTTCGCCGATCGGGCGTCTCGCCGGCCGGAGACAACAGCGCCGCCGCCAGCGCCGGTTCCGCGGACGTTCGAGCCTACTCGGCAAGTTTAGAAGTGGTTTTAAGGTCTTCCGCGCGGCACTGGGCTGCCGACTTCGGCCTTTTCGCCGGCGCCGCCCGCGTTGGGTTCGTCGGCTCGGCGGCTGCGCCCTTCGTCACGAGTTCGCCGCGCGCCGACACCGCCATTGCCGGACTTCGGCTCCGCGCGACCTACCGGTTCGGACGCCTCGGCGTCTTCGCCGAGGGCCGGGCCCTTGCGGCACTCCCCCGACTCCGCGTCGACTTTGTCGGCACCGAGGTCTCGTCGTGGGGGGCGCCTCACGCCATCGTCGCCGCCGGGGTGAGCGTCGCCTTCTGACGCCTCCTCGTGCCCTATTACCGCGTACGGTCCTTGAATAATCGTTGTTGGCGCACTAGCTGCGCACGAAACGCGTCTATTCTGTAGGCGCGTTCTCCGATCCGGCGTATCGCGGGGCGGAGACGGCCGACCCGGCGCCATTGCGGGCGGAGCCGCACAGGCGAGAACCACCATGCTCATCGAGTTTCGGGTCAAGAACTTCCGGTCCCTTCGCGACGAGCAGACCCTGAGCTTTGTCGCCACGAAGGACAAGACCTCCCAGGATACGCACACCATCGCCACCGGGGTCCGTGCAGCGCCTTCGATCCTACGGAGCGCGGTCATCTACGGCGCCAATGCGAGCGGGAAGTCGAACGTTCTTCGCGCGCTCCAATTCATGCAAATGATGGTGCGCAATTCCGCCGTTGGGATGCACCCCGGGCAGCCGACCAACGCCCAACCGTTCCGTCTCGACCCGGCCTCCCTCTCGGCACCGACGGAGTTTGAGGTCACCGTGCTCCTCGACGGGGTGCGGTACCAGTACGGGTTCTCCCTCAACGCTGAGCGCGTTCTCCACGAGCATTTGCTTGTTTACAAGGCGTTCAAGCCGCAGCGCTGGTTTGAGCGCAACTACAACCCGGAGACGAAGACGGAGACCTTCGAGTTTGGTGACTCCCTGAAAGGGGCGAAGGCCACCTGGGAAGCGGCGACGCGACCGAACAGCCTCTTCTTGTCGATGGCCGTGCAGCTCAATAGCAAGCAGCTTCGCCCGCTCTCAGAGTGGTTTGAGACCAGGCTCTCGGTGATCGCCGAAGGGACGCGCCCTCGTCGGGAAGATGCCTTAGCGCGGCTGAATATAGATGGGGTTCGCAAGTTCGTTCATGCGCTCGTCCTTCAGGGGGATATCGGAATCTCGGACATCGAGGTCACGACCCGGACGGTTCCGAGGCAGTATTCTGTGCGCAATGCGGCGACCGGGGAAATCGAAGAGAAGTCGTTCGATATCAACGAGACCGACGTGCGATTTGTGCACGCAGGTCCCCACGGCGACGCGAAGTTCGATTTTGGCGATGAGTCCGAAGGGACGCGCAACTTGGTCCTCCTCAGCGATCCACTCCTCAAAGCGATGATGTTCGGCGGCACACTTGTGATCGATGAGTTTGAGTCGAGCCTTCACCCTCTCCTCGTGCGAAAGATGATTGAACTCTTTCATACCGGAGATGCGGAGATGCGGCCTCAACTGCTCTTCACGACCCACGATACGTCGCTGTTGAGCGCCGATCTGTTCCGTCGCGATCAGATCTGGTTTGTTGAAAAGTCTCGAGAACAGGCGTCGTCGCTGTTCAGCCTCGCGGAATTCGGCGCCCGAAAGGGGGAAGCCATCGAGAAAGGGTACCTCTCCGGCCGCTACGGCGCGATTCCGTTTCTGGGTGAGCTGCCTACGCCCGTCGAGACGGCGACGTCAGTGCGGGACAAGGGCGACTCCTAGTGAAAGCCGTTCCGCGTGCCCGAAATGAGCGAACCAGCGGGAACCGGCGCACCTACGACCGCGTGCTGATCGTCTCCGAAGGATCGAAGACGGAACCGGCATACTTCGAGGAGATCCGCCAGGAACACAAGCTCAGTGGTACCTACGTCGTGATTCGTAGCGGCGACGGAACGGCGCCCAAGAGCGTTGTGGCGTACGCGGAGAAGCTTTTCAAAGAGGGGGACCGACGGAATCGGATTGCGCCGAAGGCGTTCGACGCCGTGTACGCGGTGTTTGATCGGGACGATCACGAATCCTATTTCGAGGCACTCACCAAGATGGAGGCGCTTGATGAGAAGCTCAAGAACGACGAAAAAAAACTCGTTCGCTTCCACGCCGTCCCGTCCGTCCCGTGCTTCGAACTCTGGCTGCTGCTCCACTTCGAGAGCATCACCGCCGCCTTTCACCGGGACGAAATCTACAAGAAGCTAGCAAAGCACTGGAACGACTACGAAAAAGGTGCCCGCGGAACCTACGCGAACACAAAGGCGCAGCTTGCCATCGCGACCGAGCGGGCAGGTGCGCTCGCCCAAGCGAATTCCCCCTTCGACGGAAAGCTCCCCTACACCGGCGTCAGCGCGCTCGTGAGCGAGCTGCGTTCCTTCGGCACCACCAAATAGACGTCACTTCCCGCTACTCGAGGCGCCCCTCCCGCCTCGCTCGGGCCTCTTCGAGGCGCTTGGCGACGCGGGGCTCTTCCCCCTGGTTCGACGGGATGTAAATCCGCTCGTGGCGGATCGCTTCCGGCAGGAAATACTGGCCGGGGGCGACTCCGCCTTCGTGATCATGGGCGTAGGCGTACCCCT
>DYPH01000081.1:9490-18632 GCA_020720045.1 Sorangium cellulosum | reverse complement strand
GCGGGGCGCAAATCGGGCGGGACGGGGAGGGCGCCGTGCTTCTCGACGAGCTCGCGGGCCCGCTTCCAGGCGGCGTAGGTCGCGTTCGATTTTGGGGCGGCGGCGAGGTAGGTGCAGGCCTGCGCGAGCGGGTGCATCCCCTCCGGCATGCCGACGCGGCGGAAGGCTTCGTCGGCGGCGGTCACCACCACGAGCGCGCGCGGATCGGCGTTGCCGACGTCTTCGCTTGCGAAAATGATCATGCGCCGGAAGAGAAACAAAGGGTCTTCCCCGGCGTCGATCATTCGTAGAAGCCAGTAAAGGGCGGCGTCCGGGTCGGAGCCGCGGAGCGCCTTGATGAAGGCGCTCGTGACCGCGTAGTGCTCGTCGCCGGAGCGGTCGTGGCGGAGGGTCCCCTGCTCTTGGGCGCGCGTCACGAGGGCGGCGTCGACGGCGGTGACCTGGGAAGCGGTCGCGAAATCGACGAGCGCCTCGAGGCTGCCGAGGGCGCGGCGGGCGTCGCCGTTGGCCTGCTTCGCGAGGGCGAGGAGGACGTCCTCTTCGGCGGAAATGCCTTGGTTTCCGAGCCCACGCTCGCGGTCCTTCAGGGTGCGCGCGAGGAGGTCTTTGAGCGCTTCGTCGGGGAGCGGTTCGAGGCGGAAGAGGCGGCACCGGGAGAGGAGCGCGGGGACGACGGCGAAGCTCGGGTTCTCCGTCGTCGCGCCGATGAGGGTGAGCGTCCCCGCTTCGACGTGGGGGAGGAGCGCGTCCTGCTGCCCCTTGTGAAAGCGATGAATTTCATCCAGAAACAGGATCGTCCGCTGCCCCTGGTAGTCGCGGCGCTCCTTGGCGAGCTTGACGATCTCGCGGAGCTCGGCGACCGACCCGAGCACGGCGCTCATCGCCACGAAATGCGCCTTCGTGTACTCGGCGACGAGCTTGGCGAGGCTCGTTTTGCCGACGCCGGGCGGCCCCCAGAGGAGCAACGAAGGGACGCGGTCGGCGGCGAGGGCCCGCTCGAGGAAGCGCCCCTCGGCGACGAGGTGGGCCTGCCCGAGGAACTCGCCAAGCGTCCGCGGGCGCATCCGCTCGGCGAGGGGGATGGCGGCCGGATCCTTGGCGGTCGCCCGCGAAAACAGCGTGGTCACCGGCGCAGTCGTTAGCCGAAGGCGACGAAATCCGCACGCCCCCCTTCCGTTGGAGGGCCCGCCGCGCTTACGTGCGCCCTCCCGCATGGCACCCCCGGAAGACGCACGCGATTCAGGAGCTCGGGCCGCCAAAGGTCCGCGGATCGTCGTCGTGCCGTTTGGCGTTTCTGAAGGGGAATTCGAAGGGTTCGGGACGGCGCTCGCCGCGCTCATCCACGGATTCGTCGTCGTCGATGGCGAGTCGCCGGCGCTCGCCCGCGTCTACGCAACCCGGTTGTCGACGCCCGACGACGAACGCGCCCCCAACTCTTCCAGCTCTTCCAGCTCTTCCAGCTCTTCCAGCTCTTCCAGCCGCCCGCCCGCCTCCGGCTTGGATGCCGACGATGAGGCTTCCGACACCGCTCGGGAAATGGGGACCAAAACCGATGCTTCCGGCCCTTCGTCGAAGGTCCCGAAGGTCCTCGAAGCCGAGCTCGCCCCCTGGCACTGGTCGAAGGTCGCCCCGCCCGGCGGCGAGCAGGTCGACCGCGTGATCACCGGCTACCTGGAGCCGCCCCTCGCCGGTCGCGGGATGGTCCGGGTGACCGTCTTCGACCCGACGACCGAGCGCGTGATCGCGACCGCCGAAGAGGACTGCGACGAAGACGACTGCGGGACCGCCATCGCCGACGTGCTCGCGAAGGTGCTGCCCGCCCAGAATCAGGCGTCGCCGGACAACCCGCTCGCCGATCTCCGGGGCCTCCCCTGGGAGGCGCTCGCCGAGGTGCTGCGGGCGGAGAAGCTCCTCTTGCCGGAGGCGAATCTCCCGGAAAACGAAGCGGAAAACTCCCGGCGCCTCTCGGCGGCGCTCCTTTACTTGGGGCGTGCCGTCTCCGAGGCGCCCGAGGCGCCCTTCCCGGCGCGGCGGCTGGCGGCGGTCGTGAGCTCGGTCCTTGCGCAGGCCCGGCAGGGGCGCCCCGATTCGGCGACGGTGGCGGCGGCCCGGCGGGCGATCGTTCGGGCAACCCAGGACGCGCCGAAGCGCCCGGAGCCGGCGGAGGTGGCGGTCGTCGCTGCGCTCTCCGAGGGGGATCTCGTCGGCGCCGAAGCGCGCGCGCTGACCGGCCTCGCCCTGTTCCCGCAAAACCCGAGGTTTCCCCGCTTTTTGGTCGAGATTCGCCGTGAGCGCGGCGACCATGCCGGCGCCCGTGAGGCCCTCGATGCCGCCGCCCGGGAGCCCCATTTTGCGACCGACCTCGGCCTCGCCTTTGAGGCGGCCCGGCTCGCGCTCGCCGAGGGGGATTTCGCGACCGCCCGTCGCCTCGCCGCCGAAATCGCGACCGCCGCCCCCGGGGACGTCGCTGGCCCCTTGCTCCTCGCCGACGTCATCGACGGGTATGCAGCTGCGCGTCCGCCCGGAACCGCCGAAGGCGGTGAGGAAACGGCGCGCACGAATGCAGGTGCCGCTCGCCCAGAAGTCCCGGAGAGCCTTCAAAGCGCCCTTGCCGAAGACCTGGAAGCCTACGCCGAGGCGGCGATCGCCTCCGGGATCCCGGTGCTCCTCCGCCGGGCGATCGTGCTGCTCCTCACGCGAGGTGTCGCTGGAGCTGCGCGAGGGGCGCTGCTGGAGACGCTCGCGTCGCGCTATATCTTGGAAGTCCCAAAAGATCCCGAGGGGTACCTCGTCGTCGCGAAGGCGGGGCGGGAGGCCGGCGATCGGTCGGCGGTCGACGAGGCGGTCGTCGCCCTCCAGAAGCTCGCGCCGGGGACGCCCCTGGAGGCGGAGGCGCTCGTCGAGCAGTTCGGCGTGCACGCCGAGGAGGCGGCGGCGACCCTCGATCGCATCGCCGAGACGGCGAGCAACCCGGAGCTCGCCCCGGGAGATCTCGAAGCGCTCCAGCTCCAAGCGCTCCATCTTGCGCAAGAATTCTCCGCGTGGCCCGCCTACCACCTCGCCGGGCTCCTCGCGGCGCGCATCGGCCTTGTCGCCGGATCCGACGCCGTCGGGACGGCGCACTGGCGGGACCGCGCCCTCGCCGCCTTCGACGCCGGCCTCGCCCTCGCCCCCGGCGCCCTCCCGCTCCTCGGCGCTCAGTCGCGGTTCACGCTCCAACAGCTCGAATTGGAACAGGAATCCCATGCCGCTCGTCCGCCCGCCGGCGCTGAGCTTGTTCCTCGATCCGCGCGAGCGGGCGAGGACGCTCTCATCACCAAGGCAAGGGCCGCGATCGAGACGCTCACGCGGCTTTTCGCCGAAGACGCGGGGGTCGCGACCCTCCGCGCGCGCCTCGCGCTGGCCACCGGGGACCTCGAAGCGGTCGCCACCCACGTCGCCGCCGCCCGCGCCATCGAGCCCGACGTCACCCTCGGCAAGGCCCTCGAAGCCCACCTCCGAAGCGCCCCGAGCCGCCAAGCGGCGACCTCCGAAGGGGCGCCTGAAACGGCGAGCACACCGGAGACGGCCCCGACGCTCTTCGCGCGCATCAAGGGGTGGTTTTCGTAAGCGTTATTCGCTCACGGTAGCCCAAGCTTCTCGCGGGCCGCTGGTGATGCGAGCTTTGCCAGTTCCGTGACCAGGAGGTGGACGTCGGTCCAGGCGCCTCCGACAGCGGATTTCGCCCGAGTCGCGTGCTTCACCGCATTCGCCGTCCGCTTTTCCGCCAGCGCCCACGCAGCGGCGATCGCGGCTCCTTCGCCGTCGTCCCCATAGTCCGGCAAACACTTCTTCATCGCCGTCTTCGCGTCCTTGCCGTTTCCACAACCCGGCGGCGTCGGATTCGCGTGTAGCAGGTACCAGATCTCGAAACACGGTTGCGAAAGAGCCAGCTCCACGTTTTCGCGGGCCGCTTTTTGGCGAACGTTGTTCAACGTTGGTGCTCGGCTTGCGCCCTTTGCTTCGGTATCGAAGACAACCCAGACACAATCGTACGATGCGGCGCGTTGGTCGCCAAAATTACCGAGTCTCTTGTTCTTTCTTTCGTTGAGCGCCTCCTCAAGGATCCCTTCCGGGTCGGTGTGGCGCCCATGGTTGACGACAACTTTGACGTTCTCCGCGTGGAGTCCGAGCGCTGTTGCCAGTGCATTGAAATAGGCCGGCTCCGTCTTTTTCCCTTCGGTAAAGATCAGGAACCACTTCCGTGTGACCGTCGGCTTTTTCCGTCGCTCGATCATTTCAATGCCGCCTTCTTCGCCGCCCCTTCCTCGGGAGTGAGCGAACTCCAGAGCGCGCGAAAGCGTGGGGCGCCGCCGAGGCGCCCTTCCAGGTAAGAGCGGAGGACGGGGCCTTTCGGGAGGTCAGTAAAGTCAGAGACGGTGGTCACATGGGAGGCGCCGGTCGGATCCTTGTCGACGAGCAGCATCTGATCGGTGCGCAGGAGCTTTTCGTCGAGGAGGAGCGGATCGTGGCTCGTGAGCACGAGCTGGGCGTGGTTGGGGTTCGTTTTCGGATCCTGAAAGGTCCCGACAAGGTCGCGCACAACCCAATGGTTCAGCGCGCTCCCGACTTCGTCGATCACGAGCATTCCGCCGTCACGCAGCGTAGCCATGACGAAGGGGGTCAGTGCGAGCGCCGCGCGGGTGCCGTCGGATTCGTCCTTCAATTCAAACGGAACAGGAAAAACGCCAGCCCCACGGTGGTGAAGGCGCACTGTTGCTGTCCCATTCGTATCGTTTCCCCATTCCGCGTCGACGACGCCGAGATCGGCGCCGCGAAGAAACGTGCGTACGGGCTCCCGCGAGATGTCTGGCAAATCGCTTACGAAGGTCGCCGGCCCCGCTCTCTCCAGCAGATTCATGTGAAACGAAAACATCGGCCGAAGGCTCGACGACACGACCCGCGCATCTCCGTTCGCCTGGGCAGCGAGAATTGCGAGGAGAGTTGTCCGTGGATGCAGGTCTCTCGCGAGTTGTTCGCGCCGTTCTTCGTCGGCAGGTGGCAATATTCCGACCGTCGATTCGCTCGTCCGTGAGAGGAGCTCGACCCATGTGCCGTCAATGAGCTTCTCAAGGGTCTCCGCACGGAACATCCCACCCGCGACCTCAAAGGCATAACGGTATGTGTCTTTATTGGCTCGGAGTACTGCAGAGATTCGACTTTCGTGTGTCGGTGTTTTGGCAAGCTTGAAGGGCGTTGCACGTACCGGTTCTTCACGGATTCGAGTCGCTTCCATGAAGAGCTCGAACGCCTGCGCGATGCTCGTCTTGCCAGTACCATTTCCGCCGAAGAGGACGACGACGGGGAGCGCGCCGTGCTTCTTGACCATGCGCTTGAGCGTCGCGCTGCCACGGGCTTCCTCGTCTGGGACGAAGGAGATGGCCTCCTCCGAATCGATGGAGCGGAAGTTGGAGACCCTGAACTCTAAGAGCATGGCGCGTTTTCGCAGAACGCTTCCGCGGGCGGCAACAATTTCGGGCGACCAATGCTCGAGGGCGCGACGCTCGGGCCTCACGCGCGTCGATCGAGCGCGAGGTTCCTTCCAACGGAACGAAGTTGCATTCCGGCATCGAGATCGTTCCGTTGGAAGTTACGATCGAGCCAAAATCTCGCGTTTCGTACCTTCTGAAGGAACGAAGTCGCATTCCGGCATCGAGATCGTTCCGTTGGAAGCAACGATCGGCCAAAATCTCGCAAACGGGACCTTCCGACCGTCCCGACGCTCGATCGAGCCGCGCGAGGCTCCAAGGTACCGCTGGGGAATTTTGCCCCATTGCCGCCGGATCAACCCCGTGTCAGAGTCGTAGCGTTGGTCCTTCGTCTTCGGACGCGGGACCACAGCGCTGTCCGCGCCGCAAGCGCGCTCGGGGGCGGCGCTATCCTGTCGACCGGTTGAGCCGCCCCCGTGACAACGACAGCCAATCTGCGAAAGTGACGGTCCGCCCCGTTCATCTGCGAGCGTTGCGGTTTGGTGCCTTCAAGGAGTGTGTGATGCGAAAAGTGAAAAAATCTCTCTCTTGGCGGCCGCTCTTCTGCCCTTGGCGGGAGCGGCGTGCGTGGAGTCTCGGGAGCGTGAAGTGGGGCGAGAAACGAGCGCCGTGATGCGCGCGCGGACGATCGACAACCTCTACCCGGAAGTCGGGAAGTGGGGGGACTGCACGGCCACGGTGCTCGCCGGCGACCTCATGATCCTTGCGAGCCACTGCGGGTTCGATTTGCCGAATCCGAACACGATCGGTGTGGACGACAAGGCCCTCCCGCCCACCTACCAAGATCGCGTATTTGTTCTCGACTTGGACGGCGATTGGCGGACGCAAGACGACCACTTCGACTACCGGGTCGCGTCTGTGTATGCCGTACGAAAGCTCTCAGACGCGGAGGGAACGCCCCGTTGGGATCTTACGCTCGGCGCGCTTGTTGTACCTCCGGGAGACCCGGGGCCGTTTGCCCGTGCGGAGGCCTACAAGCAGACCCACTTCGGCAAGTCGGCAAACCATCGCATCCTTACGAGCTATCGCAACTCGGCGACCCCGTCCGACCTCGCAGAGAACGTCGTTCACCTCCAGTTTGACCCGGAAACTGCATTTGATTCGCACGTTCACCAGGTCCCTGTGATGCGCGTTGGGATGGGGACGACCGACGTCGTGCTTGCTTCCGATGGCGCTATTGTCCCCGACGCGCAAGCCGCCGTCGGTTTGGACGACGCAGGAGACTTCTACGCACACGGTGCGGTTGGGCTTCGTTTCCAAGCGCCAGCGACCGTGAGCGGCTTAGAATCGAGCGCACCCTACAACGCGAATCTTCTTGGCAATATGATCAGCAGAGGGCCCTCGGCTGACGCGCCCTTCGTGGTGCCGGGAGATTCGGGCGGTCCGCTGTTTCTCACCCCCGGTTACAGCCAAGGACCTGGGGGGCTCAACGTCTCTGAAGAAATGCTGATTGGCGTTCTCGGAGCCTCGAGCGGCTTCGTCGACCCGACGTCGCCGCCGACGGCCTATCACGACATTACGTTCACCGACGAGCGTGGCGCTTGGCTCGAAGACCGCATCCGCCAGTTGCGGAAAGACTGGGACGGCGACGGCGTGCCGAACGCCGACGACAACTGCCCCCAGGCGCCGAATCCCGATCAAGCGAACTGCAACGCGACCGCAGAAGCGATCCACGGCGCCTCCCGACTCGGGGACGTGTGTGACCCGGTCCCCTGCCCCGGTGCGGCCGTCTCGCGGATGAACGCCTCGGGGAGTACAGAGACGTGCTCCATTACCCACCGGATCGCTGGGCAGTTCTGCTTCGGGACGCAGATTCGACCCGACATCTCCGTCGCGACCGTAGGGAGTCACCCGGTCCCGTCGTCGGTTGCGCCGTCGCCGGCCGATGTGCCGGTCGGCGGGTACCCGATTCCGGGCGTCGAGACCCACTTTCGCTTCTGCGCACCGAGCACGAGCTACGATTGCGCCGCGCCCGCGAATACCGTTCGCGGCGCGAGCACCCGGAGCGACCCGGGATCGTTGGTAAATCCAGGGGTCTGGCGTCGTATGAAGTTCTCGACGCCGAGCCTCACACGTGGGGCTCCGCTCACGTACACGCTTGGCACCAGCACCGACACGCTCACCTGGGACTACGAAGCCGACGCCACCTACTGGAACGCGGGCACCACCTGGTTTGAGCCGACCGTCCCTGGCAACTGCATCCCCGTCGGCGCCACGGCGGGCAAGCCTGCGATCTGCCTCAAAGGGCTCACGTGGGCCTTCGCGAACACGCTTGTCGGCGTGAACAGCGTCTACAACACCGTCAGCTACACGCCGCCGGGAGGGGTCGCCAAGACCATTTTGGTCGGCGAGCACGGGGACCATCTGTCGGCGTCGCTGTTTGCCGTCAACCCGAAGGCAAACGGCAACCGTTACCTCCCCGGTACCGGTTGGGTAGAGAGTCTACGCCGCCCCGTTATCCTCACCCTGCCAGATCCGCCCTGGTGGCCGACGACGTTCGTAAACACCCCTTACCAACGCAACGAGGCGCTGATCTTGTCGGCGGTCGGTACAAACGCGCTCGTGTTCCACCCGAACGGCGACGCGGAATCGATGGGCACTTCTGTCTCGGGCGCCCTGTACGACCTGCTGACCGAGTTTGAGACGATGTCCGAGGCTTCGCCGACCCAGCAATGGATCGACCTCGCCGACCCGCGCTCCCGCGACGATCGCCCCCTCGCCGTGGTGGCGCGGAAGCAGAGCGACGGTTCGTGGAAGTTCGATAGCGTCATCGACTTCTACAGCGGTCTAAACCTGGAGAGCGACTATGGAAACCCGCTGCGCTACGGGTCGGTGGCGAGCCTGCCGTCGACGCCTATGGTCTATTCGCCTGCGGACGACGCTCTCTGGACGGCGGGCGGCGGTGTGCTCGCCAGACACGCCGCAGGGGCGACGACCTTCGTCAACGTGCTGCCGGTCGGCACCGACGTCACGCCGCAGAACGTGAAGGCGTTCACCTTTGACGCCGAACGCCAGGCTGCTTGGATCGTCGACTACAACGCGGCAGGGTACCCACGGCTTCTGCGCTTTGCGAAGAACACCGCGGGCGTTTGGCACGGGAGGGTTCTCGCTACCGGCGGGGCTGCAGGGAGCGCCAGCGACAAGCACTACCTGCATCTGCGCCAAGATGGCCAGGTCATCTACGCGCGGACGAACGTGACCGCGAACACCCGTGCGGTCGCCCGCTACCGCTATGACGCTGCGAACGGCTCTCTCTTGGCAGAGGTCCTCACCGGTAGCGGCTACACGATGGCTGGCAGTGGCGGCTCCGGGGTCGTGACCGGGGCCCTGCTCGCGCGCCCCTTGCTCGACGGCACCGGCTATCACCAGATGGTCGCCGGATCCGCCGACCCCGTGACCACCGCCGCGCGCGTCGGTTCCAGCGGCAAGTCGCGTCCAGACCCAAAGAAGAAAGCGACGGTTGAACCGGGGAGCTACCTCACCGACGACCCCAACCAAAGCGGCAGCGCCGCAGATCCAGGCTCGGTGTTGTGGTGAATCGCGTTCTCTCTGTGGTGGCCGCCACGCTCCTTCTTGGGGGCGTGGCGCCTTCTCTCTCCTGTGCCTGCGGCTCC
>DYPH01000081.1:0-9390 GCA_020720045.1 Sorangium cellulosum | reverse complement strand
ACGGGACGCTCACCGGCGTTCGCCAGAAACTCCCGTTGCCGGGTCGTCAGTCGGCTGCACTCGGCGCTCGGTTCGGTTGCAATATCCTCGTACGCACCTACCTCAATCCAAGGACCTTGGGAGATTCCTCAGGAAAGGGCAACGGTGGTGGGATGGACGTCTTTAACTTCACCACAATGAAGCACTGGCGACTGTCGATGCCGGATGCCGGTGTCACGAACGCCGAGTACTTCAGTGCCGCTGAGCCCTTCTTGGTGACCTGCTCGGAAGTCATTGCGAAGGCAGCTCACTACGACCCCGTATCCCCGGCGTACCAGGAGAACTTCGCCCGCTTTGATCTCTCGAAGATCGGCCCCGGCGAAGCGTTCACCCTGACGCCGGACCCAGTGCCGTGAGCACCACCGTTCGTTCCTTGGTCGCCACGCTCCTTCTTGGGGGCGTGGCGCCGTTCGCGTGGAAGGGAGCGCCGCTCGGGTAACTTTTTTTCGAGGGGCTATCTTTTTTGCTTTCCATCCGCCGAGAATTTCGGTGTCATCCCGCGCATGGCAAGCAAGAAATCTGTGCGCTCTGAGCAGGCTTCCTCCGTTGCAGCAAATGGTGACGAAGCGGCGACTGTGACGGTCGTAAATTGGACCCTGGAGTCGGCCTACGCGGCGATCCTCCCGGAGGCGATGGCCCTCCAAGAGCATGAAATCATGATTCCGCGGGCCGACTTCGCCCTGCTGAGCCACAACTTTCGTACGACGGCAGAAGTGGTTGATTCTGCCTGGGACGAGGTCGTTGTTTGGATCGCGAAGCCGGATCGGTCTGTCATTACCAATGCGAAGGTTCTGTCCCTTGCGCTGGAAAAGGCGGTCCAAGATTGCGTGGAACTCGCCTCCGAAGGGGCGATTCAAAAGAAACTTTCTCGGGCCATGGAGCTCCGTAGTTTGCTCTTCGCCGGCGCCGATTTTGGCGTCGCCCTCGGCCTCCTCGACGGCGCAAAGGTCGCCTACCTCCACACCGGTCGCGGCCCGCGGGACGCCGTCGAAGACCTCTCCGCGCTCGCGCCGATGTTCACCGCGGAGGTCCGTGCGCGGATCCCGGCCATTGAAGAGGCGGTCGTCGAGGAGGCGAAGGTCCTCGCCGCCGAGCTCCTCCTCGAAATCAAACCGGACGCCGCCAAGGCGAAGAAGAAGGGCCCCGCCCCGGCGATCGAGGTGCGAAATCGCATCTTTACCCTCGTGAGCCGCAGCTACGATCTCCTGTGGCGCTACGGGGCCGTCGTCTGGGGGCGCGCCGTCGACCAGCGGCTCCCGGCCCTCCACGGAAACCGAAAGGCGGCCCCCGCCCCGAAAGCGCCACCGGTGGGGTGACCCCGGAGAGTTTATCGAGGGCGCCGACGACCGCGTGGTCTCGCTGCCGTCGAGGCTGTCTCCAGAGGCATCCGCCGGAGGATCTCGACGGCGCTCTTTCCGATCGGATTCACCCTGCGAGCGGAAGCTGAGCGCCGAGCGCGATGGCCGCAAGCGACTTCTCGGATCAGAGTTCCCCGAGGCCGGTTAGCGTAACCGTACCCATTCCTGGCAGTTCCACGCGCAGTTCGAGCTTGCCGCCAGCCGCTTCGACGAAGCGCCGCAGCGTTGAGAGGTAGAGGTCTGCCTGGCGCTCCATCTTTAGGACGGACGGTTGCTTCACGCCGAGGCTTTGTGCCAGCTGCTCCTGGCTGCGATGGGTAAGCTCGCGAAGTGCCCGAAGGCCTTCAACTTCTCGACGCAGTTCAACGGCCTCCGCCTCGACGCGCTCGCGCCGCTCCGCGGGAAGTGAAGCCATGACCTCGTTCAGCGTTCGTCCCATGTCACTTCTCCTTCGCACTAAGATGACCGCGATACCGAGTGTCTGCCGTCGCGATGAGAGACCTGTAGAATTTTGCCTGATTCACGGAACCTTTGTTCCCCGCCACGAGCAGAACCGCATTGCGATCCGTGTCGAACGCGAATGCGACACGCCAAACGCCGCCAGCAGCGTCAAACCGCAATTCCTTCATGTTCGCGTGTGCTGACCCCTTCAATGTGTCGACGTAGGGTCTCGCGAGTGCGGGACCGACTTCCGCCAAGACTTTCGCCCGAACCAATAGGGCGTCCTGGACGACCTCGGAAAGCGCCTGAAACTCCGCTTCGAACTCGTCGTGAAAAACAACGTCCCAAACCACCTGCCAATCATAGCCTTTGGGCTATGAGTGTCCAACCATTCTGACGCTCCACCCACCAAAACCCTATCGATCTTCGTGAGGACACGACGTAGGACGAAGCGATGCGCACGTTCTCTTTGGCCGTGGTGGTTTCTCCGCTTTTTGCGGCGGTTTCGCTGTTCTCCGCCTGCGTCGGCTCCGATGCTCCCGTCGTCGCCGCGAAGATCGATAGCTCGCTCCCGCCGGTGAACGATGGTGGCACCCCCGCCGACGTCGGGGCCGATGGGCCGGCGGTCGAGGTCGACGCCGGGCCGAAGCGCTGCGCCGCCGACCAGGCCTTCGAAACCAACGATGTTCTCTTCGATTTTTCGCCGCCGAGCGGCCAGGAGCTCCGCGGCGGGCGGCCGGTGCCGAACTTCGGAATGGTGTTCGCGTTCGTCGGCGGCCTCAAGGACAGCAAGCTCTTCGTCCTCCCCCAGGGCGGATCGGCGAACAACTTGATCCCCATCGAGGCGCCGACGACCGGCGCGGTGCTCTCCTCCGCCGACATCCGCGTCGAAGGGGCCGCCGACGTCCGCATCGTCTTTTCGGAAGGGAACATGCCGATCCACCCGGAAAACTACGGCGATCGCGCCATGAAGACCGGCAAGCTCACGCGTGTGAATGGTGCCTACCAGATCACGGACGTGACCGTCCTCGGTGGCACCGAGATCGACCAGGCGGAGGCGCAGATGGTCCCCGAAGGGATCCTGATGTCCTATCGGGCCTTTGACGGAAACGGCGTGGGTCGGCGCAAGATTCGCCTCCTCGAAGGGGCCCTCAGCCTCACCGGGATCACCGCCCGCAACGACACCTTCAGCGGCGCCGCCTCGGAGACCTCCCCCTACCAAGTCGCGAACGGAACCCTCTACTTCGCGACCCTCGACGAGAGCCAGCTCGTCACCGGGATCCGCGCGCGCCGGACCGACACGACGATCGTGACCGTCCCCCTCCCGCTGCCGCAGGCCGCCTGGAAGGGGGGCGTGACCTGGGTCTCTCCCGACGAATGCGAGGTCTGGTACAACGCGCCGAGGTCGCCGACCGATACGCGATTGCTCGTCAGGCGCGCCACCCGCAAGCCGCGCTGAAGCCCCCAGCGGCAGCCCCTTCTGACGCCCCACCCACCAAAACCCTATCGATCTTCGGGGGGACACGACGTAGGACGGCGCCATGCGCACGCCCTCTTCTGCCATGATGCTTGCTCCGCTTTTTGCGGCGCTCTCGCTGTTCTCCGCCTGCGTCGGCTCCGATGCCCCCGTCGCCGACACGAAGATCGATAGCTCGGTCCCGCCCGTCGATGGCGGGCCCCCCGTCGATGCCGGCGCCGATGCCCTCACCGCCGACGCCGCCCCGAAGACCTGCCGCCCCGGTGAGCCGGTCGCCGTGATCGAAAACCTAGGCGGTGCCGTCGACTACCGCAGCGCGCGCCGCATCCCCGGCCTCGGGCTCGTCTACGCGGAGATCACCGATCCGTACACGCACAAGCTGCGGATCCGTCGGGAGAATGTCCTCAACGGCGACGACGCCGTCGTCACGCTCGAGGGCGGGACTTCCATCAATGGGGCCGACATCCGCTCCAAGAATGGCGTTTGGCAGATCGTCTTTACGATCAGCACCTACCCGATCGGAGACCGCGCAAAACGCCCGGAGCGCATCGTTCACTTCGGTACGCTCGTCGCGACCGCCGACGGCTTCACCGTCCGCGATGCGCAGATGCTCAACATCCCCGTTCTCGATCCGGCCGACCCGGTCTTCGCCGATACTGGGATCTACGTCTCCTACTTGAAGAACAGCAGCATCCCCGGAAACCCTGATTTTCGCACGATCAAGTTCGTTCCGAACGTCGGCGTTGAAGGCGGGATCTCGCAGACGCCCTTCGATCTCTTCAGGGACCAAATCGGGCGGACGTCGCCGCTCTTCGTCCCCAATGGGCCGCTCTATTTCACGGCGATCAATAAAGAGTTGGAAGCCACGCACGTCGTCGCCTATTCGCCGGACGCCGACCCGAAAGAGGTCCCCTCGACGATCGCCAATACGCCGAAGTGGCCCGTCGGAGCGACCTGGATCTCCCCCGATCAATGCGAGATCTACCTGAGCCTCCCGTCGAAGCAGATCCCCGATCACACCGGCATCTACTCGGCAAAGCGCACCCCGCGCTGAGCGGTCTTCGGGAGACAAATCTAAAACGCCGATCCCGCGCGCCTGCAACCAGGCCAAGGGATCGGCGTCTTTCGTTTGTCGGGAGCGCGGTCAGTCGCTGCCGGCGTCGCTGGGGCCTGTTTCGGCAGGGGCTGCGTCGGCGGGGCCTGTTTCGGCAGGGGCTGCGTCGGTCGGCGTGACACCGCCGTCTTCCAGGCACCGGCGCCCTGCTGCTCGGGCGTCGAGCGCCTTCTTGCAGCGGGGATCGGTTCCGTCGGTCGTGTAGGTGATCGGGTAGGGGGGGCACATCGTCGAGAGGTAGACGAGGCTCGCGCCGTCGGCGCCGCTGGTGAGCGGGCCGCGGCCGACGAAGCAGACGAGCGTGCAGCCGAGGCCGGGATCGGCGCCGGTCACGACGTCGATCGCTTCGCCGCTCGGTTGGACGCAGTCGCGCGCCTCGTCGTAGGCGGCCGCCGTGTAGATGTGGCTCGGATCGTCGCAGCCGAAGGCGCCGCCCAAGAGCGCACCCCCCGCTACGACGCCGGCCGCGAACATCGCCGAGGCGAAGCGCTTCACTGGGCGGGGGTTTCTGCCGGCGTTTCTGCCGGGGTTTCGACCGTTTTCTTTTCGGGGAGCGCCACGCGGACGTGGACGTCGACGAGCTGGGCGTCGACCACCGCCGTCGGCGCGTCGGTCATGAGATCGGTGCCGCGCTGGGTCTTCGGGAAGGGGATGACGTCGCGGAGGCTCTCGGCGCCGGAGAGGAGCATCGCGAGGCGGTCCATGCCGATCGCCATGCCGCCGTGGGGCGGGGCGCCGTAGCGGAGGGCGTCGAGGAGGAAGCCGAACTTGAGGCGCGCCTCTTCGTCGGAGATCCCGAGGGCGGTGAAGACCTTCGCCTGCACGTTCGGGTCGTGGAGGCGGATCGAACCGCCGCCGATCTCAAAGCCGTTCAGCACGAGATCGTAGCGGTAACAAAGGACCTTCCCCGGATCCTTCTCGAGGAGCTCCACGCAGTCGTCGTGGGGGCGCGTGAAGGCGTGGTGGGCGGCGGCCCAGGTGTTCTTCTCTTCGTCCCACTCGAAGAGGGGCGGGTTAACCACCCACAAGAACTCAAACTTCCCGCCGTGGCCGCTCTCGGGGATGAGCCCGAGCTTCTTCGCGACGTGGACGCGGAGGTTCGCCATGACCGTCTGAACCATCGCCTCTTTGCCGAACTGGAAGAGGAGGATGTCCCCTTCGCCGGCGCCGGTCGCGGCATTGATGGCGGCGCGCGCCGACTCGGTGATCGATTTGAGGGGCGTCTGCGCCCAGGTGCCGCCCGCTTCGACTTTGGCGCGTGCGAGGCCGCCGGCGCCGCTCCCCTTGGCGAAGGCTTCGAGGCCGTCGAGGTCCTTCCGGGAGAGCTTGCTCGCGAGGTCGGCGGGGATCCGGATCGCCTTGACGACCTCGGCGGGGAGGTCCTTCCGGTAGGCGCCGCTGGCGAATTTGCCGGCGAGCTCCGCCCACGGGGGGATGCCGGCGCCCGCTTCGGCGACGACGATGTCGGTCAAATCGGTGTGCGGGAGGCCGAAGCGCATGTCCGGCTTGTCGTTGCCGTAGTCGCGCATCGAATCGTAGAAGCCCATCTGCGGGAAGCGGCCCGACGGGTACTTCTCGTGGAGGTCCATGCCGAGGACCTCCTTCCAGACCTTAAACACGAGACCTTCCATCGTCCGGAAGATGTCGTCCTGGTTCACAAACGACATTTCCACGTCGATCTGGGTGAACTCGGGCTGGCGATCGAGGCGGAGGTCTTCGTCGCGGAAGCACTTCACGATCTGGAAGTACTTGTCGAAACCGGCGACCATGTAGAGCTGCTTGAAGAGCTGGGGGCTCTCGGCGAGCGCAAAGAATTTGCCGGCATGGAGGCGGCTCGGCACGAGGAAGTTGCGCGCGCCACCGGGCGTGTACTTCACCATGAAGGGCGTCTCGAGCTCGAGGAAGCCGGCATCATCGAAGTAGCGGCGCACCGTCTGATTGATGCGGTGGCGGACGCGGAGCGTCTTCTGAAGGGGGGCGCGGCGGAGGTCGAGGTAGCGGTACTGGAGGCGCTTGTCTTCGCCGGTGTCGCTCTGATCTTTGATCTCGAAGGGGGGCGTGTCGGCCTGATTGAAGACCTCCAGCTCGATGGCGTGAATTTCGATGGCGCCGGTCGGGATCTTGTCGGTCGCGTTCTTGCCGCGGGTCGCGACGATGCCGCGGATGCCGACGACCCACTCGCTCTTCAGCTTGCTCGCCCGCTCGAGGAGGGCGGCGCCATCGACGGTCCCTTGGTCTCCGCCCGGCGAAGCGCCGGATCGGAGAACGCCAGCGCGAATTTTGCCTGCTTTTTCAAGCTCGTTGACCACGTGGCTGTCGAAGACGACCTGGGTGACCCCGTCGCGATCACGGAGGTCGACGAACATGCAGCCGCCGAGGTTACGGGCGCTCTGCACCCACCCAAAGAGGACCACTTCCTGGTCGAGGTCGGTGGCTCGCAGCTGGCCGCAGGAGTGAGTCCGCTTCACGTCATCGATGAATTTCGCCATGGCGAGGGCGGTTCTTAGCCCCATTTCCGCGCCGCTGGGAACCGGCAGATCGCCTCATTGTTGGCCGCTGCCGGGAGGTCGTGGTCGAGGGGGCCGGCGATGGTCGCAGAGGATGCAGAGGACACAGGGGTGCGTGCCCCATCATTGGCGTCAGCGGCCCAGCGCACGGCGGTAGCGGCGCTTTTGGCGGGGGTCGTCGCTGCGGTCGGCGGCGCGCTCGTCACGGTCGGCGGCACCGTGGCCGGCGATGGCGCGGCGATCCGTGCGCTCGGCGGCGGTGGTCCGGTGCCGACCTTCGCCCTGGAGACGGTCCTAGGCCCCCTCGCGGCGGCGCTCCCCCTCGGCAACGTCTCCCAACGACTCGCGTTTGTCGCCGTCGGCGCCCTCGCCCTGTTCGCCCGGGAGGTCGCCCTCGGCGCCGCAACTTTTCTTGGGACCGACAAAAGCCGCCCGGTCGTGGTGCCGATGGTGCTCGCCGGGGCGTTTGCCGCCTTTGCGCCGGCCCTCTTCCCGGCGACCGTCGGCGGCTCGTTCGCGGTCTTTTCCCTGCTCCTGCTCACGGCGACCGTCGCCGCCTGCGCCGCCAACGACCATGGCCGCGCCCTCCCGATCGCTGCGCTGCTCCTCGGCCACGAGCCGGTCCTCGGCCTGCTTGCCGTCGGCCTGGTGCTCGCCACGCGTCCGTCCGCGAAGCGGGAGACGGCGCGGAGTTCTCCACGAACCCGGGAACATCCAAGAACAATCCCGCCGACGGAGACGCTCCTCCGCGCCGCCGCCTGCTTTGGGGCGCCGCTGATCGCCGCCCTGATCGTCGGGATCCCGTCCCCCTTCGGCGCCGAGGGGGAGGATCTCTTCCGGCTCGTCTTTGGCGGCCGCCGCCCCTTCGACGCCCCGCTCCCGACGCTCCTCCCGCTCGGTCTCCTCCCGCTCCCACTCGCCCTGCTTGGGTTGGTTGCCGCCGCGCGTCCGCCCGGAACCGCCGCAGGCGGTGAGGAAACGGCGCGCGGGACTGTAACCGCTCTGCGCCAGGCTTCCCCACCGGTCTCGGCGAATAACAGCGCCCGGCGGTGTGCGCAGGCGGTCGTCGCGCTGGCGGTGATCACCTTCGCCGCCCCGCGCTTTGCCCCGATCCCGGCGCTTTCCGGCCTCGCCCTCGCGCCGATCGCGCTCCTCGCGCCGTTTATCGGCCTCGGGATCGTCACCCTGGGCGACCTCGTCCGGAGCACCGGCGTCCGTTGGGCCGACGCCACCCGCCTCGCCTTCGCGCTGCTGCTCCTCGCGGTGATCGTGCGGGACGTCGACCGGACCGTGGAAAAAGACGGCGCCCGCGCCCGCACCGCCGTCGGCCTGCTGCTCGCCGCCCCGGTCCCGACCGGCACGCTCCTCCTCGGCGACGACGCCCCGACCGACCGCTTCCTCGCCGCCTCCCGGCTCCGCGGGGAGCTCGGTCACGACCTCATCGTCCTCCCGCTCCGCGCCCTCGGCGGCCGCCGAGCGACGCGTTGGTCCGCCGGCACCGAGGGGACCGCACCCCACCTACGGACCGCCCTCCTCGGCAACGTGGTCCTCCAGGGGTTCGTCGCTGCGCGCACCGAGAGCGAGCTCGCGACCGTCCGTCCGATCGCGTCGCTACGGGGCAATTTCCTTGATCCGAAGAGCCTGCGCACCCTCGTCCCCGGGGGGCCGATCGCCCTCATCGCCCCCGAGCCGCGAGGCCCTTCCGACCGCCTCTCCGCCGCCCGCGCCTTCCTCCCGATCCGCGAGGCGGCCGCCGCCGCCCTCCACGATTCCCACGACGAAGAGGCGACGCGCGTCGCCCAGCGCCTCCTCCGCGCGCGCCTCCTGCTCCTCGCGGCGCTCGCCGATCGCGACCCCCTCGCCGCCGCCATCGACGACCTCCGCCGCCTCGCCCCCGAGGACCGCCTCGCCGCCGAAGCGACGAAGCGAATGCTCCTCAACCGCGCGGTATCTCTCAGCGATTTCGCGGGGCTCGTCCGCGAGTAGCGCCGTCCGGACGGCAACGGTTCTGGGGACGAAAAAACGCCCGAAGATCGAGATCTCCGGGCGCTTCCTTTCGAACCGTCGCCCGTCAGGGGACGATCGGCGCGTCCTTCCAGCGGAGGCGGAGCATCGTCCTCACGCTGCCCTTCAAGTTGTCCGGCTGCCATACGAACTCGTCGTCGACGTACCAGGCGACCCGAGCTCCTGAGTAGGGGGCTGGCGTCGCCACACTTCGGGTTTCCCCCGTCGATAGCCGAACGACGTGGAGCTCCGTTGCGCTCGCCGCGTAGGCGACCACGTCCCCGTTGATCACTGGCTTACTTACGTACCGGGCCTTGTCGCCGAGATCGACGGCGCGAACGAGCCGTGGCGTGAGCACAGTTGCGTTCGCCGGCGAGGCGAAGAGGTTGCTCCGACCGAGGTTGTCGGTCCGCGTTTCGAACCAGACCAGCGTGTTTGAATCCCGATCGA
>DYPH01000351.1 GCA_020720045.1 Sorangium cellulosum | reverse complement strand
GGCCACGGTCAAGGGCGACGTGCACGACATCGGCAAGAACATCGTCGGCGTCGTGTTGGGCTGCAACGGCTACGAAATCGTCGATCTGGGCGTGATGGTTCCCGCGCAAAAAATCCTCGACGCCGCGCGCGAGCACAACGCCGACATCATCGGCCTCTCAGGCCTCATTACGCCGTCACTCGAGGAAATGGCGCACGTCGCCAAAGAAATGCAGCGTCAGGGTTTCACGATTCCGCTGCTGATCGGCGGCGCGACCACCTCGCTCGCGCACACCGCGGTCAAGATCGAGCCGGGTTACGAGCATCCCGTCGTCTACGTGAAAGACGCCTCGCGCGCCGTCGGCGTCTGCACGCAACTGCTGTCGAACGAACTCAAAGCCGCGTTCGTCGCCGAAGTCAAAGCCGACTACGCGCAGACCCGCGAGCGGCATCTGAAGCACAAGACCGACACCGTGCGGCTCTCGATCAATGAAGCGCGCGCGCACAAATTCAAGATCGACTGGGCCGCGTACCAGCCGCCCGTCCCCGCCCAGCCCGGCGTGCATGTGCTGAAAGCCTACGACCTCGCCAAGTTAGTGGACGTCATCGACTGGACGCCGTTCTTCGCCTCGTGGGAACTGCACGGCAAATTCCCGAAAATCCTCAGCGACGAAGTCGTCGGGGTGGAGGCGACCAAGCTCTACAACGACGCCCGCGCGATGTTGGAAAAAATGATCGCCGAGAACTGGGTTGAAGCCCGCGCCGTGTTCGGCCTCTTCCCCGCCAACACCGTGGGCGACGACGACATCGCCGTCTACAAAGACGAAACCCGCAGCGAAACCCTGATGACCTGGCACAACCTGCGCCAGCAAATGAAAAAGCCCGAAGGCCGCGCCAACCTGTGCATCGCCGACTTCGTCGCGCCGCGCGACTCCGGCGTCAAGGACTACCTCGGCGCGTTCGTCGTCACCGCAGGCATCGGCGAAGACGAACGCGCGAAAGCCTTCGAAGCCGCGCACGACGACTATTCCGCCATCCTCTTCAAATCCCTGTGCGACCGCCTCGCCGAAGCCTTCGCCGAACACCTGCACCTGCGCGTGCGCC
>DYPH01000212.1 GCA_020720045.1 Sorangium cellulosum | reverse complement strand
GGCGCTGCTGCCGGAGCCGTCGCTGCTTTTTTGGCGGGCGCTGCTGCCGGAGCCGTCGCTGCTTTTTTGGCGGGCGCTGCTGCCGGAGCCGCCGTCGCTTTCTTGGCGGGTGCCGGAGCGAGAGCAGCCGCTTTTTTGGCGGGTGCCGCTGCTTTCTTTGCAGGGGCCGGAGCGGGAGCAGCCGCTTTTTTGGCGGGCGCTGCTGCCTGCTTCGCGGACGCCGCCTGCTTTGCGGCTTCGGGGGCGCTCTTCTTCGCGGACTTTTGGGCGGCCATGGGCGCCGACCTTCGCAAACCGCGACGTCGCTTGCAAGGCAATGGTTTCACTCAGGAGTCGCGCCGAGCGTTTTTAAGGACGGTCGGGCGAATTTGGGAACTTTTGGAACGGGGCCGGGTCGGGGTACTTCGCGTTTTTTTCAATCGGCCTTCGCGCGGAAGCGATGGCCCCGATCTTTCCAGTTCCGGGGGACTCATGCATCACGCGAGTTCAATCGTATCTTCTCCGCGCCCATCGACTCGAGTGGGGGCCATGACCGCCGTGATGAAAGCGGCCAGTGCGCAGGGGCCACGCGCGCTCCACATCGCCGTCTATCGTGGAAACGTAGCGCTTCAGGAGGTTGTCGTCGCCCGAGGTGCCTCGGTAACTGTGGGGTCAGATCCCAAGAATACGCTGGTGATCGATGGCTACGCGCCTCACTCCCGGAACCAGGACCAGCGCTCCCTAACTCTCTTTGAAGCGACCGAGCGCAGCTACGTTCTTCGCCTTTCGAAGGCGGTCCGCGGGAGGCTTGCCCTCGATACCGGAATCGTCGATGTCGCTGCGTTGTCGGCCCCCGTGGATGCGCGTGGCCTTCAGGAAATCGTGATCTCCGAGACCGCGCGCGGTCAGCTGCTTGTCGGCGATCTCAAGATTCTGTTCCACTTTATCGTCCGCGCGCCAGCCTCGCGTCCGAGCCTTCCGTCGACGCTGCTCGGCGCCGGTCTCGGCGTTGATTGGCCCCTGCTCGTGATCGCCGCGCTCAGCTTTTTGGGCCATTTCGGCGTTGTCGGTGCCCTTTACTCGGACTGGCTCGACGCCCCCTGGCAAGAAGCGACGGTTGCTGGACTCGTCGACCTGGTTCGCGCGATCCCGGTGCCGCCGGCGCCAGAGGCACCGACCCTGCCACCGACCTCCGAGGTCCCTCGGCACGAAGTCGGAAAAACGGAAACGAAAACAGGTGCATCGGCGAACGCTTCGAAGAGCGCGCCTGGGAAGCCGGGGGCGGCGATGGGGGCTCGGGATGCGGCGACCCTCGCGGCCCGTGCCGATGCCCTCGAACTGGCGACGATCGGGGCGCTAAACGGCCCGTCGGCGATTGAGGGGGCGCTTCGTCGCTCGGAAATTCCCTCCGTCGATCTTGCCGATCTCGCAAAAGAAAGTGCCGGCGCAGCATCAGGAACCGAAGGGATCCGGCTCGCCGGGAACCGAGGGCCACTGACCACAAATCCTGGCCATTCTGGTCTCCCCGGCGGAGACACCCACGCCAGCGACGGAACGGAGCGCGCAGGCCGTGAGACGGCGACGGCAGGCCCCACGCCGGTGACCGTTGGGCTCTCCCCGGCGACGACGACCATGCCGGTTCCGGGCGTCGAAGGGACCGTCGCCACGCTCCGCCCGCGCTTCCGGAAGTGCTACCAGGATGGGCTTCGTGACGACCCGACGATGACCGGAAAAGTCACGCTGGCCGCCAAAATCGCGCCGAACGGTGATGTGGCGTCGAGCATGCCGGAAGGGGTCGTCGGGCTCTCGCCGAAAGTGGTTTCTTGCCTCCAGGCGTCGCTTCGCCGGGTCACCTTTGGCGCGCCGGGCGATGCCGGGTCGACGGTTCGGATTCCTGTCTCTTTCGTTCAGCAAAAATAGTGAGTTAGGCCTTCGCGTAGGGGCCGACGATGCCCGGGGCGCACTTCAAGTGCTTCCCCCGGGCATCGTTTTCTCGTAGAGCGGCAATTCCCCGACGTGCGTGGGTCCGCTGCCGTTCGTTGCGCGGAAGCACCGGCGCGGTGGCCCTTAAGGAGAACGACCCGATGAGCATGCTCGACGATGTGCTGAAGGACCTGGTCGCCGGTGTCGGCAAAGCGCACGAGGCGCTCAAGCGGGATCTCGCGAAGCTGCGTGCCGGGCGTGCGAGCCCGGATTTGCTCGCGGGTATTCGCGTCGACTACTACGGCACGAAGACGGCGCTTTCCCAGATGGCGAACGTCAACGTGCCCGAGGCGCGCTTGATCACCGTAAAGCCTTTTGATCGCACGCAGATCAAGGCGATTGAGAAGGCACTCCGCGAGTCGGAACTCGGCCTCAATCCGCAGACCGATGGCGATCTCATTCGGATTCCGCTCCCGCCGCTCACCGAAGAGCGCCGGAAGGAATTTGTCAAAATTGCGAAGAAATACGGCGAGGAATGCAAAGTCGCTGTCCGCAAGGCCCGTCACGAAGCGATGGACTTGCTGAAGGACATGGACGACGGCGGCGACGCGTCCAAGGACGACATCGATCGCACGAAAAAGAAAGTTGAAGACGCGATCTCCGAGGGGACGAAGGGCGTCGATACCCTCGTCGCCGCCAAAGAGAAGGACATCCTCACGGTTTGAAAGCGCGGCACCGAGAGTCATACGAACGGGCGGACATGTTCCCGTCCGTTCGCTTTTTGTCGCTCGTTTGCCTGCTCCCCGCGCTCGCCCTCGGCTGCGCCACCGACGATGAGAGCAGTGTCGACGCGACCGAGGACGACCTCACCACGAGCCTCGGCTCGTGCCGAACGGGGCCGAACCGAAAGACGACTTGATTCACGCCATCGCGCCGCAAGGCGGGAACAAGGCGCGGGTTGTCTATAGCTACCCCGGGGAGACGATCATTCGGACGTCGTGTCTAGGGACGTTCAAGTTCGTCGGAACCGGAGCCTCGAAAACCCTCCAGATTACCTGCCCATCGTCGACGCAGCCGATGATCTTCCCCGTCACAAAGTCGTCGAAGGGGCGCTTGGAACTCACGACGCCGAAGCTCAAGAAGTCCTTCGTTCTTCAGGCGCCGGGGAAGGTGAAGGGGGACGTCAGCCTCTCCTGCGTAAGCGATGCGTTTACGGCGCAGGTCGAAATTGTCGGCGCGGGCAGCGCGCGCCGCCTCTGGATTGCAACGAAGGCGACGAAGCCGGCGCCGGGTGTCCCCTACGATGAGGCGCTCTGGCTTGACGGTGGAAGCGCGAGCGGATCGGGAGAATTTGTCGGGTTCGACGTCCGCGACAACGACTACGACCTTACGCTCCCGGCGAAGCTCGCGGCGGCGCCGACGCTCACGCTCGGCTACCAGGACAACCTTCAATACTACCCGACCCGCATCGCCCACACGCTGAGCTGCAAGTAGCTAGCGCTCGACGCCGTCGAAGAGGAGCGGGAGCGTCATGTCGACGACGCCGGCCTCGGGTGCCGGAAATTCGAAGCGAATCACCGTCTTCTGGACGCAGTGCAAGAGTTCCTGGTCGTCGAGCGCGGAGCCGTCGTCGTGGATCTCTTTCGGCGTCCCCATCGGTCCAATCTTGAAGGCGATGATCACGGTGCCGCGCGTCGTCGGATCGACCTTGAGGCGCGCGTCGTAGCACTGGCGAAACTCGTCGAGGTGCTTGGTGATGACGTCCTGAATGTCGTGGTGATTTAGGCGACCGACGGCGCGGAATGCACCGATGCGGACCGAGCCCCGAAACGCGTTGGGGGCACACTCGCCGTCGTCGCGACCGGCGCACACGTTCCCTTCGACACCGATCTCCCCCGCCTGGCGAAGCAATGCCTTGCGAACATTAGAGATTTTTGGGTCGTCGCTCGCAGTTGCGGCAGGGGCCGGACGACGGTGGCTGGAGCAGGCGGTCAACACAAGGCCGAGGCCAAGGACGAAGCCAGAAAGCGGGACAGTAGGGCGCACGGAACCGAAGGTAACTCAATTCGTTCCTGTTTCGGCAGGTGTTCTCGCAGGGATGGGGCATCCGGTAGACGCCGCGCCGCGGGGCGGATATTTGTACTCCATGTCGCACCGCACCCCCCGTCGCGCTCGCCTCTTCGGAACCGCCTCCGCTGCCGGGTTTGCGCTTGCCGCGCTCCGACTCGCTGCCTGCGCGGAAGGGGAGGGGACCGGCGGCTTCGTCGCAAGCCCCGACGCAACGACTCGCGACGCACGCGCCGACACCGGGAATGGCGATGCCGGCGAAATCCTTCCGGATAGTGCGACCGATGCCACCGTCGACGCATCGACCGATAGCGCCGTCGTCGACGCGGCCCTCGATTCGGGACCCCTGGATGCCGGGCCGCTGGACGCCGGTGCCGTGGATGCTGGGCCTCGGGATGCAGGGCCCCTCGATGCAGGGCCTGTCGACGCGGGACCTCGGTTTGGCGCCCCTCCGACCTGCGACGGGACCCTCGCACTCGGCGAGTACCCGGCGACCTACGCCACCGCCGAAGGGCAGTCGGTTGGCATCGCCTGGGACGACACAAACCTCTACCTCGCCGTGGCGAACGCAAACTTGTCGGAAGGATTCATGTTTCTTCTCGGCGATGCGACGCCGGGCACCACGACCGGCCAGACCTACGACAACCTGACACCGGCGCTCCCGTTTGCGGCGCGGCTCGCTATCTATGCGAAGGCCAACTACCAGGAGGTGCGGGCCTTCGGAGCGGGGGCCTGGACCCAGACGGCCGGTCTCACCTGCTTCCAGACTTCTGCAGGCGCGACGCCGACCCGCGAGATGATCGTTCCCTGGGCGCAAATCGGTGGTCGGCCCGCGTCGTTTAACATGTTGAACTCTATGATCTATCCCAACGGAAACGGCTTCGGTACCTATGGAGTTTCGCCGACGGCGAGCCTCAATGGGTCGACCTTCTCCAAGTATTTTTCGGTTGCGAGCAGCGCGCCCGGGAATGGGCCGTCGGCATTCGCCGTCGTAAAGCCTTAATTTCGTGCGAAAAGTCACCGAGCAGTCCCTGTGGAACGCGACCCTCCATCACGTTCAACGGCACCCCTCGACGGCGAGCGGCCTCGCTCGCGTGCTTGAAAGGAAAGCGAAGGCGTCGGTCCGCAAATCGGGGGACCCGCTCCCCGAAGCGCTTGCTGGATGGATTGCGTCGGTCGTCGAAAAAGCAAAAGAAGCCGGACATATCGACGATACACGCTTGGCGACCGCCAAGGCGCGCACGCTTCGCGCCCGAGGGAAGAGCGGCCGTGCGGTGTCTGCCGCCCTCCGCGCGAAGGGGGTCTCCTCGGAGGTGATCGCCGACGTTGCCGCCGCCGCCGAGCCCGATGCCGACCGGACCGCCGCCTGGACCCTCGCGCGCAAGAAGAAGCTCGGCCCCTACCGCGAGGCCGCCGACCGAAAGGCGTTCCGCCAGAAGGACCTCGCAGCCATGGCCCGATCGGGCTTCGGCTATGGCCTCGCTGCGCAAATCATCGACGCGGAAGAGCCGCCCGACGGCCCGCCGCTGACCGTCTGGGGCTAGGTAGCTGCTCGGAATTGCAATTTACACGGGATGTGATCAAAGCAATGT
>DYPH01000080.1 GCA_020720045.1 Sorangium cellulosum | reverse complement strand
AAGCGGGAGACGGCGCGGAGTTCTTTGCTGACGCGTCCGTCCGCGAAGCGGGAGACGGCGCGGAGTTCGATGCTGACGCGGTCCGGCGCGGTCCGCCGGTCAGTCGTCCCGCCCGTCAATCTTTCGGTAAATCGTGCGGACGCTGATTCCGAGAAGCTGCGCAGCCAGCTGCTTGTCCCCCTTGGTGTGGCGGAGGGTCTCGCGCAGCAAACGTTCCTCGATCTCTGCGAGGGGCGTTCCCAAGGTAAACTGAAGATTCTCTCCAAATACTTCGCTACTTTTTTGAAGGTATTCGGGGAGATCGGCGACGTCCATTACATCCGCGCGGGCGAGCACCACTGCGCGTTCGATGACGTTCTCAAGTTCGCGAATATTGCCTGGCCACGCGTAGCCGAGGAGGGCGTCGAGGGCTGCCCGGTTTACTGTAAGACGCGTCCGGTGATTTTTCGCGGAATAGAGCGCGAGAAAATGGTCGACCAGGAGAGGGATGTCTTCGCGCCGCGCGCGAAGGGGTGGGCATGTGACAGCGATCACGTTTAGGCGATAGAAGAGATCTTCGCGGAAACGCCCATTCTTGACCTCGGCGGACAGATCCCGGTTTGTTGCCGCAACGATTCGGACGTCCGCCTTCACGGTGTCTCCGCCGACCGGCTCGTACTCCCCCTCTTGGAGGACCCGGAGCAATTTTACCTGAACGTGCGGGGAGAGCTCCCCGATTTCGTCCAAGAAAAGCGTCCCGCCTTCCGCCTTCGCGAAACGGCCATCCTTCTTTGCGACGGCGCCCGTAAATGCTCCGCGCGAGTGACCAAACAGCTCGGATTCTAAAATGGATTCGGGGAGTGCCGCGCAATTAACGGCGACGAAGGGGCCCTTTGAACGGGAACTCCTCTCGTGGACAAGCCGGGCTACGAGCTCTTTGCCGGTGCCAGACTCCCCAAGAACCAGTACGGTTGCCTGACTTGGCGCCGCCTGCTGAGCGACGTCAATGACCCGGCGAAAGTTCGGTGCTTGTCCGACAATATCGCGGTGACTCAATCGCTCCACTTCCGCTCGCAAGCTGCGATTCTCTGCGAGAAGGCGCCCGCGCTCCGCGGCTTTCCTTACGCTCTTGACAATAGGAACGCGCTTCAGCGGCTTTTCCACAAAATCGTAGGCGCCTTCCTTCATTGCCGCGACCGCCGACTCGACCGTCCCGAAGGCGGTCATCAAAACCACTTCTACCTCGGGTCGAAGCTGCTTCACGGCGCGCAGAAGATCGACGCCGGTCGTCCCTGGCATCATGAGGTCGGTCAGCACGACATGGATGCTCTGCGTGCGAACAAGTTCGAGGGCGCTCCGTGCATCGGGGGCGGTAAAGACGCGCACTCCCTCGCGTACGAAAATTTTTTCGATACTTTCGAGATTGGACCGTTCGTCGTCGACAACGAGGAGCGTAAATTCTTCGGAAGCGGTCATTCGAAAATCCTCGAAAACTGCGCTAGTTAGCGCTCGGAAAGGAGGCCACCGAAGAGGCCGGGGGCTAGGATACGAATGCTTTTGAGCACCCGTGCCCCTTCCTCACGGAACGGAAAGGCGAACTCAATTCTTCCCAGCTCACGACCGCGGTCGTCAAACACGCTCATCGGGAGCTCGGTAAACGAAGCCGTTCCACGACTGACGTGCGCGTCCTTCTCCCCGAGAAGGCGGTATCTCATCCCATCGTTTCCGAGGAACCAAAAGGAATACCCCGCTTTTCCCTCGGTCGCGAAGCGGATCCGTACTACCCCTTCGACGTGCTGAGCAGCGGCAAAATTTGCCACAGAAAATGTGCCGCGGAGCACTGCCGTTCGCGTCCGGAGAAAGTCGAGGATGTCGAAACAAACAATCTCGATATCAAGGACCGCTTCCGTCGGCTCGAGGGGAGTGGTCAATCGGTAAAACTGGCCGGTGAATCGCTCAGAAAATCGAAAACCGAGCATCGTTACTCCGCGGACGGGGGGGCTACACGAAGGCGTTCGACGACCTTCCCAGAAAGCGCGGCGTCGACGATTTCTTCGACATCAACGGCGGAAACGGTGCCGTAAACGATATGGGCCGGCTCTTGGAGGATCACCGCGCCAACCTCGCACAGGTCGAGGCAGGTAGAGCCGCACGCGCGAAGCGCCTTCGCCGCGCCTCGCTTGGCGAGGGACGCCTTCAGCGCCGGCAAGAGTTCTTCGGCGCCACGGCCTGCGCACGACCCGCGAGCGTCGTCCTCTTTGCGGCGATTCGTGCAGACGAAAAAGTAGGTTTCTCGGTGCGGCATGGCGGCGGAACATCGCATGCGACGGCGACGAAAGCGAGCGTTCGGAGGGCGGTCCGTTGCGCGCGGAAGAGCACGCTTGCCGGGCGGGCGGCCGCGGGACTACTCGACGAGGCCATGAAGAAGCTCCTTGCTCCGTCGCTCCTCGCCCTCATCGCCTGCGGGGGCGGCGCCGAAAACCTCCCGCCGCCGCCCCCGCAGCCGAAAGCGGCCGTTGAGCCGCCTAAGGTCGTCGCCTCGGCACCGCCCAGCGCTTCGGCGCCAGTTGTCGAGCCGCCGCCGGTCGCTCCGCCGAGCTTGGGGGCCGGTACGGCGGCCCCGGATCCGGCAGCCCCGTTGCCGACGGTCAAGATCGCAGCCCCCGCCGCCAACCTCGTGATCCCGACGGCAAAAGCGAAGGATTTTGAGATCAAGCTCGACGTTAAGGATTGGAAGACGGCGGCGGGCGATGCCCATGTCCACCTCATCCTTGACAACAAGCCCTACATGCGTATCGACGACCCGAAGGCGCCGGTAAAGCTATCGCAATTCGGGGCGGAACTTGCCGAAGGGCAGCACGTTCTCGTCGCCTTCCCGAGCCGTGCAACCCACGAGTCGGTGAAGACGAAGGGGGCTGTGGCGGTCGTCTCGTTCTACGTCGGCAAGAAGGACAAAGACCCGGTCGACGTGAAGAAGCCCCTCCTCGTCTACAGCCGTCCGAAGGGCGAATACAATGGCGCGATGGCGAATCACGTGCTCGTCGATTGGCAGGTAGCCAACGCGGAAATCGGTGATGGAAAGTTCGCAGTTTCCGTGGCCGTTACGGGCCCGGGAATTTCGGCCCCGCTCACGGCCAAACAGACGAACAGGATGACGCCGTTCTACCTGGATCACCTCCAGAACGGAACGTACACCGTGAAGACGGAACTCCTCGACAAGGACGGAAAGGTCGTCCCTGGCGCATGGAATAGCACCACGCGCGAGATCAAGATTGATGGGGGTGCACCGACGCCCGCCGATCCGCACGCGGGCCACGGAGCGCCTCCGCCGGCGCCACCTCCGTCGAAGTGAGCGTGTTTTGAGTCTTCAGGTGAGGGGGTGCTTCGGCGCCCCTTTTCTTGTTTGTAGTGCCAGGTCCACAAGAAGGAAAGTGGGGTTTCAACGATGAAACGCGCGGAGATTATTGCCCTTGATAAAGCCCACGTCTGGCATCCATACACCGCTATGGACGGCTACCGCTCCGAGGACCCGATCGTGGTCGCTCGGGCGGCCGGTTGTCGCTTTGAAGACGTCGATGGAACGAGCTACTTGGATGGAAACTCCTCCTGGTGGTTGATGACCCTTGGCCACGGACATCCGCGATTGAAGCAGGTACTCCGGGACCAGGCCGAAACGCTTCTCCATGTGTCACTTGCCGGTATCGCCCACGAACCGAGCGCCGCCCTCGCCGGCGAGCTCTTGGCGACGTTTCCCGGGATGTCTCATGTATTTTACACGGATAACGGCTCTGGAAGCGTGGAGGTCGCCGTCAAGATGGCGGCCCAGTACTGGCATCAGAACGGGCATCCGGAAAAGACGCGGTTTCTGGCCCTCGACGGAGCCTTCCATGGCGACACGCTCGGCGCCGCGTCCCTCGGCGGCGTCGATGTGTTTCGGCGACCGTTTGCGAACCTCCTCTTCGACTGCGTCCATGCACCGATCGAAAACGATGGCTACGAAAAGGCGTTCGAATTCTTTCGGGAAACGTTGGCGCGCGAGCACGGGACGATCGCGGCCGTCGTTGTGGAGCCGCTTCTCCAGGGGGCGGCCGGGATGCGCGTCTACGGCGCCGACCTCCTCCGTGAACTGCGTGCACTTTGCACGCGCTACGATGTTCTCCTCGTCTGCGATGAGGTGTTCACCGGCTACGGGCGTACGGGCCCCTTCTGGGCCTCTTTAGGGGCTGGCGTTACTCCGGACCTCGTGTGCGTTGGAAAGGCCTTCACGCAGCTCCTCCCGATGGGCGCGACGCTCGTAGCGCCTCACGTCGAGGCCGGCTTCCGCGGCGGCAAGGATCGGGCGTTTTACTACGGGCACACCTTCTGCGGTCATCCGCTCGGTGCCGCACTCGCGCGAGAAGTTTTGCGAATTTACCGCGACGAGAAGGTCCTCGAGCACGCGGCCCGCCAGGGGGCTGCGCTCGATGCGGCCTTCACGCGCCTCGCGGATCACCCACGGGTCCTCCGCACGCGGCGCATCGGCATGGCGGCCGCCGCCGACCTCGCACCGAGTTCCGGCGCGAACGGCGGATACCTCGGCGGTGTCGGCTGGCGCGTCTACCAAGAGGCGCGGAAGCGTGGCGCCTACATCCGCCCGCTCGGAGACACGGTCTACCTCACCCCTCCCCTCGTCATCGACGACCGAGACCTCGCCGACCTCCTCGCAATCTTCGAGGAATCGGTGCGCGTTGTTCTCCAGACCTGAGCCGCTCAGGAGCCGGACAAACGAAAAAGGGGGAAGCTCTTTCGAGTTTCCCCCTTCTTCTTCAGGTCCTTGCGAACCTGTCGGGTTTTTTTAATTTTCGTCGGGGCGAGAGGATTCGAACCTCCGACCCCGTGGACCCGAACCACGTGCGCTACCAGACTGCGCTACGCCCCGATTCACCGTCGATTCCGTTTCCGTCGTCGTCGGTGAAGCGGCTTATGCCTCGAATCGCCCCGAACGGTCAACGAGTTTTCTTTCGAGGGTGCTTTTTTTTCTGCGCGCCCCCCCGCTCCCCCACACGCGACGCCAAAGGACGGCCCCCGGTCAACACGCGCGCCACCGATTCAGTGAACAGGATACCGATTTGACGCAGCGCGCATCTTCGTTTCATCGGGCCAGCCGCGTGTCACGATCCCTGGGATTTTGTGCCGTTCCACGCTTGGACAATCGTCACCGAGTGACAGCTTCAGACGTCGTTCTTTTCGATACAAACGTCTCTCTTTCACGCTCTATCGTCCTTTCTAGCGGGGACGCCACCGGACGGATCCGGTAAACCGGGGGGCGATGTTTCGCGCGCGCCACACCCTCGCCCTCCTCGCCGCCGGCTCGCTTCTCCTCGGCCACGCCCCGCCCGGCCATGCCGCATGGCCGCCCACCCCCGGCGCCGACCTGAAGAACGCGGCAAACTGGCCGAACGACCCTGACTACGCAGGCTACTGGAACTACTGGTCGTTCCTTCCGAATCGGGCCGCGAATGCGCCGCCGCTCCAGGGCCTCGACCAGAAACTTGGGGCGAGCGGCATGCACATCGACGAAGCGTGGACCAAGACGACCGGCGATGACCATGTCGTCGTGGCCGTCTTCGATTCCGGCGCCTACTGGGAAAACAGGGACCTGGTCGCGCGGTATGTCCTCAATGCCGGGGAGCTTGCCGGGGCGAAAGCCCCGCGGAAGGCCGACGGCGGCGCGTGCGGCGACACGGAAGATCTGACCGGTTTTGACTGCGATGGAAACGGCGTCTTTGACATTCGAGACTATGCGAACGACCCGCGGATGACCGGGACGGTCGCCGGAGAAGCCTGCTTCACCGACGGCCAACGCAAGGTCACCGGCCCCGACCGTCAAAAGGGGGACATCAATCGAAATTGCATTCTCGATCCGGGCGATCTGATTCTGGCATTTTCGGATGGCGTCGATGACGACACCGACGGCTACAAAGACGATATCTCCGGGTGGGACTTTCTCCACAACGACAACGACGCCTACGACGACACCCGCTATGGTCACGGGAACGGAGAGGCCGAAGGGGTCGCCGCCGAGGGTGACAACAATTTCGGAGGGATCGGCGTCTGCCCGAAATGCCGAATCCTTCCCGTCCGGACGGGAGAGAGCTACGTCGGCGACTCTACCGATTTTGCAAAAGGGGCCGTATTTGCCGCCGACTACGGGGCGACGATCTTCAATATTGCCCTCGGGAGCATCAATCAGACTGCAGCATCAAGGGCTGCCATCGACTACGCCTACAATCAGAATATTCTAGTCGTCACGAGCATGGCCGACGAAAATGCACGGCATCACAATATGCCGGCAACGACGAACCATACATTGACCGTTCATAGCATTCGCTATGACGCTGATAGCTTTGATCAATCGTCAACGTATGTCCATTTCGACCGCTGCTCAAATTTCGGCGGTCAGATGTCTCTCTCGATCTCGGCGACCTCGTGCTCGAGCGAAGCGACCGAGAAAACATCTGGAATCGCAGGACTTTTGTACGCCTATGCGCGAAAGAAGAACTTGCAGCTTACGCCCAATGAGGCGATGCAAATCTTCCGACAGACCGCCGACGACATCGACGATCCACTTTCCCGTACCGTCGACGGCGCGAAAAATTATTACTTTTCGCAACCGGGCTTCGATCAGCGCTTCGGCTACGGACGCCCGAACGCCCGCCGCATGCTCGAGACGCTCGACACCGGCATGATTCCGCCGGAAGTCGACGTGACCGCACCGAGCTGGTTTGATGCCATCTATGCGGACCGAACGGACGTTGTGACGATCGCCGGAACGCTCCGTGCACGGCGAGCCCAAAGTTGGGATGCGGTAATTGAGTGGGCGCCGGGAGTGGAGCCGACCGATGACCAATTTAAGGTACTGACTACCTACAAGAATGTGCCACCGACGAGTTCGCTGGGTGGCACATCGGGCGTGCCGCTCGCCACGTTCGATCCGAAGCTCCTCGATACGACTCATCTTCGTGATGCCGACTCGCCGCTCGGCGAGAACGATCGAACGATCACCCTTCGCGTGCGCGCGACCGCCCACTACGCCGGGGGGGACGTCGGCGGCGACGCGCGGCGAACGATCGCCTTGGTCAATGGGAAGGGGACGGCACCGACCGACAAAGACCTCCTTCCCGGCTTCCCGATCGCCGTCGGATCCTCGATAGAAGGGAGCGCAAAAATCGTCGATATTGACGGTGACGGCAGCAAAGAGATCGTCGTCATTTCGACGGACGGAAATCTTCACGCCTACGAGACGCGCAACGGAACTCCTGCCGAGAAACCGGGATTCCCGTACCGTCTCAACCTCGCCGATGGCCTCGATCTGAACGCCCCGCCTTCCGTTCCCCGCTACGCCACAAGCCGCGGGTACGTGACGGGGGGCGTCGCGAAGGACCTGTTTCGCGAGACGGCGATCAACGCGCCGGCCCTTGGCGACCTCGACGGCGACGGAAAGAAGGAGATCGTCGTCACCGCGTGGAACGGCACGATTTACGTCGTGAATTCAGTAGGTACGGCGCTACCCGGGTTCCCCAAACGGCTCCCCGAAGTCCCCTCCTGCCCCCTCGACCGCCTTGTGCCAAAAGATGCACTCTGCATGGATGCAAGCCGCAACCTGCTCCGCGGCACGAACGCGTCGCCGGCCCTTGTCGATCTCGACAAAGACGGAAAGCTCGACATCGTCTTCGGCGCGTTTGACGGGAAAATGCATGCACTTCGAAGCGATGGCAACGAGCTCCCCGGCTTCCCCGTCTCGGTCCAGAACCCGGAAGCGGCCGGGCAGGCACGGATCATGACGACGGCGGCGGTCGGCGATTTGAACGGCGATGGCGTCCTCGACCTCGTCACCGGGAGCAATCAAGTTTTCGGAAGCTCGGAGAGTCAGGGGGAAGTTACCGCCATTGATGGCCGCGGCATGAATGCTCCAAACGGCCCGTTCTTGCCGAACTGGCCCGTCCGTATCGGGGCCATCAAGCTCTTTCCGGTCGTCGGCGAGGGCATCGCCGCCGCCCCCGCGCTCGGCGATCTGGATGGTGACGGCAAGCTCGAAGTCGTGCTTCAGGGGAACGGAAACGGTCCGATTGTGCTCCGCAGTGACCCCGGGCCTGTCGTCAATAACAAACGAACCGGGACCTATCTTCCGGGCCAGTTCTTGAGCATTTTTGGGAGCCTCACAAAGGCGAATGAAGACACCTTTCTTCCCCTGCTCTCCCAGCCTTCGCTCGGCGACCTCGACCAGGACGGCCATCCCGACGTGATCGCGAGCGGCGCGTCCCTCCAACTCGCCCTCGCCCTTCGATCGAGCGGCGGCGTGCAGGGGGGCCAGTTCCTCCTCGCCGCCTGGAACGGGCAGACCGGATTTATGGTGCCCGGGTCGCCGACGGTTCTTGGAGACTACACGTTCTTTGTGAATCACGCCGTCGGAGACATTTCCGGGGATGGCTACCCAGAAATCGTAACAGGTACAGGTGGTTACCTGGTCCACGCGACCGATGGATGCGGGCGCGCGCCCGAGGGGTGGCCCAAGTTCACCGGCGGCTGGGTGACCGGAACCGCCGCGCTCGGGGACGCAAACGGCGACGGCCTCCGCGACGTCGTCGTCGGCACCCGCGAAGGCCTCCTGTTCGCCTGGAAGACCGGTGCCAAGTCGGGGGCGCCCCTTGAGTGGGACTCGTTCCATCACGACGAACGGAACACCGGGAACATGGCGACGCCGGTCGGCGAAACGATCACGAGCCGCCCCGCGGCCCCCCTTGTCTGCCCGAGCGACGCGCCGCTCCCGCCGACGCCCGTTTCGGCAGACGGTGGATGTTCCTGTGAATTCGAGCACGTAGCCGGAGGCGCCCCAGCACTCACTGCACTTTGCACGCTTCTTGCCGCCGCGGCAGCCCGCCGGCGAGCGCGGCGGAACGGTCTGCTCCCCCGTTCGTCACCGGAACCACGCCGGTAAATGCCGATTCTGCTTGCCGGCGCGGAGAGAACCGATCTATACGCGTGCCTGCATCGCCGAAGTAGCTCAGTCGGTTTAGAGCGGGCGTTTCATACGCGCTAGGTCGGGGGTTCGACTCCCTCCTTCGGCACCTCAAGATAGCAACGATGCAAAGCCTGGATCCTCACGGATGCCAGGCTTTTTGCTGTGCTTTGTCGGGGAGCCTACTTGATCAACGGGTTGTCGACGCGGAACGGCGCCCGAATTCGAACGGAGTCTCGTCCCAGCACCGCCGGCGGAGGCTCGACGGGGGAGGCACGGCGTAGGGCCGCGGCGACGTTTTTGTCGAAAGCATCGATGCCCGATCGACGGACCGGTGGCCAGGCGACGGTGATGCTTCCGTCGCGATGAACAACAAACTCAAAAATAACGGTACCTTGACGCAGCTCGAGAAGGTCTTCCTTCGGAAACGCATCCTTCCAGAGCGGATCGATCTTTCCGTGGAGGCGCCGGTACCAGCCAACGAGGCGACTATCGCGGCTGTTCCAATCGAGCACGTCGCCAAATCCATCGCCGGCCGGCCCTGCCTTCGAGCCGTCACCGCTCGCTCCGTTCGCCCCGAGGTCGCCAGCGCCAAACTCGCCGCCACGGCCGGAGCCGTCCTGGCGGGATCCGAAGGTTGAGGACTGGACGAGGCTCTTCATGAGCTTCTCGGCCTCCTGGGCGGAGTCGACATTATCCGTGGTTTTTCCGGGATTTGCAGCAGGCACCGCCGCGTACCCCTCGGCAACGTCAGGCCGCGCGTTCTTTGGATTCGCCGACGCGCGATGGTCGGCACCAGCCGCCCCAAGCGCGATTCCCAACCCGGGAGCGGCCCCGTCAGTTCCACGGCGGATCGCGGACGATGGAATTGCATCGTCAAGGAGGTGCCCAGCGTTCGGAGCGCGAACACCATCGTCGGCGGCAGCCTCAGGCGCGGCGGACGGGGCGTCCAAACCGGCCCCGAGCGCCCCCCCCGTCGCTTCGGCGTTACGTGCATCATGCAGCGACCCACGGCTCGGGTCGCGAGCTGCCTCTCGGCGCTCCGCGACGCGCCCGGTTCCAACTGCCACAAACGTGGCATCAAGGGGATGCGGGGTCGACCGGCGGTCTTCCCAGGAGGCGCGCGTTTCCCCCGATTTCAAACGCTGATGCTGGTCCCGATCGAGGCGGTTCGTTGGGTCGGGTACAAACGTCTTTGTCTCCGCTCGGTCGGCTAGGTGAATCGCTTTTTCTCCGCTCTGGTCCCCCGCCCGCCCGCGGCGCACGCCGTCGACAAACGCTTCGGACGCGCCCCCCGTCGGCCGCGGAGTCTCCCCTTCCCGGTTCTTTTCCTGGCCCTGCCGAAGGTCGCCGACCCCGCCGGGGGCTTCGGACGGCTCCTCGGCCGAGCCAAGGACGAGTTCGATGGGCGGTGACTCGTCTGACGCGTTCGGAGGAATATGCCGTTGAAGGGCGACGAGGATGCCGGCGTGTACACCCAAAGATCCCAGGAGGAGCGCGCCCCGGAAGAGCCGCGACGTTCGGATGAAGGAGCCGCGACGCTTCGTTCCGAGGCCGCTGGCCGCGAGCAGTTCGTCGTCAGAACTGTCGTCGACGGTCGCCATCCGGTTAGGATAGCCGCGTTAGCCGCCGGCGAAGGCAGAATCGCCCAGAAGAGTGCGCGCGTTTTTTGTCGTCTGCGCAGCGAGCTCCGCCTCCGAGATTCCTCGGAGTTCTGCGACCTTCCGTGCGGTATGGACCACCATCGCCGGTTCGCAGGGCTTCCCCCGGTACGGCATCGGGGCGAGGTAGGGGGCATCGGTTTCGACGAGGATCCTATCGGCGGGCGCCCAGGCGGCGACCTCCTGGATATCGAGGCTCTTCTTGAACGTGACAATGCCCGAAAACGACAAATAGAACCCGAGATCCAATGCACGTTTCGCGAAGCTTCGATCTTCGCTGAAACAGTGAATAATCCCCCCAACCTCGCGGGCGCCCTCTTCCTCGAGGATCGCTAGGGTATCCACCCGAGCCTCGCGTGTGTGGACGACAATGGGCTTCTGCACGACACGTGCAAGCTGCACCAAACGACGAAACGTCTCGTGTTGCTGGGCACGCGGCGAATGATCGTAGTGGTAATCCAGCCCAATTTCGCCAACGAAGGCGACCTCTGGCCGCTGCGCGAGCGTCGTAAGTTCTTCGAGAGATTTCTCATTGAGCGACGTCGCATCGTGGGGATGAATACCGACCGATGCCCGAACGCGGGACCGGTACCTCGCCGCTAAATCTGCGGCAAAGCGGGCGGGCGCAAGGTCAGCACCGACGCCAATCACCACAAAGCCGCTCACGCCGACGGCCGCCGCGCGGTCCATCACCGCGAGCGCCCCCTCGGGAAAATAATGGGGATCGAGATGGCAATGCGTATCGACGAGCATCGCTTGCCGGTAGCCCCCACGCGGGCCCATCGCCAGCAAAAACCGGTGCGCGACGGTGTCGCTGCGTCCACGAATCGTGTGGTAGCGCCCAGACCATGGCGACCGACGACGACGACAAGCGACGCGCAATGATGGATGACGACTTTCGCCCCCTGCTCGACGAGCATGGCCTCCTACGCACCAGCGAATTCGAGCGTTTGACGGAGATGCTCACCGTTTCGACGACACCGCTGCGCTTCTATGTCTTCTCCCAGAACGCTGACGCTCGCTTGCTGCCGTCGATGCTCGACGACCACGCAACGCGCTTCTTTGGTGGGCAAGTCGGTTTTGCCATCCCAAAAAAATATCAAGGAAATATGCCAACGAAGGACGTCGCACGCCTCGTCGTCCTCCCGAAGGACCGTCCGGCGGTCACGCTGACGGTCCTTGCCCGCCCGAAGTCGGACGCCGATCGGCGACGGGCCGAAGACGCCGCTTTTGCGATGAATGGCGGCAACATGGACGCCGTCGCTGCCCGCTGTCCGACCGTCTACGAGGTGTTCGCCGGGGAAACCGACGAAGTCCCCGCCTTGTTGCTCGCCGCGGTGCTTTCGTCGTCGCTCCTCGGCCCGATCGTCGACGCGCGCGAGCCGGCCATTTTTGCCGTCCGGACCGCCCGAGAACGGCTCGAACGTGCGATGGCGGGGCAGGCCTACCGCTGAGCGAATTCCTGGCGGACAAGGCGCCGCAAAAGCAGCGTACGCACCACCCAATCGGTCGTCGACCCGAGCCAGATCCCGACGAGGCCGAGCTTCATTCCGTACGCAAAAAACCAGGTAGCGGCGATGCGGACAGCGAACGCGCCGAGGAGGCTCACGCCGAGCACGGGGCGCGTCTTGCCGACGCCGCGAAGGGCCGACGCGTAGACCGTTCCGAGGGCCATCCACGGCTGGGCGAGGGCAAGCACCGGCATGGCACGGGCGCCCAGGGCGAGGACCGGCGCGTCGCGACCGAAGAGCGCCAAGAGGGGCCCGCGCAGCACGACGGCGAGGAGACCGGCGCCGGCGAGGAGCGCGAGAGCATCGCGCGAAGCACGCGAAAGTACGAGGGATTCGCCCGATGGCCCCTGTTGACGGGTGTCGGCAATCTCTCGGACCGACCCCTTCCCGAGCGCCGCCCCACGGGCCCGGGCGATCGTTGCCGCGGTCGCCGCACCGAAGCCGTCTGCCGCATTGAAGCAGACCGATTCGATGGCAATCAGCGATTGATTGGCAGCCATCGCAACGTCACCGAGGCCGGCAATCATCGCGACATACGCCAGAAATCCCGTATGATAAATAGCGCGCTCGCCGAGGGCAGGTCCACCAACAGCGAGCATGGCGCGAAGCTCTTCGGCGCGCGTCGGCGTCGGCAGGCCCAGCGTATTCCCTGGCGAAAGCGCTGCAGCCCGGTCCCTGTCGAGCCAGCCGCGGCGAAACGCAAGCGTAGCAAGGAGACCGGCCTGAAGAGCAAAGGTGATTGCCGTCGAAATACCGGCGCCGCGAATCCCATAGGCGGGGATGCCGAAGGCGCCGAGGATGAGCACCCGGTTCGTTGCAAGGTGCACAAGTTGTACAAAAACCGCGACCAAGAGAGGCGTGCGCGTATCGCCTCGCGCTTGAGAAATCGCTGTAAGTGCGAGAGCCAAGAAGACCAACGGCGATGCGAGGAGCGTCGACGTCAAGTAGGACGCGGCAAGCGGCCCTGCGGAAGAGCGGGGATCGGCGGTCTGCAGAAGTACGTGCAGAATACCGGGAGTCGCCACGGCGACGAGCGCGCCAGCAACGAGCGCGACGAGGACGGCCAGGCGACTCGCCTGGCGGGCCGCGCGGTCGTTTTCCGCGCCAACGTGGGCGCCGACGCGCGCGACCGCAGCGACCTCAAACGCCGAAAAAATGCTGATGATCGACCACTCGAGGGGACCTGCAAGCTGCATCGACGCAAGCGCGTCACGCCCCGCATGGCCAAGCATCGCGCGGTCGACGGCGAACACAAGCGTCGCTGCAAAAGACTGCAGGATCGCAGGCCCCGCAACCCGCCGCACCTCCGCCCCCCAATCTCTGGGCGGCCGTTCGTCGGCGCCGCTTTCCGCGAGGGAGACTTCTTCAACCTCTTGTTTTTCGACGTTATTTTCTTGAACAATCACGACGGGAGATGGTCACGAAGGCGCGTGCGAACGAGCTGACTTGCCAGGTCGGCCGCGCAATGCGGGCAATAGCCGTACCGGGCCGACAAGCGGGAAATCATCGCCGTCGCAGCCGCTTTCCGTGCGGCATCCATGCCGTCGCCGCCTTCGCGGACAAGAATCGCCACATCGCGAACAATCAGGGCAACCTTTGACAGAAGTCCCTGAAAAATCGCATCTTTCATTGCGCGAAGTGCATCGGAAAAAACCACCGTCGGTTCGATTTTTTGCCCCGGGTGATCGATGGCCCAGGCGGCAATCGTCGCAATCGTGTGTCGTCGAAAGTCCTCGGCGCCATTCCGCGCACCGAGGAGCCGTTCGACTTCACGCATTATCGCTTCATCCGGCTCCTCGTAGTCGCCGGTGACACGATTTCGAATCCGCTCTTTCTTGACCCAAGCGCCGACGTTCTGAACGTAGCGGTCGAAGAGTTCCTCGTAGCTCGCCTCTTCGATCAGCCCGCTCGCGGCATAGGCTTCATCGACGAAACTCGCGAGAAGACGCTCGCGAAGAGCGCCAAGAAATCCTGGAATATCATGGTATCCGCCCGAGAGCGGCTCTACCTGGAGCCATTCGAACTCGGCACGACGGGCGGAAAGTTCTTCGAGTTCCTCGAGCACGGCAAGCGGCGAGAGGCACTTGTAGCCATCGTGCTGAGCGGCATCGAGGATGACGGTACGAAGCTCGCGTGGGCTCGCACCGATCCTCCCCTCGTAAACGGTGTCAGATCCCCATTCAAAAAAGAGCGCTTTGAGGTTTGATCGAAGGCGCTTTCGAACATCATCGTCGAAGCGTCCCGGTGGCGTACCCGTCGCGTAGAGATCTGCCTTCTCGAGGGCTGTTAGCTCATTGAGTGCGGCCGCAAGGGCCGTCGGTACATCTTCTGATTTTGCACCCCCCTGCACCGACGATGCGAGGGGAGCTTTCGGCTTTCGCATGCGCGTCAGCACCGCAAAAAGTGCCGCGAGTTCCGTCGCATGAGGCGCAACGTGCCTCGTGACCTGCGGCGCGATCTGCGCGTCGTAGATCTTCTTTTCTTGGTGCCAAGAAAGAAGATATCCGGACCGAATGAGGTCCATACGACCGCGAAAGCTCGGAAATTCGGGATGTTCGCGGAAGGCGTCGAGGTGGAGTTCATTCGCGCTCCCCATCATCACGACATTCAATGGAATATTCTGAGCCCCGAGCGGCACCTCTTGGCTCTCGACGGCGAGTTGGAGATACTTGAAGGCGTCGAGGGGGCGCTTGAGGAGGTCAGAGAACTCAAGCACGCCGCCGCCGGCATCGACGAGATCGCCGCGCACTTCGTAAAGCGAGACGGCCTGAAGCGAAGCGGGCAGCGACGCGAGCGACCGGTCCATGGTCACTTGGCGCTCACTCGCGTCTACGGAAAGCTGAGGGCCGAGCGTGACCGCGCCCGCACGATAGCGGCGTGAGACGAACCATCGCTCGACTTGGACGTGCTTGAGAACCTCTAGAAAATCACCGCGATAGGCCGCGAGGAGGGCTTCGAAAATTTGTCGAGACTTGTGAGAAAGGTCGCCCTCGGCAAGCCAGCGATTCGGTGGCTCTCGAAAGGCGAATCGCTTGAGGAAGACGCTCCGCTCGGCGATGGGGAGCAAGTGGAGGGGATGGTCGCGGAGTTCGACCGCAATCTTTGTTTCCAGCTGGTCGGGCGGCAAGTGCGCGTAGCTTGCGTGGAGACTTGAGCGCCCATCGCCGCCAAAGCCGAGCGGGCCGCGCGTGACGTTCTGAACAGGAAAAACCCAATAGAAACGGTACAATGCACCGTCATTGCATTGGGAAAAATCTTCGAGGGCGCGCAAGATGCAGCCGACGATCGTGCTCTTCGCCGAACCATTCGGGCCGTGCAGAAGAACCACGCGATTCGGCTTCCCCTCTCGCGCGAAATTGGAAAGCGCCCGATAAATTTCTTCCTGAACGTGCTCCTGACCAACGAGCGGCGATGCCGTTTCTTGGCGCTCGAAGGGGAGATCGAACAATTTCCAGCGCGTGTAGGTCCCCCACGGGTACCGGACCTCCTCGGAGCCGTAGTGGTCAAAGGCGTCGCGGACGAAGCGCGTTGCGTCGCGGGAGTAACGATCGGGATCCGTGCCGAACAGTTCGAGGTACTCTGCGAACGAGAGAACCCGGCGATCGGACTGAAATCGCTCGCGAACGCGGTCGCCGACGGCCTGAAGTTCCGCGGCAACGGAAGGGGAATCACTCATCGGTTCGGAGAGTAGCAAACGGAACCGACGGAGTTCGCGGGGACTTTCGGAATCGGAATCGGAAACAAAAAAAGCCCCGCAGTGGGCGGGGCTGGAGCAGTCAAGGTGGGTCGGAACGGGCCCCTCTAGCGGGGACCTCGGTCAATGCGCGACGTCTACCTCAAACTTCACTTCCTGCTTTTCGACCTGGCAATTCGAACTCGAACAAACGCTCAATTTGAAGATGCCCGTCGCGCTCATTCGCCCCGCCTTCGCCGGCGTGAAGGCAACCACGAGGACGCCCGCGCTCTGCCCTTCTTCATGAAAGTCGCCACTTTCGCGGCTAAAGAGCGGCTTCGCCCACGCAACCCCCTCCCCCCCGGTGAAGCGGTAGGGGAACTTCTCGTTCACATGAAAGTTGTTCCCGGCGACAAGCCGGAGAGTTACCTTGCATTCCGTATTGACTTTGCAGGCACCCGGAAGGATTTCGATGGCGAAGTTGGTTCCATCGATTCGCGTCGCGGCCGGTGTGGCAGAGGCACCTCCGGAAACGGCAGTCACAACGGCGAACGCGGTGGCGGCAGCGGGGAAAAATCGGTTCCAGGAGCGCATGACGGCCTTTCTTTAGGGTCTCGATCAGTAGGGAGCAAACGGTTGGGGCGCCGGGTCGGCGTTCGACGAGGGCTCCACGCCGTTCTTCAACGGAGAATCGACCGTCGGCGTTTCGCGGAGCCGGTAATACACGTCAAGTCGGGCGCCAGCATCTGCGCCGCCAAACATGTCGAGTCGAACGGGAACGCCCCGGCGGCCCGAAGCCTCCGCAACGAGCGCAATTTCAGCGTGGGGTGACGACTTCTGACGACGTAGGGCTTGCGAGACGTCGATGCGAAGCAGGCGGGCCCCAGAACCGGCGGCAAGGGTTTTCGGCGCGTCGATGCCGAGCGTACGAGGCGCCGGGTGCGACGCCGCCAGCCCGATCCAGCGTTCGTCGGGGACGTCGCCCTGCAACGAAACCGGGCCGTCGCCGGGGAGGGCCGACTCATCGCGGGGAATGAGCAGAAACGCCTCAACCACTTCCGAATTTGCCGGTGGGCTCGGAAAATCGAAAAGGACGGTATCAGCGCCGCCAGCGCCGCCGAGCCGAAGCGAGGTCGTCGCGGCACCGCCGACCACCCGCAGGGCGTTTGCGGGCGCCGTCCAGCGTCGAAGAATTGCGGCTGCCGCCGGTGCGTGGTTTGCGGCCTCGACAGTGCAGCGCCCCGCCACACACGCATGTTGGTCACCGCATTCGCCAGCGGCCGGGCGGCAAAGCCTCGTCTCTGGCGCACATCCGAGCAGCAGATGGGCTGCCACAGGCAATCCGCAAGAAAATACGGCCATTCGAAGGCGCGCCGATCGCACAAAGAGAGGCGGCATGCCGACGAACATACCCGATGCGCTGGCAAGCGGTGGGCGATTCCGTCGCTCGAAAGTCGGGAAGTTCGAGTAGCGTCCGCCCCGTGGCTATGTCTTCCGAAGCACCGCTTCTTTCCGTCGAAGGGCTCTGCGTCGCGTTCCGTACCGAACGGGGCGCAGTCCGCGCCGTTGACGATGTTTCTTTCTCGATTTTCCCGGGAGAAACGTTAGGAATTGTTGGAGAAAGCGGCTGCGGAAAGAGCGTCACGGCGCTCTCGATTTTGCGTCTGTTGCCAACACCGCCGGCCCAAATCGAGGACGGCTCGCTCCACTTCGGAGGGCGCGATCTGCGGACGCTTTCCGAGCGGGAGCTTGAGGCGGTGCGTGGCGACGAAATCGCGATGGTCTTTCAAGAGCCGATGACGAGTCTAAACCCCGTCCATACCGTCGGCGCTCAGATCGTCGAGGCGATTCGGCTCCACCGGCCCGACAGCCGCCGCGAAGCACGGACGCGAGCGATTTCGCTCCTGGAGCGCGTCGGGATTCGCGACGCGGCAACGGTTGTCGACGCGTTCCCCCACGAACTGTCGGGTGGGATGCGCCAGCGGGTGATGATTGCGATGGCGCTCTCCTGCGAGCCGAAGTTGCTCCTCGCCGACGAACCGACGACGGCGCTCGACGTCACCATTCAAGCCCAGATCCTCGATCTGCTTCAGTCGTTGCGGCGCTCGTCGCACATGGCGATCCTCTTGATTACTCACGATCTTTCCGTGGTCGAGCACCACACCGATCGCGTGCTGGTGATGTACGCCGGGGAAGTTGTCGAGAGCGCGCGCGTCGGCGATCTTTTCCGCCGCCCCGCGCATCCGTACACCCGCGCGCTCCTCGCGAGCATGCCGCGTCTCGGGGGTGGAAAGCGTCGCACGCGTCTTCCGACGATTGAGGGCGTCGTTCCAGGCCTGGGGAATCTCCCGAAAGGGTGCCGGTTCCAAGAGCGATGCGGCGCGGTCGTCGAAAGCTGCCGCGCGGAGCGAATCCCGCTGACTTCCTTCGGAACCGTCGAGGAAAATAGGATGGTTCGGTGTTTGCGCGCGGAGGAACTCGCGTCATGAAGCCGCTCGTTCAAACCGAGAAACTCGGAAAATACTATCCACGCGGTGGAGGACTCTTCACTCGGGGAACATTCACGCGAGCGGTCGACGGCGTCGACCTGACCGTCGGCACCGGCGAAACGGTCGGACTGGTCGGCGAGAGCGGCTCCGGAAAGAGCACGCTCGGACGACTCATTCTTCGCTTGGTCGAACCCTCGTTTGGTCGGGTGACCTTCGACGGCCACGAAATCACGTCACTGTCGGCCCGCGAACTGCAGCCTCTACGCCGCCGGATGCAGATCATTTTCCAGGATCCGTATTCGAGCTTGAATCCGCGAATGACGGTTCGAGATATCCTCGCGGAGCCGCTAAGAATTCACAAGCTGACGGCCCGCGGAAGCGAAGAGGAAGGGCGTATCGTTGAACTCCTGAAGCGCGTCGGAATGCGCCCTGAGATTCTTGACCGGTACCCCCACGAATTCTCTGGTGGCCAGCGTCAACGCATTGGAATTGCAAGAAGTCTTGCGGTTCAGCCGGACTTTATCGTATGTGACGAGCCGGTCAGCGCGCTCGACGTGTCCATCCAAGCCCAGATCGTGAATCTCCTCTTGGACCTTCAAGAGGAACTTGGCGTTGCTTATCTTTTCATCTCCCACGATCTCCGAGTGGTAGAGCATATCTCTCATCGCGTTGTTGTGCTTTACGCCGGTCACGTCGTCGAGGAGGCAAGCGCGGAACGCCTCTATCGAGGCGCCGTCCATCCGTACACAAGGACGCTCCTCGCCGCCGTCCCCGGAAACGAGGCGGCGCGACGCGCATTGCCAGTTCTTGCGGATGCAACTTCGCCCGCTCGAGTAGCCGAAGAAGATGGGTGCCCCTATTTTCCGCGGTGCCCCTCGGGAAAGGTGGGGACGTGTGACGTGACGATGCCGGAAATGTCGGCAGCCGCCGATGACACAACACACCGATTTGCCTGTCATTTTCCGGAGACCCGATGATCCCCACCCGCATCGGCCGCTACGAGATCGAGGGAGAACTAGGCCGCGGCGCATGGACCGTCGTGGCACTCGGCCGCGACCCGGTCCTCGCGAGGCGGGTCGCGATTAAGGTCCTGCGAAACGACCTCCACCTCGACGCAGAGACGCGAAGTGACGTCGCGGCCCGGTTCAAGAAAGAAGCGCGTGCGGTTGCCGCGTTGAGCCACCCCAACATCATTACTCTTCATGATTTCGGCGACGACCCAGAAGCAGGTCCGTTTCTCGTATTTGAATGCGTCGGAGAACCGGACGACCCGCGCGGCGTCACGCTCCGCGATCGCCTTCGGGAACCGCTTGCCGTATCGGAAATTATTCGCCTATCGCGTTCGATTGGGGAGGGATTAACGGCCGCCCACGAAGCGGGAATCGTCCACCGCGATCTGAAGCCCGAGAACGTCCTATTGGGCCGCTACGGCGCAAAGATCACTGATTTTGGCCTCGCACGGGGCGCAAAATCAAATACAGAAAGTGACCTCCCTGGGACGCCTGCTTACACGGCGCCCGAGGTCCTTGCTGGTGCCCCAGCAACGGCGCGAGCAGACCAATTCGCGTTTGCTGCCATCCTCCACGAAATGATTTCCGGGAAACGGGTCTTCGGCGGAGACGATGCTGCGGTCACCGTACGACGTATTCTATCCGGTGAACTCCAACCGCTTGAGCGCCACGGAATTTCCATCAGCGCTCTTGAAACGGCCCGAGGAATCCTTGGAAAGGGGCTCTCTTCCCGCCCAGAAGATCGATTTGTTTCCGCAAGAGCGCTTGGAGACGCGCTTGCTGCGACACTTGACGGGTCCTTTGAACGGTCCTTGACCCCTGTACCCGATTCGCTCGCCGGATTGCCTGAATCCCTCCAGGCAGATCTCCGTTCGGGCGTCTCACCGGCATCCCGCTTCCGGACGCGACGCGTTCAAAACATCGCGATTGGGGCGGCGATCCTCGTCTTCGTCGCCCTCTATTTCTTCGGTCGAAAGCGGGACGACCGGCCCGGCGTCGTTGGAACGATCGCAAGCGACATCGCCGACCGGTCGCGAACGGCGGCGCCGCCCGCGAAACCGAAGCCAAAACTCCCCTGAACAGTGACTACTTCTGCCCAGGTCGCCAAGCGCCTAGCTTTTCGAGCAGCTCGTCTTGGGCTTTCGCATCTGTGCGCTTGATTTCGAAGGAATCACCGCGCTTTCCGTCACTCCTGGGCAGAGCAAAGAACGGAATGTATCTTGAGGCGTACCCCGCCTCGACAATCTTGTCTTTTACGACATCCATGTCGAGATAGAGGAAGTCAAAGCCGGCAAGTTTCTCGTCGAGACTGTGATTTCGAACCGCGTCGTGGAACCGTTTGCACGGCGGGCACCAGGAAGCGCCGACGTAGACGACGAGAACACGCTTGGCTTCCACCGCGCGAAGACGCGCCGCGCGAATGGTCGCAAATAGATCGCCTTGTTCCGTCGCTTCAAACATCCGAATCGCCGGAACGGCTTCTGGTGTTCCGCCTTCTACGGCGGAAACAGCCGGCGTAGCTACGGCGGTCGCGACTGGGGGCGTTACACCTGGCGGGGCGGAGCTCTCCGCGGTCGGCGAGGAAACCGCTGGCGGCGCAGTCGGCTCGTTGCGGCGGTCGGAGATGCCTGCCAGAAAAACTCCACACAAGACGAGCCTCTTCATCGTGGCCTTCCTTGAGAAATCCAGCTCTCGACGAGTTGGATTTGTTCCGCGGAGAGGGGGGCGTAGCCGAGCGGCATCCCGCGGACGGGACCGTTCGCAGCCCCCGCTTCTTCGCGATGACGGGCAAGAAGCGCATCAAGCAGGCGTGGCGTCCCGTCACGACCCGGCGAAAAAATGCTACTTCTCTCCCCCTTATCATCCACGATCCCTGCCGCTACCCCTTCGTAAGAAGCAAGATTGAGCTTTCGCGCGGGAAAGCCGAAGCCGCCCGAGTTCCCCGGTCCGCCGTCACCAATCGCGTAGTCGGGCTCGGCGTGACAGTGCCAGCAGGTCTTATGGAGGACTTTCGCATCGACCTCCGCATAAGTCACTTTGCGTTCTAGCGGCGGGAGGCGATGGAATGGGACCGCCGCAGGAACCTCCTGCTTCGCTTTGACCAGGTAGGTGGCAATATCGCGCGCTTCTTCCTCGGTCAACGGAATCGCCGGCATCTTCGTATCGGGTTTCGTTCCGCGTGGGTCACGAAGCCAGGAAACTATTTTTGAGAAGGTCATGCGATCGCGGGCAAATCGAAGGTCCGGAGCGAGACGTTTCCCCACCGAAAAGTCTTTCGCGGAAATCGCTAGAGCGGGCGGCGTTGCAGGAACCGCAGAGACGCCGGAGAAAGCGTGGCATGCCCCGCAACCCTTGCTTTCCATGGCCTTTCTGCCCGCGGTCGCATCGCCAGAAGGCACAACGTCTTCCTCGGAAGTAGCGCCGAGATACGCCGCGATATCGCGAGCTTCACTGCGAGAGAGCCCGAGGCGCGGCATGTTGGCCGCGAGATTCGGCCGGAGATCGTGCGGCATCATGAGGTAGTCGATGACTGCGGATCCGCGTAGTCGCTTCCCGACCGCAATGAGACTGGGGGCGACGTCCAAGTCATGGACCGAGGCCTTCCATTCGACGGTTTTCGCTGGGTCTTTCGCGACAAAGCGCCCTTCGACAATCTCCGCGTGGCACGAGACACAATGCTTCTGTGGCGCCGCTGCGACGATGCCTTCTACCGCGTGGCATCGATTGCATTCATATTTTTCAATGGCTGCATGCCCTCGTACCGAATCGCCAAGAGGCTCGGGGGGAGCCATCGAAATCGGCGCGGTCGGCCCGGCGTCGACGCTCGTGGGCGGTCTTTTGTCGCAGCCGGCAGCAAAAAAAGCGGCCGCTGCCCAAATAGCCAGCGGCCGAAGTGACGTTTTGCGCATTTCAGATCTTCAAATCGCCCGCGAAGACGGCGGGGTCGAACTTCGCGCTCGGCTTCGCGGCCCCCTTTTTGGCATCTTCCGGCTTCGCCTTCTCGGCGACCTTCTTTTCGGGAGCTTTCGCAAGGCCGCAGACCGTTCGATCAGAGGCCATCGCCTCGCAACGTGCGAGAGATTTTGCGCTCTTGCTCGTAAGCCCCGCCGCAAACTGGAGCCGCGAAAGCGCCGGCGAGCTTTGCAAGGTGACCGTAGGCGTCGAGATCCCGTCCGGCGGCCGCGAGCCCTTCGCCGAGGTCCCCCTCAACGGTCGGATTGTCAGGTGCTTTCGCCGAAAGTGCCTCAAGTTTTTTGGCAGCCCAACCGAGGCGCTCGTGGGGGGTCGCTTCCTTCTGGCCGGCAACCTTGAGCTCCCCCTTGGAACGAACGACGGCAAGAGCTGCGATTCGAAGGGCGCGATTCTTCAGGTTGTCGGCACCCGGCTCTGCCTTTGCCAAATCGCCGTAGGCGCTCGAGGCATTCGCGAGCGCCTTGCGCGGACTTCCGCCTTCAAGGTCCTTCTCCGCCTGGGCGACGAGCTTCGGCGGGCTCGGCTTCGGCACAAACACGCGCTCCTCCCAAAGCGCCCCTCCGCACGCTGCGGCGTCGCGAGGCGCACCCGCGGAAAGGACGGCGGCTGCGGTGACGACGGCGAAAAGGGCTTTCTTCATGAGGGGTCTCCTTGGGGGGCGGCGCATCTTGGCTGCGGCGCTGACGGGGAACGCATTTGGATGAGGGAGCTTACGCCGAAGCGGAGGCTGCTCTTCCCGAATCGTCGCAACGCTCGTTGTGTGACCGACCGCGCGACGAATTTCTTGGGCGACGCGAACCGGCACGCACGGAATGCGAACTGGAGCGGACTCGACGACCGGCGTTCCGGAAAGTTCCCGAAAAAATCAAAGATCGTCCTCGTCGAAATCGACCAATCTTTTCAAGAGCTGACGCGTCGCGACACGCGATGATCCCTTTCCGTGGAACGCCGTTCCCACTAGGGTTCGCGGCCGCATGGCACACGAAGGACCGCCCGTCGACACGGACCACCTCGCCCGTCTTTACCGTCAAATGTTTCTCATCCGCCGCTGCGAGGAAGAGGCAGCGCGCGCGTACGCGATGGGGAAAATCGGTGGCTTTCTGCACCTTTACATCGGCCAGGAAGCGGTCGGCGTCGGTGCGCTCGCTGCCCTGGAAAGCAAAGACCACGTCGTCACGACCTACCGCGATCACGGTATCGCCCTCGCAAAGGGGATGACCGCCCGCGCGATGATGGCGGAATTATTCGGGAAAGAGACCGGCTGCTCGAAGGGGCTTGGCGGCTCGATGCATATGTTCGACGCCGCAAACGGCATGCACGGGGGTTACGGCATCATCGGTGGGCATATTCCGCTCGCCGCCGGAATTGCGTTTGCGTCGAAATACAAGGAAGATGGCGGGGTTACGCTCTGCTTTTTCGGCGACGGTGCGGTCCCGATCGCCGGGTTCCACGAAGGCATCGGCCTGGCAGCGCTCTGGAAGCTACCCATCGTTTTCATCTGTGAAAACAACGAGTACTCGATGGGCACGCCCCTTAGCCGCACGCTTCCGACGTCTGAAGTCGCGAACTACGCGCGCGGCTACGGGATTCCGAGCGATCGCTTCGTCGCGGAGGATGTCCTCGAAGTCGAGCGGCGCATCGGTGAAGCGGTAAAGCTCGCCCGCGAAGCAAACATTCCGACGCTTGTGGAAGTAAAAACCTATCGTTTCCGGGGACACAGCATGAGCGACCCCGGGAAATACCGGACGCCGGAAGAGGTGGAGGCGCGCAAGCAGCGGGACCCACTCTTCCGCGCGCGGACCCAACTCGAACTTCACTGGGACATGGCACGTCTCGACGCCCTCGAAGCCTCTGTAGAAGAGGAGGTCGCCGATGCCGTGAAATTCGCGGACGAAAGTCCCGAGCCGACCGCCGAACTTCTTGCCCCCACCACCTACGACGGCCCCTTCGCCTCGTGACCGGAGCACCGACGATGTCTCGTACCCTGCGTTACCGCGAAGCCCTTCGCGAGGCGATGATTGAGGAAATGGAGCGCGATCCGAACGTCTTCCTGATGGGGGAAGAGGTCGGTCACTATCAGGGGGCCTACAAGGTCACTGAGGGAATACTTGAGAAATTTGGCGAGAAGCGCGTCATCGACACGCCGATTGCCGAAGGCGGATTTGCCGGTCTCGGGATCGGGGCGGCAATGGTCGGTCTTCGCCCGATCGTTGAGTTCATGACGTGGAATTTTTCCGCGGTCGCCTTCGATCAAATTCTGAATAATGCTGCGAAGGTAAGGCAGATGTCTGGCGGCCAGTATACCTGCCCGATCGTCTTCCGCGGGCCGAACGCGAGCGCACGCCAGGTCGGTAGCCAACACAGCCATGCGATGGAGCACTTCTACACCCATGTTCCGGGTTTGAAGGTGATTGCGCCGGCGTTTGCGGCGGACGCAAAAGGTCTTATGAAGACCGCCATTCGCGACAACAACCCCGTTTTGGTGATGGAGTCGGAAACCCTCTACAATACCAAGGGTGAAGTGCCCGATGACCAGGGCCCAATCCCCTTCGGCGTCGCCAATGTGGTGCGGACGGGGAAAGACGTCACGATCGTCGCCTACTCGCGGATGACCCACGTCGCTTTGGAAGCGGCGGAAAAACTCGCAAAACTCGGCGTTTCTGCGGAAGTTATCGACCTTCGGACCCTTCGCCCGCTTGACGAAGACACGATCGTCGCATCGGTAAAGAAAACCCACCGGTGTGTGACCGTCCACGAGGGCTGGCCCTACGGTGGCGTCGGCGCCGAAATCTCTGACCGCGTGCAGCGCTTGGCGTTTGACTACCTCGACGCGCCGATCCTGCGCGTCGCGAGCCTCGACGTGCCGATGCCCTACAACGCGAAACTCGAGCAGCAGTGCATGCCGCAACCGGAACGGGTCGTCGACACGGTGCTCCGCGTCGTCCACCGCGGCTGAAGGAATCCACGATCATGGCGAAAATTCTCGAAATGCCGAAGCTTTCTCCGACGATGGAGGAAGGGGTGCTCTCCGCGTGGCACAAGAAGGAGGGGGACGCGATTGGCATCGACGACCTCCTCGCGGAAGTGGAAACCGACAAAGCGACGATGGAGTTCCGAAGCTTTGACAAGGGCACCCTTCGAAAGCTGCTTGTCACGCCGGGCGCAACCGTAAAGCTCGGCCAAGCGGTTGCAATTCTTGGTGAACCCGGTGAAGACATCGCAGCCCTCGAAGCGGCGCTCGGTGCGGCCGTAGCTCCGGTTGCCGCAGCGCCGCTTGCGGCTCCCGAACCCGTTCCGGTTCACGCCGAGGTAGAGGCGCCCCCGCCGACGACCGCCGCACGGGTCGCTCCGCCGCGCGTGCTCTCGAAGGGGGACTTCCTCACGCGAACCGACCGGGAACCCGAATACGAGGCGCCGGAGACGGCGCGCGGTGAAATTCACGCATCGCCCGCGGTCCGGAAAGCCGCGCGCGAGCAAGGGATCGACCTCGCAGGCGCCGTTGGGTCGGGCCCGCATGGTCGCGTGATCCTTGACGATCTCTCCAAGATTTCTGCGCCTTTGGTCGCAAAGACGCCGGTTGCGCAAACGGGTGAGCTCCGCGCGCCCAAGTCGGTGGCACTTTCGCCGATGCGGAAGACGATCGCGCGACGGCTCGTGGAGTCGAAGCAGACGGTCCCCCATTTCTACCTAAATATCGACGTCGATGCCGCGCCACTCGTCGATTTGCGCGAGGCAATCAATCGCGATTTGGCGAGTGCTGGCGACGAGAAGCCGCTCAAGATTTCGGTAAATGACCTTATCGTCCGAGGCTGCGCGATCGCACTCAAGCGCGTCCCCGAGTGCAACGCGCAGTTCACCGCCGAGGCAATTCTCCTCCACGAACGGATCGATATCTCGGTCGCCGTTGCCGTTCCGGATGGCCTCGTGACGCCGGTTGTTCGCGACGCAAACCAAAAGAGCGTTACGGAAATTGGCGCAGAAGTACGGGAGCTTGCGGGGCGGGCGAAAGGCAAGAAGCTCAAGCCTGAAGAAATGCAAAACGGCACGTTCTCGATCTCGAACCTCGGAATGTTCGGCATCGATTCCTTCGCCGCCGTGATCAATCCCCCCGAAGGTGCGATTCTTGCCGTCGGGCAAGTTCGCGACGAACCTGTCGTGAAGGATGGTTCCATTGTTGCGGGGAAGAAGCTCGCAATGACTCTTTCGTGCGATCATCGTGTAATCGACGGAGCGGTCGGTGCGCGCTTTCTCGCCGAACTCCGTGCGCTTCTCACCCATCCGCTGCGACTTTTGGCCTAATTGATGGGTCGGCGCGCGAACGCGGGCGCCCTCGCCGTCTCGATTTTCGCCTTCGGCGGAAGCGAGGCGGCGTTTGCGCAGACGGAAGGGGGGCGTAGCCGAACGTTTTCGCGGGCGCTCGTCGTCGACGACGTCGGTGAAACCGGTGGAATCGTTTCACTCCGAGCTGCCGAGTCGTCGCGGGTCTTCCTCAATGGGGGCACCTTTGTGATGGGCTCAAGCCGCGAGGAAATGGCCGGCGCCCTCACGCTGTGTCGGCGGGAAGTCGTGGAAAATCTGTGCGATCGAATCGCACCTCGGTTCCGAACGGAAGGCGTCGCCCACCGCGTCACGCTCTCGCCCTTCGATCTCGATCGGAGGGAGGTTTCCGTCGAAAAATACCGAAGGTGCGTCGCAGTAGGGCGGTGCGCGCCGCCGAGCTTCCCGCCCGGCGATGCGCGCTTCGATGCGCCGAACCTTCCGGTAACCCACATCGGACGGAACGACGCGAGCGCCTACTGCGAGTGGGTTGGCGGGCGTCTGCCGACGGAGGCGGAATGGGAGTTTGCCGCGCGCGGTGTCGCCGGACGGCGCTTCCCCTGGGGACCGAATTGGGACCCCGGCCTCGCAAATCACGGCGTACTCTCCCGAGAAGAGGGGGACGACGCCGACGGCTACCTCACCCTCTCCCCCGTCGGCGCGTTTCGCCACGGAAGAACACCCGAGGGTATCGACGATCTAGCTGGAAACGTTTCCGAATTCGTCGAGGACCGTTTCGACGTCGACGACGAAGGCTTCAGCTACGGCGGTGGAGCGCTCACGAACCCCCATAGCACGAGCAAGGGGGGGCCGCCGGTCGTCCGCGGCGGAAGCTTCCGAGACGCCGCCCCTTTCCTGCGAGGCGCCTTCCGAAGCTATCTCCTCGCCCCCTACTCGGCCGCAGTCGGGTTCCGCTGCGCCTACCCGACCCCTGCCGACGCGAGTTCCCCATGAAACTAGTTCATCTCTCCGATTTGCATTTGCTGGCGCTTGACGGACTTCGCCCGTGGAATCTCCTTTCCAAGCGGGCAAGTGGGTACGCGAATCTTCGTTTCAAGCGCAAGGCTGTACATCGGGCAGAGATCCTGGTGCGGCTCCTCAACGAAGTCCGCGACTTGGCGCCTGATCACGTTGTAATCACAGGTGATTTAACGAACCTCGCGCTTGGTGGCGAATTCGTCGCGGTGCGAACGCTGCTCGAACAGGAGCTTGGATTTCCGGCAGATCGCGTCAGTATCATTCCCGGAAACCACGACACCTACACGCTCGGTTCGTCGCTGATGGAGCGATTCCTCAAGGAATTTTCCGCCTACATGACGAGCGATTTGCCCAACGCCAGCGTCCTGCGTCGCGGATTTCCGTTTGTGCGCTTGCGCGGACCGCTCGCGATCGTTGGCCTCTCCTCGGCGGTCGCGCAACCCCCCTTCGTCGCTGCGGGGCGCCTCGGTGCCGCCCAGCTGCTCCGACTTCGGCGGCTCCTCGACGATGGCGCCGTCCGAGGCCGCACACCGGTGATTCTCGTCCATCATCCGGTCCACCCGCCCCGCCGCCTCGTCAAGCAAGCGATGGAAAGCTTGCATGATGCAACGTTACTTCGGCGCACGGTTTCCGAGCTCGAGCGAGGTCTGATCCTCCACGGGCACCTCCACCGCCGCATGACGACCCCGCTCGCCACGACACGCGGCGCGCTACAGTCCTACGGCGCGACGAGCGCGTCCCTTTTCCATAGCGATCCCGAGCGGATGGCCGGGTTCAACGTTTACGACTTCGACAGCGATGGCGCCCTACGCAGCGCAACCGCCGAGGTCCTCGACGTCGAGACCGACACGTTCCGCACTGCCGCCATCTCGAGCGACGCTGCGTGGTGACGACTAGCGGACGGTCGCGTAGCCGTTGGCGAAGGTGCCGGCGCCGTTGTCTACCCCCGGCTTGAACAGGTAGTAGCCGCCGACGGCGGCGCCCGTTCCGAGGGCTGCGCCGCCCGCGATCCACGCCCAAAGCGGGATCTTGCTGCCGCCGCTGCGAAGCGCGACCGTGATGGAGCGGTGCTCGCCCGCACCGAGGTCGACGTGGCCGTCGTAGGGACTCGTCCCCGGCGACGAGACGCGGATGTTGTGCTGCCCCTTCGGAAGGTCGCCGTCAAAGGTGCCGCGAGCGGCAAATTTCCCATCGATTTCAATATCATCGGAGGAACCGGCGGCGACGCTGAGGTGCCCGACGGCACGCACAACTTCCGCCTTCACGGTAGCTCCCGCGCCGCCAACAACAACGAGCGGAATCTCTTGGCTTGCGAATCCCTCTTTCTTCAGAGTGACCACATGCTTGCCGACGTCAATTTGAGCGGAAGCGAGTGGCGTCGTCCCGACGACATCGCCGTCAACGGCGACTTCAACGCCCGGCTCGGTGATTTCAAACTTCACGTCGGAGACGGCCGACTCGGTAATCTCCAAGAATTGTTTCGCGGAGTTTTTGTCGTCGGTTGAGATCGACGTTCCGCCATTCGCGACGTATTCACGCACGAGTTTTCGTGCCTTGACGTAGTGGTGGAGAAGACGCTCACAATTAGCAATATTCCAAAGCAATCGGTTGTCTTTGGACTGCTCATAGGCGGCACGAAACTTGATCACGGAAGCGCCATAGTCTCCAGATTCGTAGAGCGCAATTCCGGCCTCAAACTCGGTCTTTGCCGGTCCCGTGAGTGTTTGAGAGAGCGACTTCCCGTCTGCGTAGGCCGCCGATGAAAACGCAAGCGACGACGCGAAGAAGGCAATGGCTGCAAGGCGGACGGTGTTCTTCATCGTTTGAGTCCCAGGTCGAGCGGATTGTGCGTTGGCGAAGTGTGGACCGGTTCCGGCGTCTTTGTCGCAACGGGGCGCGGTGTCGTGGCCGGCGTCGCTACCGCGGGGGGCGGAGTCGGTGGCAGAGCGCTCACGGAAGGAGCGGCGGATGAGCGTGCAGGAAGATGGACCGAATTATCAGGAACCGGCGCAATGGTGGCAGAAACTGGCGCGGCGGCGGGTTGCGCGCTTGCGATCGCTGGCGGCACCGGTTCCCTGCGCCCAAAGGCGACCTTTGCCGTGACACCGAGCGCTGCGAGAAGGACGACTGCGACGCCAATTAACGATGGAATAACAAGACTCTTCGCCGGCACCTGCGTCTGCGAGCCGCCCGAAAGCGACATCGCATTTGCCGTGATCGACGGGACCCTCGAACCAGCAGCCGCAACGGGAATCGGCACGTGCGGCGCGAGCGTCGGCCCCCCCGCGAGGAGTGAATTCGTCGGCGCCGCCGCTGCTGCCATGGAGCGAAGGGTGCCGTAGGGGGCCAATGCCGCCGCAAAAACGCCGACGTTTACATAGCGGGCGTTTGGGTCCTTTTCGAGCGCACGAAAGAGGACCTGTTCGAGCGCCGGCGGAACATCGGGGCGGGGCGCGACAAGCGAAAGCGGTTGGTCTCCGGCAATCAGGATTGCGAGCCGGCCGAAAGACTCCGCTTCAAAGGGGAGCGCGTTCGCGAGCAAGCGGTACAGAATGATCGCGAGCGACCAGACATCGCTCCGTTCATCGACGCTCTTCGGGGAAACGATCTGTTCCGGCGACATGTAGTGAGGGGAACCGAGAATGCTCCCGGTGGCGGTGAGCGTCTCCCCCTCTTGGGCGTCAACGGTGCGAGCAATTCCAAAATCTAAAACTTTAACAAGAGGTTGCCCGGTCGCCGAATGGCTCAAGAAGAGATTCCCGGGCTTGAGATCGCGGTGAACGATGCCTAGG
>DYPH01000211.1 GCA_020720045.1 Sorangium cellulosum | reverse complement strand
CAGCGAGATTCGCTCGATGAGCGACAGCGCGGGCGGAATCGCTTCGTGCAAACTTCCCGCTCTTGGCCGAGCAGCCAAAGCGACCAAAGCTCGTCTTTCGCCCCTCGTGGTCCGAAGAGCCCGCTAAGGCTTGGTCGCGAGGTCCGGTCGTAGGACGTGTTCGTTCACGGCAACATTCCCCGCCACGTTCACGTAGGAAATCTCGTAGACCGCGTCGGAAAACGCATAGCGAGTCGTCTCGCCGAGGGAGGTCGCCGCAACCGGTTTCCCCTTTGCGGAATCGACGGTTGGTGCCCCAAGTAGCGATTTCCATTCGCCATTCACGCGATCAAAAATCGTTGCCGCTACCGTGGCAGGCACGCCGAGGTGATAGACTTCTAGGTTGTAGAGAGTCCCGTCTTCCACGCGGAAGAGAAGGTTCACCTCACAATCCCCATCTGTGACCGGCCGACCGAGCACCATCGATGGCACTTTTGAGCACGTCAAGAGCGTCGATTGACGCTGATTGGCGCAAGAAAGGCCTTTCGATTTTGCCCACGCTTCTGCGTCGGCAAGCTTCGTCTTCCCGAGGGTAAATCCGACGTGCGCAAGACTCGGTGCGCGCCCTTCGCCGCGATTGGCTGCTGCCGCCGCGGTGATTTGCGGCTCCAGCTCCTTCGAGTTGAAGTTGCCAACGGGGCAGGCGTCTCCAAAAATGATCGCTCTGAGCGGAAGCCCCGGCTTTGTATGGAGAAAGCCCATAAAGCCAACAAAAGAAACGGTCGCAAGCGCGAGGCCTGCGACCGCCTTTTTCCACCGAGCCATCGTCTTCACACCGGCGAGCGGAGGGACTTCGAGCTGCTCGGTGTGCTCCATCACTTCGGGCCCATCTGCTGGCAGGACTTGGTGGTCGCCGGTGCCGTGTCGGCGGTGCAGGTCATGGTCTTGTGGTTCGCCGAACCGGCGCAGTCGGCGTCCGTCGTGCAGACCTTGTTGTCGACGGTGTCGGTCTTGACTGCGCCGAGGAGAACCGGCGCGAGCTTCGAGACGACATCGCTGCCGAGCGGATCGGGGATGTTGGTCTTGACGACCGTCACGGCATTCGTGAGGAACTTCGTGTAGATCGACTCGGCGATGCCCTGGCCGGCATGGGCCGCCTTCATGTCGCGGCAGGTGTACTTCTTGGCCGGATCGCTCGCAAAGACAGTGGTGGGGTAGGTCGCGGTCGCGGTCGGGGCGCCGAGAACCATCGCCACCTGCTGGGAGAGGCACTCGCCAAGCTGGTCGGCCGTGATCTTGAGGCGGCCGGCGCCGAAGTAGGGGGCGATCGCCGTGTCTGCGAGTTCCGCGGTGACGATCTTGCCGACGAGGCCCTGGACGGCCTTGTAGCGGGCCGCGTCGTCAGCGCCGAGTTGCTCCCAGACGGGGACCTTGGCGGCGTCGGTGCCTGCATCGGTCGCCGGGCCGCTGTCGACGGCGCCGCTGTCGGTCGTGCCGCTGTCGGTCGCGCCTGCATCGGTCGTCGGCGTCGCGGTCGTGTCGTCGTCGCCACAGGCGACAACCGAAGCGCCGACGGTGGCGAAGATCGAGAGAACAGCGAACGGCATGAGCTTTTGCGTAAGGGACATGAATTCCTCCGAAACGTGGTTGAGAGCGGGGGGCAACACAGATGGTGAATCTGCTTTGTTCGGTGCTCCCCGAAGATAGGCGGCGCAGCCTACCGTGCCGGTAGCCGCCCTGTCATCTTTGCGGAGACGCGAGGCAGCAAAAGATGCGCCGTCTTGCTACGCCCCTCCGATGCATCGGTTTCCTGTTTGGTTGTTCAAACGGCCGCCGGGGAATCGACCACCGGCATCGCGTCGTTGTAGCGTGCATCCCGAATGGACCTCCGCGGCCCCGCCCAAGCTGTCCCCGCCCGCTTCGGCCCCCGCATGTTCGCCGCTCTTCGCGGGCGTCCCATCGCGGTCGCAGCTGTCGCGTTTGGGAGCCTCGTCGCCCTCACGCTCGCCATCGCTATCCCGCGGAGCATTCGCAGAAAGCTGGAGGAGAAGGCGGCAGCGCATGGGCTCGTCCTGACCGTCGGTACAGTGAGCCCCGGCTTTCGGACCCTCACGCTCCGGGATGTAAACGTGACCCCTCGGTCGGAAACCGGCAAAGCCCCCTGGTTTCAGTGTCATAGCGATGAAATACGTGTCGAGCTTGATGGCTTCCGCCCCGTCGCGATCTCCGTCAACGGTGGGAACGTCGATGTGGCTGGAGACGTCGACTTCATCAAGGGGGAGCTCACGAGGCTGCGTGGAAGCGACGGCGCCGACGGCGGAGCTCGCGCCCCTGCGAAAGGGATCACCGTCGACGCAAAGGGGCTCGGCGTCACCTGGGATGGTGGCGGCGACCCGCTCCGTGCCCTCCGCGCAACCGGCGTCCGGGGGACCCACGACGGCGCAAACGACACCTTCGGCTGGGAATCGCTGAACCTCGGAAACGCCGACGCCGCCGTCGCCTCCGTGAGCGCCGCCCGAGGTGACCTTGCCTTTGTCGATCGCCGCCTCGCCACCGCAACCCTCGACGGTGTCGACGTCCGCATTCACCTACGCGCCCATCCCGGAGAAGTCGCCGTCCCCGTGGTGCATACCCCGGAGCACCAACTCCCCAAAACTGCTGAGCTTCCTGATACTTCGCTGCTTCGAGCCCGCGCGATGACCGTCGGCAGCGCCCTCGCCGAGCGTCTCTCCGCGGACGCTGTCGTTCGCATCGCAGCACTTCGCGTCCACATCACCGATGGCGACCGCAGTCCGCTGGTGATCGGTCCGGGCCCTTTGCAGATTGCACGCAACTCGGTAGGGACGACCCTCTCCTTCATCGGCGCCGACCCTGGCGGGGACGGCGCGCGAAACACGCCCGGAAAAACGCCGCTCACCGCCCGGCTGGAACTCCCCAGCGCCGGAACAACGGCCGGTAACGACCCGAAATTCCATCTGGAAGGAGGCCCTGTGAGCCTCGCGCGCCTCGGCATTCAGGAGCACGCCCTGGGGCTCGTCGACGTCGAGAAAGCGACCCTCGCCGGCACCGCCGACGTCACCCTCGCTCCGACCGGCGTCGCCTTCGATGGCAGGATCACCGTTCGCGACCTCGGGATCGACGAACCCCGCCTTGCGCCGGAGGTCCTTCACGGCCTGTCGCTCACCGTTGGCGGTCGCGGAACTCAGGAAAATCACACGCGAATCACCCTTGAAGCTGGCACGCTCGCCGTCGGAGACACCACCGTCAGCCTTCGCGGAAACCTCGCCCTCGCCACCGACGTCCGCGGCAGCCGCTTGACCGGCGATGCCGTGTTCGACGTACCGACGACCCCCTGCGACGGGATGCTCCGAAGCCTCCCTGCCGGCCTCCTACCGACGCTCAAGACGGCGCGGATGTCCGGAACGTTCACCGCCCATACGACGCTCGCCTTCGACGAGCGAGACCTCGATCACTTGGATTTACGATGGCTTATCGACGACCGCTGCCGTCTCGTCGATGTGCCACCCGAGCTGAGTCGCAGCCACTTTTCCGGGGCCTTCAGGCAGCGCATCTACCACCGCGATGGCACCCTCGGTGAGATGGAGACTGGCCCTGGCACCCGCCACTGGGCCTCCATCGAAGACATCTCGCCCTACATGCAAGTGGCCGTACTTACTACGGAAGACGGAGGCTTCTTCCGCCATCAGGGCTTTCACCACGCGGCCATCAAGGCCGCCGTAATCGCCAATTTGAAGGCCCATAAGTTTGCGCGGGGGGCGAGCACCATCTCGATGCAATTGGCGAAGAACCTCTTTCTCACGCGTAAGAAGACGCTCTCGCGAAAGCTCGAAGAACTCATCCTTACCGACTACCTCGAAGCGAACTTTCAAAAGAGCGAAATGATGGAGCTCTACTTGAACGTCATCGAGTTTGGCCCCGACATTTACGGCATCAAGCAAGCCTCCGAACACTACTACGGCCGAGAACCCTCTGAGCTCAACGTTGCCGAGGCCTTCTTCTTGGCTACGCTCCTCCCCTCACCGATCAAACATCACGCCGCGAAGGAGCGCGGAAAGCTCTCCGACGACGCGCTCGCTCGCCTGCGCGCCCTCATCAAGATCGCGGAAAAACGGGGAAATCTCTCGAAGCGGGAGCTCGCAGAAGCGCTTGGCGAACCGGTGATCTTCCACAAAGACGGCGAACCGCGCCCCGAGCCCCGCCCGCGCCCGTCGAGCACACGCTTCGAAGGTGGGGCCGACGACGAAGAGGTCACGCCGCCGCCAATGCCCGGCGATGGCGACGCCAATCCGACGAATTGAATTCGGCTACTTGGACGAGAGGCGTTCGCGAGCCCGGCGAGCACGAACGTCCCGGAAAAACGATTGAAGGAGCTCGCGGCATTCCCCCTCGCGGAGCGCTTCGTCGATCACAAATTGATGATTGAGCAGCGGGCTGCTCCCCAAAGTAAACGCACTGACCAGAGCGCCCCCCTTCGGGTCGCGGCAGCCGAAGACGACGCGCTTCACGCGGGCAAGTACGAGCGCCCCGGCGCACATCACGCAGGGCTCGAGCGTGACGTAGGCGGTGACGTCATCGAGGTACCAACGCCCACGCGCCTGCGCCCCCGCGCGAAGGGCCACGAGTTCGGCGTGGGCGGTCGGATCCTGATCGGCCTCGCGGCGATTGTGCCCCCGCCCGAGCAGTGAGCCGTCCCCGGCGATCAATACGCAGCCGACCGGCACATCCCCGTGGGCCGCCGCCAGCTTCGCCTCTTCAAGGGCGATCGCCATCGCGGCATCGTCGCCGTCCACGTGCCCGTCGATCGTTGCGCTCATGGGTGACGCCTGGGGAATCCCGTCCCGCGACGGAAGACAAAACGAAAAAAGGGCCGAAGCCCTTTTTTCCTACTACCTGCGCATTCGAGAGGATTCGAACCTCTGACCCTCGGTTCCGTAGACCGATGCTCTATCCAGCTGAGCTACGAATGCTTGCCGTACGCGCCTTCTATGGGGAACCCCCTTTTGGGGCAACAAGAATCGACAGGCCGAAGCGCCGTCTCGGTCGATTTTCTTCTCCGCCCCGCACCACCAGCAAATTTGCTGGGAATCGCGATGGGTGACCACTGCGTTCGTCCCGCATTCTCCGTCCCAGCCCTGATGGTGACTCCCGTGGTCTGACAGCGGTGTCGTGTGGCAGGGGGCGATGCCTGAGGGGGCCACGAGACAGATTCAAGATTCTTCAGCGTTTTCGAGGGTGGGGGCTCCAAGAGCCCGTTGGCAGCCGGCTTGCTAGGCAACCTTCGCAATCTTTCTTCCCTCTCTTAGACCTTGCTTCCTTCGCTTCTTTGCTTCCTTCCGCGCCGCTTCGCTTTCCTTCCTCGCTTCGTTCGCTTTCTTAACGATCGCTCCGCTTCCTTCGTCGGACCTGACTTAGGCTTACGCCCTTCATGAATCCCGTGAGGCGCGGAGTCCGAACCGCAAGCGCCGCCCCTGTTTTTAACGGGTCGGCGCTTGTTGCGTTTGTCGCGTTTGCTGAACTCGCCGGCACCTGCAGTTCTGCGCGCCGTTTCCTCACCGCCTTTGGCGGTTCCGGGCGGCCGCGCA
>DYPH01000350.1 GCA_020720045.1 Sorangium cellulosum | reverse complement strand
CGGGCTCCATGCCCAGCCGCGACGCCAGCGACCGCTCGCTCCACCATGAAACACCGTCGCCGTCCGACACCACCACGAGGAACAGGTACAGGGCGAGCGCCCCGTTCGAGCAGCGCTCGACGTAATGCTCCCTGACCAGCCGGTGGTCCACCCACCCGAAGCCTCCCTTGATGCCCCTGATCCGATCACTGACCACTGCCTCCCTCGGCGTCCTCATGTCCGCCACCTCCATTCCTGCCACGCTCCGCGGATTCCGGCGATCTTCGCCGGGTTGTCCTGCGCCAATGTCACGCCGCTCTCCGGAAGCTTCCAAGAGTGTCGAGGAACTTTCTTCTCTGGGTGCGCAACCATTTGAAGCTCTGAATGTTGAGGCATGGAGCGAGTGTCGAGGAACCTTAGCTCCACGACGGGGGCGAGTGTCGAGGAACCGTTGAGAACAGGCTCAAAAAGCGGGCGGAGCTCTTGCCACCGCCCCCCCCGCCAGTTCACGGCCCCGCCCCACATACAGCGCCATGGCTTCGCGCGCGACCTCCGGGGCCCGGGTGTCGGCCATATGCGCCACCAATCCGATGAGAGCCAGATCGCGCTGATCTGGCTCGGGAGGGCGGACGGAGGGAGCCTCCTCACGCCGCCGATCCTTCCCCAGACGAGCCCTCCGCCTCTCGCTCTTGCGGAACTCGGCGTCCTCCAAGTAGCGCTTCCTGTAACAATCCCGTTGCCGCCTGCGCTTCCGTCGGCGCAGGCAGCCCGGGCGGCGGCAGTACTTCTGGTGGTGGGCGTTGAGCGGATCGGGCTCGTATAGATGGTGGCAGGCATCGCAAGATCTCTTGGACAGTTTCACCCGTGGCATATCGTCTCCCTTCCGCCGTGCCGCATAGGAGACGCCGGCGTGGCATGCCCGAACCAGCGCGGCGAGGGTAGAATACACGGGGGGAAGAAAAGACGAACCAGAGGAAGAAGCGACTTCTTCTCTTTGAAAGTCGCCGAAGAAAAGTCAGAAATCGAGAACTCTCAAGCGGAGCCAACTAAAAAGACAAAATTGGAGCAGAATTTCATGCCAGAATTGGATCACTCTTGAGTTGGCGTTCACA
>DYPH01000079.1 GCA_020720045.1 Sorangium cellulosum | reverse complement strand
GCCCGTCCGTTCGCGACCGCCGGCGAAATTGGTGGAAGCGGCGTCGCGAGAGACGGCGGGCCCACGTAAGGTGCCGCCCATGGCCTTTCGGCAGTGTGTCCTGGTCTTGCCGCTCTTGATGGCTCTTGGCTGCGCCCCGGGGGCACCCGCGGTCGTCGGTCGCGAACGAAAACCAACGCCAACGTCAAACCACCAGGCGCGGCCCCCGATCGTCGTCGCCCTCGTCGTCGACCAGCTTGGGCAATGGGTGTATGATGCACGCGTCGCCAACGGGACTCTTCCCGCCGATTCCCGAGGCTTCGGCCGACTCCCCCATCATGTGCGTGCACGATACACCTATGCGGCGACCGACACGGCGCCCGGCCATGCCACGCTCTTTACGGGCGTGCTTCCCGCCGTCCATGGGATCTTCGCGAATGAATGGCCGAATTCGTCGGCAGAGCACGCAGGGCTCGCGTCGATCCTCTTCGATGGCACCACGCGGCCGGTCACGACTGAGGGCGTGAGTGGGGCCGGCGCCTCGTCGTCCGCTGCGCGGTTTCTCGTTCCGACGGTCGCCGATCGCCTCCATGCCGCGCGCCCCGCGGCGCCGATCGTCGCCCTCTCGCTCAAGGACCGGGCGACCATCGCTGCCGGCGGGCGAACGCCGACACTCGCTCTCTGGTGGGATCCCCAACAGGCACGGTGGGTCAGCTCGTCGGCCTTCACGGAGCGTCTGCCGGCGTGGGTCGGCGAGGTAGGATCGCCGGCGAAAATAGATGCACTTCTCACGCAATCCTGGGTCGAACTTGTGCCGGGAAAGGACGTCGACGCTGCCGCCGGCGAAGGGGACCTCGGCGGCTATGGGACGGTATTTCCTCACCGTTGCGCCGCGGCGAAGGTGCCGGGGGGCGCCTTTCGTGCCTCTCCGTTTGCCGATGAAATGCTGGTTGACCTCGCGATTGGCGCCGTCGACCACGCCCCCTACGTGACGGAAGGCGGGCTGCTCGCAATTAGTTTCAGCACCAACGATTACCTCGGGCACCTCTTCGGCCCCGAATCCCGCGAGGCGCGCGATGGATTCCGCCGTCTCGACCGCCAGCTCGCACGCCTCTTCGATGCCCTCGACGCGCGTTTTGGGGTGGGCGGCTACGAGGTCGTTTTGAGCGCCGACCATGGCGTCGAGCCACTCCCCGAGCGCCGGGTTACAAAGATGCAAAATGCACGCATTGACCCGCGGACACTTGGCGATCAGCTCGCCGCGACCGTCGCAGATCCTTGGATTTTGCCGCGAAAACCTCTTGTGACAGCCGCTGAACGCACCCGCTTCGAGGCATCTTTCGAAGCTGCCCGCGCCGCGTTCCCCATCGCGCGAATCTATGCGCCGGAGGAACTTGCGCATTGCACGGAATCGTCCACGGTGCCGCGTTCGGTCTGCGATTCCGCCGCGAAAGCGCCCATCGCCGCCGGCGCCTACTACCTGCTTCCGATGCCGGGCGCCTTCGTCGATACGCTTTACGTCCCCGGCTTCGGCACAAGCCACGGGACCGACACCGCGAACAACCAGGAAGTCCCGCTCCTCACGACGCTCGTGATCGATGGAACCGCCGGAAATTCCCCGTCGCCAACGATCTATGCGACGTTGCTCGCCCGCGCCCTGCGGCTCCCACCTCTATGAATGCCCCCTACGCCCTCGTCCTCGCCTCGCTCCTCGTCCAAATCGGCTCGAAGGGGCCTGTAGCGGCCGCCCAGAAGGCGACTTCGGGGACCTACGACAACAACAATCCCCGCGAGCAGCAGGCGCGCCTCGACGGTGCTGGCAAGCGGGCCTTGGCCGCCCACGCCAACGGCTACGAAGCGATCCCCCCGTTTGCGGCCGGCGTCGTCGCCGCGATGCAGGCGAACGTCCCCGTCGGCTGGGTCACCGCGCTCGCAGCCGCGTTTGTCGTCGCGCGAATTATCTATATTCCTTTGTATATCAAGGATATCGCCACGCCTCGTTCCCTCGTGTGGGCGGTCGGCTTCCTAAGTACGTTGGGCCTCTGGGCGCTCGCTGCGATCGGCTGCAAATGCATGTAGCTTGCACGCGTGAGCGCTACTTGTAGCCGGCTACGAGAGCGCGGGCGAGGAGGCCCCAGCCGTCTGCCGCGACGAACAGCAGCAATTTCAGCGGCAACGACGCTTCACGCGCGGAGAGATTCTGCGTCCCGAGCGCGGCGAGTACATTGGCGACGAGGACGTCAATGACCAGAAACGGTAGAAAAATCAGAAATCCAATGGCGAAAGCTTCGGAAAGCTCGGTCACGACAAACGCTGGAACGAGCACCGGAAAGTCGGTCGCTTCCACCTTCGCGCCCCGTTTCTGAGCGACCGCCAAGAAGCGGGCCTTCTCGCCCGCGGCGCTGTTCGCGGTGAGGAACGCCCGGAGCGGCTCCCGGACGGCGGCGACCGCTTCGAGGATCTGGGTTTGGTTCGCCGCGGGGTCTTTGGTGGTCTTCGCTTCCAGCAAAATCGGGGTCGCGCGCGTTTCGATCTCCGTCACCACCGGCGCCATCGCAAGCAGCGTGAGCGCCGCAGCCAGCGCGACGATCACTCCATTCTCGGGGATCGCATCGGCGCCGATCGCTTTCCGTGCAATATGCAAGCACGTGGCAATCTTTACGTAGGCGGTCATCCCGAGGAAGAGGAAGGGGAGCAGCGAAAAACCGGCAAGAACCAGGAATGCCGAGGCCGGCTCTTGAAAAAGATTCACGATTGAGCGCCCCCATCGCGACCGTCGACAGGCTCCTGGGGAAGTGGGCCCGTCGTCTCTGGCGACGGCGCTGCCAGTGAATTCGCAGGCGGTCGCGAATGGACCGGCGGTTCCGGGCGAGCGCCCTCCGGCTTGCCAAGACGCCTTAAAAAAGTTGTAAAGTCCGTAGTGTCTCCTCGTTCGTCGCGACGCGGGACCGTCGCGCCGTCGAGCTCGCCGAGGGGGGCGAGGCCCGTTTCTGAAGCGCCCACCAGGAAGACCTTCTCCCCAGCGCGGATCAGGTACACGGATCGGCGGGCACCGAGGGCCAGCTCCCCTTCGAGGCGCAGGGGACCACCGTTTCGGGCGGGGCCGAGGCGCTTGGCGACCCACAAAAGGCCAAAACAGGCAGCCCCCGCGGCGGCGAGCGTCGCGAGGGAGTCGGTGAGGTAGCCTGCCAGCGCCATGGCGGCCGTTTTACGCGGTTGGCGCCGGCGGCGCGACGGAACCGCGCACGTGGAGACCGAATCCATCGTGGAGGGCGCGCACGGCGAGCTCCGTGTACTTTGCAGCGACGATGCAGGAGACCTTGATCTCGCTGGTCGAGACGGCATCGATGGCGATCCCCTCCTTGGCGAGGATCCCGAACATCCGCGCAGCGACGCCCGCGTGGGAGCGCATACCGAGGCCGACGACGGAAATCTTCGCAATATCCGCGTCGTAGCGGACGTCACTCGCGCCGAGTTCCTTCGCCCAGGCTTCGATGTCGCCGCGGATGCGGGCGAGGTCGGTCTTCGGCAGCGTGAAGGTGATGTCTGAACGTGCATCCTGCACGGAAGGGGACTTCACGATGATGTCGACGGAGACGTTCTTCTCCGCGATCCGCTGGAAAAGGAGGGGGAGCGTCGTCGCTGCATCGGTCGCGCCGACGACGAGCACCCGCGCATCTCCGCGATCGTAGGCGACGCCGCTGACGACGATTTCTTCGAGCTCGCTGCTTTCTCCGACCACCCAGGTACCCTCCTCGTAGACATCTACATTTCCGATTTGCTTCGGAAAACTGGTGCGCACGTGGACGCGAACACCGTACTTTTTCGCGATCTCGACGCTTCGAAGTTGGAGCACTTTTGCCCCCAGCGACGCGAGCTCGAGCATCTCGTCGTAGCTGATCTTCCCGATCTTCCGCGCCGACGGGCACATGTTCGGATCGGTCGTGTAGACGCCATCGACATCGGTGTAGATTTCACACACATCGGCGCCGATGGCGGCAGCGACGGCGACGGCGGTGGTGTCTGAGCCGCCTCGCCCAAGCGTCGTGATGTTGCCGTGCTCGTCGACCCCTTGGAAGCCGGCAAGCACCGCGATTTTCCCGGCCGCGAAGGCCTGCTCGATGCGCGACGCGTCGATCGCCTTGATGCGGGCCTTCGTGTAGGCACCATCGGTCTGGATGCGGACCTGGTGGCCGAGGAGGCTCTCCGCGGCCCCTCCGAGCTGCTGAATGGCGATGGCGACGAGCGCCGAAGAGACCTGCTCGCCGGTCGACGCGATGACATCGAGCTCGCGGGCGTCGGGCATTGCCGCCATTTCGTGGGCGAGGGCGAGGAGGCGGTTCGTCTCCCCGCTCATCGCCGAGACGACGACCACGACCTGGTTCCCCTCGCGGGCGGAGGCGAGGGCGCGCTCGGCGACCCTTCGCATGCGATCCAGGCTCCCGACCGAAGTACCGCCAAACTTTTGAACAACGACTGCCACGAGCCGACGGAACTACTCGACCTTCGACGCACTGCGCAAGCGTGTTTCGTCGCGGGAAGTCCGGAAGTTTGCCCGATTTCCCGCTGGGAACGGCAGCGACTCTTTCGCCCGCCTCAATCCCCGTTCTTAGTTCCGTTCTTCCGTTCGCTTCCGCCTCCACGCATCCACTTTTCCTTGGCGGCGCGCCCCTTCTTTTCCAGGCTCGGGCGGATCTTCGCCGCGATCTTTGGGAACAGATAGGCGGCGGTGGCCAGCGCTCCTGAGCGCGTCGGGAGGGCGATTTCATCGACCCGTTCATCGATGCACCGGAGTACCGCCGCAGCGACCTCTTCGGCGCTTACCATCGGTTGCGAGAAGACGAGGTCGGCCACGTCGTTCGGATCATTGAGAATAAAGCCCGTCGAGACCGGCCCCGGAGAGACAACCCCACAATGAACGTTCGCCGCAGCGAAGTCATCCGCGGCCGCCCGGGCGAACGCCCGAAGTCCCGCCTTCGAGGCGCTGTAGGCCGCCTCCCCGGGCACGGGGACCATCCCGGCCAAAGATGCAACATACACGTTTGCGCCATCCCGGCCGATCAGCGGAAGCGCTGCGCGTGTGAGTACGATCGGCGCAGTGAGGTTCACCGCGATGATATCTGCCAGGGCGCTTGCAGAATGTTTTGCAATGCTTCCGCGGTGGTTGAGGCCTGCATTATGCACGATGTAATCGAGGCGGCCGAAGCGCTCGACGATCGCGGCGGGGAGCTTCTCGACGGCGGCGAGGTCCTTCACATCAAGGGGGAAGGCCTCGGCAACGCCACCCGCCCGCGTGATCGCAGCGACCGCATCGTCCAACGTGGTTCGCGTCCGCGCGACGAGGGCGACTTTGGCGCCCCGCGCGGCGAGCTTCTTTGCGACCTCAAGACCGATGCCGGTGGAGGCGCCCGTCACCAACGCGACTTTTTGATGCATGATGCAGGTTTCCTCAGTAGCCCCAGGCGTATTCGAGCTTGAAGAGGATCTCGGTCCGCGAGGGGTAGTTGCTCATTTTCGTTACAAAAAATTCTTGGCGAGCGAGGCCACCCACCGCCAGGTGCCGGTCGATTTGGTAGTCGAGACCGGCGAAGGCGCGCGCCGAAGGGAAGAACCGCGCTGCCGTGAAATCGTGGCCGGCGAAGGCCGTCGCCCCTAGGTCGGCACCGACGTAGGGGACCCACCGAAGCACATCGATCAGGTAACTGCCGCCAACATGGGCTCCCGCAAGGAGGAGCGGCTGGCGTGGGAGCGGCTGTTTGTCGGCGACGCTGGTGCCGCGTGTAAAAAGGCTGCCGTTCACCGATGCATGCAGATTGAACATATCGCTCAAGCCATAGGTGTACGTTGCACCTAAGGTCGCACCGAGGTTCGTTGTCGACTGCTCGGCCCCAGAGACAACAAGCAACGAAGGCCCGGTCTGTACGGCGATATGTTGCTGTTTTTCAAAGGCTTGCGCCGGCGACGCAAACGCGACGATGGCCGGAAGGACGGCGAAGAAAAGGCGAGGGGTGCGCATCGACGCGGTGTCTCTACCTGGTCGCCAGCGACGCGCTATTTCTTCTTCGCTTTCGGGTCTTTTTCGAGGTTCAGCGAAAGGAAGGCGTCGGCGCCGAGGGGGATCTTGCGCTCCAGGGGGAGGTAGCCTTTCGCGGTCATGCCGAGGACATGATCACCGTCGGCTTTCGTCGCCTCGTAAGTGACCGGCGACGTACCGATCTTCACGCCGTCGAGGGTCACTTCAGCCCCCTCGGGGGTCGTCTGAACGGTGAGCTTAATCTTCGCGGCCGGGGCGGGAAGAGCCGGAACAACTGCGCTTTTCGGTGCTTCCACCGCCGTCGTCGTCGCCGTAGGGCCGTCGTTGCGCCGGGCTTGGGGCCGCGAATGCCGAAGTATACCGCGCACCCGAGAGCGACGGCCGCGACGACGCCGAGCACCGGCACGAGCGCGCGACGGGGATCGGCGGGCGGAGGCGCTGCGAGGGTCGGGTCGAGAACGGCGGGGGCCGCTTCGCGGATGCGACCATCGCGGCGCGAGCGCGGCCCCGAGGGGGGCCCTTCCGGCTCCCGGCGAGACTTCGGTTTGTGCATCGATTGCGGCGCTTCCGCCTCGTGCTCGACGACGAGCGTGAACTCCTCATCGCCGCGGTCGGAAGCATCGAGGGCGGAGAGCTGCCCATCGATGACATCTTTGCGGCGGAGGCGGTCGGCGGCGAAAATCTCGGCGAGGACGCGGCCCACGTCGTCTGAGGAGGGCTGGTCGGGGAGCTCCCGCATCAACGCGACGAGCTCGTCGCGGAACGTCGCCGCAGCTTCGTAGCGGCCTTCGATGTCGTAAGACATCGCCTTCGCGCAGATCGCATCGATCCGCGCCGGAAGGCCACGCGCCACGGCGCCGGTCGGCGGAATTTCGCCACGTTCCGCGAGCGTGTTGGGAACGCCCTTCCAACGGCGCGTCCCGGCGGCCGCCTCCCAGAGCATGACGCCGATGGCGTAAAGGTCGGTCCGTCGGTCGATCGGGTCGCCGAAGGCCTGCTCGGGCGCCATGTAGGTGACCTTCCCCTTGATCACCCCGGTACGCGTTTCGACGGCTGAATTCGCCGCCTTCGCGATCCCGAAGTCGACGAGCTTGATGCGACCGTCGTAGGTGAGCATCACGTTGTGGGGCGTCACGTCGCGGTGGACCAGGTTGAGTTGGGAACCGTCGAAGTCGGTCAGCTCGTGGGCGTGTTGGAGCCCGGCCAGCACGTCGATGATCACGCGCAAGTAATGAGCAAAGCTGAATTTTCCGGAGAAGCCAATCTTCGTGAGGACCGCTTGCAGCGAGGGGCCGTCGAGGTACTCCATCGCCAAGAAGTACTGACCACCGGCCTCGGCGACCTCAAACGTATTGACGACATTCGGGTGAGAGAGCCGCGCAGCGAGCCGAGCCTCCTCGAGAAACATTTCGACGAGATCGGTGTCGTTTCCCATGTCGGAACGGAGTTGTTTCACGACAACGAGCTTCTTCACGCTCGCTGCCTGGCGCTGGACGGCCAGGTAGACCGTCGCCATTCCGCCACGCCCTAACTCAGCGATAAGCTTATACTTACCCGCGAGTTCCGTCGGGTCTTCGACCATCGGTTGCCGGGCTTGCGAACGAGGTGCGTCGGGGGTTGCCATTCGGAATCGGATGCTTTCTCATTCGGCGGTCGCGAAGCCGCGTGGGGGGCACGGAGACGAAATCTCAAAGGCCATGCTTCCGCATGAGCCGATAAATGTGTGTGCGATCGACGTCGGCCTCTTTCGCGGCTGCGACGACATTTCGCTGGTGGCGTTCAAGGAGGCGTCGGAGGTACTCGCGCTCACCTACCTGGATCCACTGGTCGCGGAACGACTTGAAATCCTGGCGATAAATGGCGTCCTCCGGTACGGCGTCACGCGGCGCCGAGACAACCCGGTCGGCCTCCGCGACCGTCGGCGGGCTCTCGGAATTCGGCACGCCCTGCTGGTCGACCTCCCAACCGGCATTCGCGGTAGTTCCACTTGCGCGACCGTAGCCACGCCCGAGGAGGTCGCTTGGGATTGGCGCCGATGGCGGCACCGAACCGGGGCTTACGTCGGGATAGGAGGCGTAGGGATCTCGAGCCGACCACGGATCGGCGGCGGCCCGAAACTCACCGGTCCCGTAGAGGTCCCGCTGAGCGGCGTCAGCGCGGTCAAGATCTCGGAAAGACGCGCGTTCGCGGTCGCGCCAAGGGGCTTCGCGACTCGGTGGCGTTGGGCGCGCGTAGGGCCGCGACAGGTCGTGGAACGAGGGCGGCGGCGGTGGCATCGTCCGCGGGTCCATCGAGGACGCACTCGACGCGGGGCCGGCGAGGGCAAGAGCGCCTTCCGCACCGAGCGCACGGGCGCGCTCCACGAAGTTGCGAAGCTCACGAACGTTTCCGCGCCAGGGGCGGCGGGTAATTTCTTCGATTAATGCAGGGGGAAGGCTGCCTCCGCCGCTCTGGGCCACGAAGTGCTCCACGAGCCCTTCGATGTCTTCGCGGCGATCGCGAAGGGAAGGAACGTTGACCGGGAGGACGGCGAGCCGGAAATAGAGATCTTCGCGGAAGCGCCCCTGGCCGACCATCGCCAGGAGATCGCGGTGCGTCGCCGAAACAAACCGAACGTCGACGGCCCGGTGGGACGATTCGCCGATTCGCCGAACGGTCCGCTGCTCCAGAACGCGCAGCAACTTCGGCTGCATAGAAATCGGGAGTTCACCGATTTCATCGAGAAATACCGTTCCGCCGTCGGCCGCTTCAATCGCACCTGCGCGCGCAGAAACTGCTCCTGTGAAAGCTCCTTTGGTGTGGCCAAAGAGTTCGGCATCGAGGAGATTTTCGGGCAATGCGGCACAGTCAACAACGACCAGCGGGCCGTTCCTTCGAGGCGATGCCTCGTGAAGAGAACGCGCCACCAGCTCTTTACCAGTGCCGGTCTCCCCCTGGATGAGCACGGCCCCATCTGACATCGCGACGCGTGCCAAATTTGCATACAATTCGCGCATCGGCCGGCTTCCGCCGACCAGTCGCTGGAAGCGGGCTTCGGGCCAAACATCGCTCTTTGAGATGCGTGTCGACTCCATCGCCGTGACGCGCAGTTCGGTCCCTCCGACCCGCAAGTGATGTCCGAACGCAACAACCGCACTCCGAACGCTCACGCCATCGACGAACGTTCCGTTTCGGCTCTCCAAGTCGCGTACGAAAACGCCACCCTCGCGCGGTTCCAACTCCGCGTGAACCCGCGACACGAGCGGATCTCGCACCTGAACCTCGGCGTCTGCCCCGGCACCGAGAAACGCCTTCTTCTGAATCACGACGCTGTGGCTGCCCCCGCTGTCGTTCCATTCCAAGACAGGCACCCGGACTGCGTCGCTCCAGAGCGTGTTGGTTGGCGCCACCGGCATTGTCGAGAGCTTACCACGGGGTCAGGCCCAAAAATGCACCCAAAACGCAAAATGTTCGCGTCACACAGTGACGGTTACTACCGGGAATTGTCGGTAGGAGTGCGCAGCGTCTCCGGGCTTCATTGGAGGTTTCCCCGGAAGATCCGTACCTTTGCCAAGGCTGCGCTCTCATGAATTGGGGCGGCGCGGTCCGCGCATGAAGGTTCGCGTGTTGATGGAAAAGAAGAGCCCGCGATCGTTTGACCGCGGGCTCTTCGTTGGTGATTTCGGAACTATTTGGCCTTCAGTGCAGCCTCGACTGCCTGGCGAAACTTTGAATACGATTGCGCGCCGTTGACGAAGTAGCCGTTGACAAAAAATGCCGGAGTCCCCGTAACATTTACCTTGTCACCGGCCGCTTGCTCGGCCGCGATCGTCGCTTGATGGGTGTGGTTATCGAGGGCTGCTGTGAGCTTCGTCACATCGACCTTTTGCGCAGCTGCGTAACGAAGGAGCTCATCCCGGCCGAGAGCGGTCTGATTGGCGAATAGGGTGTCGTGAAAGGCCCAGAAACCGGCCGCCCCCTTCTGGGCAAGAACCTCCCGCGCCGCTTCCGCGGCGAGCGGCGCGTCGGGGTGCATCGGAAGCGGCCGATCCCGCCAAACGATTCGAACTTTCCCGTTGTAGCGCTTCAGAAGGCGATCCAGCGTCGGTTCGACGCGTGCGCAGAACGGGCATTGAAAATCCGAAAATTCCTGGATCACGACCTTCGCGCCGGCTGCGCCTTTGGAGGGCGCGTTCGCCGGAATCGGCGGCGGCGTACGGAGTTCGGGGGGGGCAACGCCTGGCCCTACCTTGCCACCCTTGATGATGGAGTCATAAACCGCAGTCGCCTTCGTCCCCGCCGCAATGAGGGCGTCCGCTTTGCGAATTTCTTCGTCAATAATCGCCTCGAAGTTCGCAGCCAGTTGTGCGCCGACCAGTCGACGACCATTGATGAAAAAATGAGGTGTTCCGTGGGCTTCCAAGCTCTCCGCGAGATCAGAGTCGGCCTCGATGCCGTCCGTGTAGGTCTCGGCCTTTTCGTGGGCGTGCCATTTGAGACTGTCGAGACCGGCTGCCTTTGCGACGTCTGCTAGGTCGCTGTCCTCAAGTTTTGGCAGGCTCGCGAACAGCTTGTCGTGGACGTCCCAAAAGCCTTTGTCCCCTTTCTGGGCGCGCGCCTCGCGAGCGAGGACGGCGGCGGGGATCGCGCGAACGTGAAACGGGAGCGGCTCGTCTTTCCAGACGAAGCGAATCTTGTCTCCGTACTTCGCTTCCAATCCTTTGAGCGTTTCCTCGCTCCGTTTGCAGAACGGGCACTGGAAATCGGCGAACTCTACGATCGTCACCTGTGCCGTCTTCGGCCCGCGGGTCGGCGCGTTGCCGACCGGGACTGCCCAGATCGTCTTGGTGTCTTCGTGCTCCCCCTCCTCATCCCGGGCAGGGGCTTTGAAGTTCACCTTGGCGCGTGCGACGTAAACGTCCTTTGACGGAGCGGCAGCGACGGCCGCGAGTTCGCCGTCAATGAACTCTTTAAATTTCTCGAAGGGTTGGGCGCCCGACAGGAGCTTCCCATTGATGAAGCTTGCCGGCGTCCCATTCACGCCGACCGCCTTGGCGTTTGCGAGATCGGCGTCGACTTTTTCCGCCCAACGGTTGGACGCGAGGCCCGCCTTGAAGGCGCCGAGGTCGGGCACACCGGATTGGGCGGCCCAGATTTCGAAGTTCGCCTCGGTGAGATCGCGCTGGTTGCGGAACGCCAGATCGTGGAACTGCCAAAAGGCTTCGTTGCCCGACAGCTGGAACACACCCATCGCCGCTTCGGCGGCCGGCTTCGCATGCGCATGGAACGGAAGGGGGCTGTTTTTCCAAACGATTCGTACCTTGGACGGACCGTAGGTCTCGCGAATCTGCGCGAACGTCGTCTCGACGCGGGAGCAGAACGGGCACTCAAAATCGGAATAAAGTACGATGGTTACCGGTGCACTACGATCGCCCCATGTTGGGTCATCCGAGGTGACGGGCACCGGCGCGGCGGAGTCACTCCAGGTCTCCCGGGCCGGCGGCGGGGCGAGGGTATTGGGGCCCGTCTTGATGATCGCATTTCCTGTCTCTGGCGGCGGCGTTGCGGGGCCTCCACACGCGAGTAAGGAAACGAGGGTGGCGGCGGCGAGGAGGGGGCGTGAACGCATCGCGCGCGAGAGTACATGGGTCGCGCCGAAAGCGAAGCGCTTCTGTCAGGGAGATTCGGGAAAAATGCACGAAAAAACCCCCTCGTTTCCGAGGGGCTCAATTCGCATTTGCCACGAGGGCTAACGAATCACTTCGCTTCTTTGAGTGCGAGTTCGATCGCCTGCTTGAACTTCCCGTACGGCTGCGCGCCGCTGATGAAGTAGCCATTGATGAGGAAGGCCGGAGTGCCGCTGATCTGCATGTCGTCGCCAGCCTTGCTCTCCGCATCGATCGTCGCCTTGTGGGCGCGGCTGTCGAGGGCAGTCTTGAACTTGTCCATGTCGAGACCGAGGTCCTTGGCGTACCCGTCGAGATCTTCGCGCTTCAGCTTTTGCTGATTCTTGAACATCACGTCGTGCATCTTCCAGAAGGCGTCGGCGCCCTTCTGCTTAAACGCCTCGCGAGCAGCTTCGGAAGCGAGCGGCGCATCGGGGTGCATCGGGAGCGGCTTGTCGTGCCACACGAGCTTGACGCGATCGCCGTACTTCTTGAGGACCTTCTCAATCGTCGGCTCGACGCGCGAGCAGAACGGGCACTGGAAGTCCGAGTACTCGTGGATCACAACCTTGGCGTTTGCGGCGCCCTTGAAGGGGCTTCCTGCCGGAATTCCCTTCACTTCTTTCTTTTCGGGGGCCGGCTCTTCCTTCGGGCCTTTGCCGTCCTTGATCAGCTCTTCGTAGAGCTTTTCCGGCTTCGTCCCCTTGGCGAGGAGACCCTGCGCCTTGGTCACTTCTTCGTCGATGATCGCCTTGAACTTCTCGAAGGGCTGCGCGCCGACGAGGCGGCGGCCGTTGATGAAGAAGTGCGGCGTACCGTTCGCTTCAAACGCGGCAGCCTGGTCGTTGTCGACGTCGATGTCGTCGTTCCACTTTTCCGCTTTCGCGTTCGCCTTCCACTTGTCGATGTTCAGACCGAGATCCTTCGCAACTGCTTCGAGATCTGCGTCCTCAAGCTTCGGCTGGGTTCCGAAGAGCTTGTCGTGGGCATCCCAGAAGCCCTTGTCCCCTTTTTGGGAGCGGGCTTCGCGGGCGAGCGTCGCGGCGGGGATGGCGCGCGGGTGGAAAGGGAGCGTCTCGTCTTTCCAAACGAGGCGGACCTTGTCACCGTAGGTGTCGCGGACCTGCTTGAGCGTGTCTTCGGTCTTCTTGCAGTAGGGGCACTGGAAGTCCGAGTACTCGATGATCGTGACGAGGGCGTTCGGGTTGCCGAGCACCGGAGCCGTGCCGACCGGGATCTTGAAGACCGACTTGGTGTCTTCCTTTTCCTCTTCTTCCTCTTCCTTCGGCGCGTTCTTGAAGTTGTCTTTCGTCAATTCGACGTAGAGCTTGTCCTTCGCGACGCCCGCTTTGGTCTTCTTGTCGGCCTTCTCAAGTTCCTGGTCGATGACCGCTTTGAACTTCTCGAAGGGCTGGGCGCCTGAAACGAGAATGCCGTTGATCATCGTCGCCGGCGTGCCGTTGACGCCGACGCTCTTGCTGACGGCGAGGTCTTTCTCGACCTTATCCGCCCACTTGTGGCTTGCGAGGCCGGCCTTGAAGGCGGCGGCATCGACGCCGGCGTCCTTCGCCCACTTCTCAAAGGACTCTTGATTGAGCGACTGCTGGTTCGCGAAAGCAGCCTTGTGGAACTTCCAAAATGCGTCGCTCCCCTTGAGCGCCATCACGCCCGCAGCAGCTTCCGCCGCCGGCTTGGCATTTTTGTGGAAGGGGAGGGGGCTGTTCTTCCAGACGACGCGGACCTTCTTGTCCGTGTAGGTCTTTTGAACTTGCTCGATCGTCGGATTGACGCGTGAGCAGAACGGGCACTCGAAGTCCGAAAAGACGACGAGCGTGACCGGCGCCTCGCGGCTGCCCCACATCGGGTCCTTCGAGGAGATCGGCACCGGAGCCGCTTCGTCGCTCCACGCGGCGCCGGCACCCGAGGTGTCTGCTGCGATTTCGCCCGTACCGCCTGCACGACGGTCGTAACCGTACATGAGGAGGGAACCGGCGAAGAAGGAGAGGAGGAACCCGACGATAGCGACGCCGGTGTTCATGCCGCCCTGTTCGGGGAGCGGCGCTTTCTTTTCTTTGCTTGCCATTTTGATTTCCGTAGAAGAATCAGCGACTTGTGTGGTGACGGCAGGAGCTTCCCACCGGAACCGCAAAGGGCGCGTCGAAGCGACGGAGGGACTCCGTCCATGATCGATGAGGCGTTGCACGAGCGCCGGCAGCGGCGCGGCAACAGAGCCCTCGGAGTTCAGACGACCGCTTCCGACCCTCGATCACGCAGGAGACAAGCCCAAGAAGGGCGAGCAGCAGCTACGATGGGCGGCGGGGTTAAGTCTGCGAAAGGGCGCGGCGAGTGGAAGAGATGCTCAGAACGCCAGGCGCGGCGGGCGCTCAAGGCCTCGCGCCGCGCTCGCACCGTCACCGAGGCCAACCGCCTCCGCCGGAACTGCGGGAACCCAGCTCGCACCAACGATGCTCGGGAGGGCTCCAAAGGTCGCCGCAAAGCTATCGCCGGTGGGGGGTGTTGCCGGCCTCTCCTGAGGGCGTTCCCAGGAGCCGCCTTCACAGCGGCTCACGCACTCGTCGGTCGCGGCCGCAGTGACGCTCGCTTTTCCGAACTCCAAGCGGACCGCCGGGGCGATGGTGATCGCGCCGCGCGCATCGCAGCGAAACGCAATCCCTTCAAAGGCTTGCGAGGGAATCTCCGCCGCTTTTGGCGCCGCCGGCACCGCGGAAACGGGGGCGACGCGGTAGCTCATCGCGTCCACCGGCTCTGCATCGGCGATCGCCGCATCCGCACGGCCGGTCACGGCGAAGGCCGCAAGGGCCACGCACATCGCGAACAGCGCGCGCCAGAGGCGCCAGGAAGGGCCGACCATCGGTGTCTGCTCCTTGCCACGGCCCGCCGATGGAAGCAAGCGGACGGGCAAAGGTTCGGACCCAACGCGACTACGGCCCTTCGGCGGCGGCGAGGAGCTTCCCTTCAAGGCGCGGCGGCTGGAGGTCGGAGTCGTAGTTGGACAGAACCACGGTCACGCGACTTGAGGACGGAGTTCGTACGAGAAGCGCGTAGAAGCCGAGGGGCGAAATCGCACCATTGTGCCATTGACCTTTTGCATCGACCACCCAGCCACAGGCGTAGGAACTGAGGCGGGGAGTCCACAGTTTTTTCTTTTGCGCCTCGTTCAAGGCGCGCGTGCCGTCGAGGGCGCGACTCCACGTGACCAGATCGGGGGCGGTCGATTTGAGATTTCCTGCGCCAAATGCGACGGTGAGATCGGGATCTCCGAAGGCGCTCATCTGACTCAACGCCTGATGTTTTCCAGAGATGGTCGCATAGCCGATCGCGGCGCGGTCCCTCTGATCCTTCGACAGGATCGTTGTCGTAGCGGCCATCCCGAGCGGACGGAAGAACGTCTCCTGGAGATAGTTCTCGTAGCTCATTCCGGAGACCTTCTCGACGATGCGCGCAAGCAGGAGGTACCCGGTGTTGGAGTACGCGAAGACCGTTCCTGGCGTCGCTACGAGCGGCGTATCTTTAACAAGTGCGATGAGTTCATCGGGGGTGAAGGGGCGCCGGAAGGCACCGTCCCGAAACCCTTGCGTCGCCTCTAGCGGCGGAACGCCGGACGTATGTGTGAGCAAATCATCGAGCGTCGCGTCGACGTTTTCTTTGGCGAGATTGGCGCGGGAAAGTTCGGGAAAAAAGTCGGCAATGGGGGTCTTTGTCGTCAGCTTTCCGTCCTGCTCCAAGCGGAGGATCGCCGTCGCGGGAAACTGTTTGGTCAGCGAGTCGATGTGGAAGATCGTCTGCGTATCGTTTGGGCGTTTGGTCCCTTCATCGGCCATTCCATAGGCGCGACCGGCGGTCTTATGCCCATCCTCGGCAACGAGCGTCACGCCGGAATAGCGTCCCGCGTCGAACTCGGGCGCGAGGATCCCATCGAGGGTCTCGACAAGCGGCGATTCCGGGAGTTCGGCGGCGTCGGGGGGCCCCGCATCGGCGACGGGCGCCGCATTCGACGAGCTGCATGCAATGAGAAAGAGGGCGAGAAAAGCAGAGGGAAACCGGCGCATCGGAGCCCGACTATCGGGGGACGAAGGCCGGTTCACGAAGCACTTTCTTCGGCACACAGTGCCGCCGGTCGGCGGCGAGAGAATCACCGCTGGGGACGCGGGTCGACGTTCCCCGGCACGACGCCGCGGAGCGTCTGCATTGCCGCCATTTGTTGGAACGTCTTCTCCATTCCGTTCGGAGAACCGTCCAAAAACATAATATTTCCACGACCATACTCGGCGACGTGCTTCATCGCCTCCGTCCACATCTGGAAGAGGATGAGCGACGCGTCGAGGCCGGCCGCCTCCATTTCCTTCACCGCGTGGCTCATGCCCTTGCCCGCCTCTTCGCGGAAGAGCGCGATCCCCTCGCCACGGAGCTTCTGGGCGGTGCGATCGGCATCTGCCGAGATGCGAATGGCGTTCCCCTCAGCTTCCGCCTGGCGTGTCTTTGTGATGAGCATCGCCTGCCCCTCGTTTTCGGCAGCCGCAAGTAGGTTTTGGGAAGCGACGACGCGTGCCATCGATTCCATGACCGGCCCATCAAAGACGATATCGTTCATTTGAAGATCGATGAGGTGGTAGCCCCAGGACTCCAAACTTGGATCGAGGTGCATCTTCACCGAGCTGACGATTTCTCCTCGAAGGGAGAGGACTTCCGTCTGCTTGCGGGTTGCTACGAAGCTTCGTACCGCCCCTTCAACGGTACGCACCATCGTCTGTCGGAAGGCCCCTTCGTCAATAAACTTAAAGGCGACGTTGACAACCGTGTTCTCGTTTTGATCGAGCACGGAATAGAGCAGCATCGCCTTGAAGTAGACGTTGGCTTGGTCGTTGGTGATCGCCTGAAAGGAGAGCTCCATTGACTGATTTTGAATGGAGACCATCCGGTGAATACGCTCTACAAAGGGGATCATAAAATTGAGCCCTGGGTAGAGAATTCGCCGGTACTTTCCGAACATCGTGACGACACCGATCGTCCCTTGCGTGATCGAGCGGAGCCCTTTCGCGAGGAGGATGAGCGTGAAGAGGGCGGAGGCGACGAGGAGAATGACAGCTGCGTCCATAGGGGGACGCTACGCGGTCACGCCGAAGGGGGCGAAAATGCGTCAAAACGGACTGGTTGCCTGCCAGGCCGGAAGCGCCTCGATGCCTTCGAACCATGTGCGGAGATTCACGTATTCGGCGATCGGCAGCTGAGCCGCCTGGATGTACATCAGCGGCGCGGCGATCGCGTAGTCGGCGAGGGTGAGGGCGTCGCCGGCGATGAAGCGGTGGCGGCCGAGCTCGTCGTTGAGCACCGCGGCGAACTGGTGGAAGAACCGCTCGTGCCGCGCCACCATTGCGGGATCGGGGTCGCCGAGCCCGAAAAGCTTCTTCAGATTGTTCTCAAAGTTCAAACCGGCAATCGCCGGGCTCCAATGGTTCGACATCCAGAAGAGCCATCGGTTCACTTCTGCGCGCGCCTTTCGGTCCCGCGGGTAGATTTCCTGGCTCGCACGCGTCTCTCCGGCGAGATCACACAGGTACAAGAGAATCGCGTGGGACTCGGGGAGGAAGAAGCCCTCGTGCTCAAGAACGGGGACGGCACCGTTTGGGTTCTTTGCGAGAAATTCCGGGTGCTTTTGAGCCCCCTTCTCGAGCGCGACGACGATCTCCTCCGGGGCGAAGCCGAGGTGCCGGGCGACCATGCGTGCTTTGCGGGCGTTGGACGAGAAGGGGTGGATGTAGAGTTTCATCGAGCGCGAGCGTACCGCGGGCGCCTCCTGCATCGCTCACGAAAGCGGCGTCGCCCGCCCGCGGAACGCCGGTTGTGCTAGCGACGCGCAGGTGTCGACCGCCGCCTACCTCGTCGCCCATCAAGTGCTCCCCCGCCGCCTCGCGGTAGATCCCGCGAGTGTTTGGGGGGACCTTTCGGGGCCGAATTGGTCGATGTGGCTGGCACGCGCGGGGCAGGTTGTTCAGGCGCCCGTTCGAGGAATCGGTATTGAGGGGGCCGTCCTTGGGAAGGCCCTTCAGATGCGCAATGGTGTCTCACTCATTGCCGTTTACTATCCAACTCCGGAGGCTCCAGGTGAGCCTTTTTATTCGGTTCTTGCGCGTGCGACGAACGGAGAAATTCGTTGTTTCGTATTTGAGTATGGCATCACGGAGCCCGGGGTTCTTCCGCGCGTCGTGATGGCCGAGTACCGGACGCTTGGCGACAACTCGCTTGGCGACAAGGGGTCACAAGCGCGCATTCGCTTCGACGTCGAAGGGCGCGCAGACGCCCATCTTCTCGAATTTTGCCTCGTAGAAGCGGCGCGTGCCGTTGGCGCCCCGCCAGCGGCGATGAGCCCCTTCGAAGCTGCAATGGCAGCCGCGAACGCCGCTGTGCCGCCACCGGCGGCAGCGCCTTCCCAGCTCCCGCAGGCGTTCCCAAACGTGCCCGCGCACGCATCCGCGTACCCGCCGGCCGCGCCAGGAGCGCCGTATCGCGGGGGAGTCCCGGTCACCGGCGCACCTGTTGCAGGCGCCCCCGCTGCCGGGCCTCCGGTCGGATTGATCGTCCTCGCGGGCGGGGCAGGAATCCTGATTGTAGGTGCGTACCTAGCGTGGTTTTTACTTACGCGTTGAGGCATTGGGCGGTGTGCCGTCAATGGGGGATCGGAGCGAACACACGCAGCGAAAACAATGCCTTTTCTGCCGTCGTCGCGATTCCGTGTTTCGTCCCCCGTGCGACGGGGAGGATGCTCCCCCCCTTGAACGCCGTCGTGGCGCCTCCGGAGGTTGCCGTCCCTTCGCCGTCTTCGACGTAGAGGATTTCGTCGCTCGCGAGCGACTCCTCGGGGATCTTTAGATCCGGCCTCCCTTGGAGGAGGTCCAGAGTGGCATAAGTGCTGGATACGGAGGCGTTTTTTGCACCCGCTAGGTAGCGCGTTTGAAGGGCCCCATCGAGGCTCCGCTGGGGCGCGGCATTTTCGGGGTCGATGATTGCGACGCTCGCATCGCGCTCGGAGCCGTACGCACAGGCGCCACTCCGCGAGGAGGCGAAGCTCGGCCACGCGGCGCCATCCTTCCGCGCGATGACCAGCACCGCCGGGACGCCTGCGGAGGAAGCGCTCTGGAGATCGACGTGGTGGGCGCCAGAAAATCGTGCAATTTTTCCCTTTTGTAGCGCGATTGGGTTCGCTTCCGGCGACCCGGAATCGGCGGTCGCTGCCAAGGCCCCTGCCTCCGCGTAGACGAAGAGTTCGCTGCAGGCGTCGAGGGGGACGCGAAGCGGCCGCGGAAGCGCAGAAATTACCGAAATCTCTGCAGAAAGAGAGCTTGTCGGCCGAAGCTCGGCCCCCGCGAAGTCGTCCGTCGCCGGTCGTTTTCCGGCGTGCGTCGCCGCCGAGCCTCCGCACGCGACGAGAAGAAAGGGCGCAAGCACTGGGAAAAAGCGACGGATCACAGCCGCAACAAACGCGGTCGCCGGGTGAGATGCAAGGAATTCGCATCGCGCGGTACGACGGAAGACCTTGCGACCCATTGGCCCAGCGAGCTTTGTGGCGTTCGCTCGGCGAAAGCGATCACCTTCGTGCGAAAAAAGATCTCTTTCGAATTTTCGTGAATGCCGAGCCACTTCCGCTCCACGGACCTTGCGAGGTGCCCATGAAGACCGACCTTGAAAATAGCGGAATGATCGACATCCGTGGCCTTCTGCGCGAAATGAAGCGCCGCGAGGAAAATGCTCGCTTCGAACGTATATTTTCCGTTTCTCAAGTCGTGCGGCGTCGCGAGCCTCTCCGGCTCGAACCGGCGCCGTCGGTGGGGGACGAGCCTCGTCTCCGTCCCCGGAAGCGGCACTGGGGGGTCGTTGGGGCGGCGGTAATCTTGGCTTCGTTCGGAGGGAATGCGTGGGCTCTCGCCCAGAAAATGGTTTCCTATCAGCAAGATCGGGATGTGGAAGCCGGCGCCGGTCTCGCGAGCCAGCGTGCAGAGGTTTCGCGCGTACGGAGCGCGGCGCGGCGTGGGAACTTGTCGATCCCGTCACCAGCGTCGACGCTCGCGCCTCCGATGGCACACGCCGAGACCCTCGTGGGGTTGCAGAGCGCCAAGGACGTCCATCAAACAGAGAATCAGACGAAGAATATCGCGAGTTTCAAAGCTATTAGACGCGGCGATCTGTCCGGAGAACGCGCTGAACATTCTCCGGAAGCATTCGGTACGGTGGCGCCTCAGGAGTTGCCGCCGTCGACCGTTTCGAAGGGGCCTCCGCTCGATCTCGACGCCGCCATTCGTGCCTCCGTTGGCCCGACCGCTTTCCGCGAAGCGCCAGCCGCAGACGCTTCAAACAGCAAAGAGTACGAGGTGCAGGCACGCCAGCTCCGCCCGTCGGCAGGCGCCATTATGGCTGCGGTCGGTGGCGCCCAGAGCGGTGCGCGTCGGTGCCTCGCGGCCGGCGACGAACCTCGCACCTGCAAAATTACCTTCCGCAGCGACGGGTCGGTCGCCCGCGTCAGTGCGACGCGGACTTCGACGGGGCGCGACGCAGCGAGCGCATGCATCGAGGCGGCCTTCGCACGTGCCCACACCGACGCATTTGCCGACGCTTCCTACACGGCGAGCGTCGTCGTTCGCCCCTGACGAGGCGTGACGACCGCGACCAACCGCCGCGAAACCCATGGTAGAGGCGCGCCATGGTCGACCCGCAACGAGCGCCGGAGCAGCCTCCGGCCAGCACGCCCCTCTCGAAGCGCCAATGGCGGGGGCTGCGGGCGTTGCTCCGTCCGACGATCGTCACACCGCTCTTCGTTGCAATTGCGCCACTTTCGCTTCTCATTACGGCGCTTTGGGTGAGCATTCACACGACGCTCGGCCGCGATCAGGGCATCTTTCAATATGTTGCCTACGCGCTGTCCCGCGGCGAGCGCGACTACGTTGATGTTCGCGACGTCAATGGGCCTTTCATTCACCTTGTTCATCGCACTTTCTTGGCCCTTGGCGGCGGCGATGAACTCCGCTTTCACCTGCTCGATCGCATCGTCACGACGGCCTGTTTCTTTCTTCTGGGAGCGGCGCTTCCATCGCTCTCCCAGAAAGACGAGCCTCGAAAACCGGCTGTCCGCCTGTTCTGGGGGGCGGCCCTCGCGGTTGCGGGCTCCGCCCAATACCTTCGGTTCCTCGCGTGGGATCTCGCCCAGCGGGAGAACTTCTGCGGTTGGCTTGCCTGCATCGCGGCGGCGGGGCTCTTCGTCGCGCTGGATCCCGCCCGCACCAGCCGTCGGCGGGAGAACTTCCTTCTCCTGGCGCTTTCCGGCTTCGCCGGAGTGGTGTCGGTCTTCGGGAAACACACCTTTGCCCCCTTCGTCGCCTTGAATGTGTTCACTATCGCGATTGTTGGGCTCCCCACGGAAGCGCATCCGCTCCGAAAAGTCTCCCCCGTCGCCAAGCGATTGCGTGGATTGATTATTTTTGCCTTCGGCGGGATCCTTGGGCTGTTGGCGATGCTCGCCGATCTCGCCTACTACGGCGATATCCGCGCCTTCTTCCGTATTTGGTTCGTCGATGCGCCACAGATGTACGTCTACATTTGGCCGCACACCCCGCGGGAGTTGTACGACCTCGATTGGAACACCGTCCCCTTCCGGATGGCCGCCGGCGCGACGGTTCTCGGCATTTTCGCGCTCGCGTTTCGCCTCCTCCCGCTAAGGGCGCTCCCGGTCGTCTTCTGGAGCGCAATTGGCGTCTTCGGCGTCATCCTGCAGAAGAAGGGCTTCCCCTATCACCTGCATCCTGCAACTTTCGGCGTAAGCCTCCTCGGTGTCACCCTCGCTTTTGCGCTCGCCGATCGCTCGGAGTGGTCAAAATCACTGGGAGTTCGGCGTCTCGCCGGTGCGCTCGGTGCGGTCCTTGCCGCCGTCGGCGTCTACTACCTTCGGTTCACCCTCCAGGGGGCACCCCACGTTCTCTTCCCGTGGCCGGCGACCATCGGTGCAACGGCGGCTCAGCGGGGCGAGCCCTTTGACGGAACCAACATCGCCGTCTCGCGCCCCTGGCTGGATGCCTTCCGCGGCTACGACTACTACCCGCGTGAAATGCGTGGCGCGGCCGCATTCTTGGCCGCACACACCGCGCCGGGTGATCGCGTTCAGACCTACGGCATCGATCCCTACGTCCTCTTTTTTGCGAAGCGTTTGTCGGCGACGCCTTACATTTATTCCTACGATCTCGATGCCGATGCCGCCTGGCACGGCGCTCTCGACACCGCGCCGCCCGGGCGTGAAGAGGCGGCGGCGGCCGTCGTGAAGGGGATGGAGGTCGCCCACTGGAAAGACGTTCATGCGCGACTGGATACTCACCCTGCTGCGGCGTGGGTCCTGTTTGATCGCGCCCCACTCACATCGTTTGAAGATGCCCTTGAGGACATCGAAAATCACGATGCCGTGATGGCCAAGACGCTCCGCACCGACTACTGGGAGGCGTACGCATTTGGGGCGGTTCGCGTCTTTCTCCGCCGAGGGGCCCGTCCGTTCACGACCGCCAGCGAATTCCCTGGCAACGGCGTCGTGAGAGACGGCGGGCCTTCAACAGGGGCCGTCGCGCCGAGTTCGCCGAAAGCACCATGAAATTCAGGCAGTGGGCACCGTGGATTTCGGGGGTTGTCGCGGCGGTGGTTCTCGCGGCGCTCCGCCTCGATCTCCTTCGCGCGGGGCCCGACCTCGATGGCGACGCCTACGGACACGCGATCATCGGGCGCACGCTCCTCGCAAATCCGACCGACCTCCGCCAGCACTGGGTATGGCTCCCTCTTTGGCATTTTTGCTACGCCGGTCTTCACCTTCTGGGCGGGGGCCTGGAGGCGATGCGGAAGATCGACGTGGGGCTCTCGTCCTTGCAGCCGCTCCTCCTCGTCGCGGCGCTCTCGCCGCGGAAGAAGGACGATTCATCTGCGCCAATTCCTGCCAAAGAGTTGCGTGCGCTCGCGGTCCGCTGTCTTGCACCGTTGCTATTGATTCTTTTCCCTTTCGCGATTGAACACGGGCAGACCGGCGAGCCCGAGCCGCTCTTTGCGGCGCTCCTCCTTGGGGCGGTCGTTCTTGTCGATCGACGGAGCCGCGTCGGTCACCTCGTGGCCGGACTGCTCCTCTCGCTCGCCTGCGTCCTCCGCTATGAAGCGTGGTCGACGCTCCCCGCCTTCGCGCTCTCGGCCCTCGCCTACCTGGTTGTCGCCCGCCGCACCATACCGCCTGGCAGCAGCGCTCGCGGAATGTACACACGCTTTCTCGCGATTCTGCTTCCTGGGCTCACGATCGTCGCGTGGATTTTTGCCCACCGCGCTCAGTATGGAGAGTTCTTCGCATTTGCGAAAGAGAACGCGAAGTTTGTCGAAAGCGCTCGCAAGTCGGGCGTCGGGATTCTCGACCCTTTCTACAAAGGGATTACCTGGTACGCGATCCGCTTGCCGTGGCATCAGCTCGGCCCCTTTGTGGGCTTGGCATTCCTCGGCGTTGTCGGGTACGCAGCGCCGCTACGCCTGCGCGCGGACCGAAGAGAGGGGCTCGCCTTCGCGCTGGTGGGCTCTGCGCTCTTGGCCTTCATCACTTGGGGCTGGGTTCGCGGTCAACATCTCGGGCTTCTAAGACATTTCTTTGCCGTCCTCCCCTTCTACGCGGCGCTCCTTGCCCACGGAGTGGTCGCGTTCGTTGCCTTCGCTGCACGCCGACTGCCCCTCGCCGTTGTCGTCCGTGGTCGCCCGCTCCAGGCGCTCACCGGCGCCCTCGTTGGGACCGCCATCGTCGCAGCGCTCGCGACCTATACGGTGATTGAAAAGGTCATCCCTCACCAGGTGAATCTACGATTGATTCACCAAAATGCGTGGAGGGAAGAACGAATCGCGGCAGAGCTGCTTCGGCGCGAAAAGCCGGTGCGTATCTTTTGCGACGTTGCCCAGACGGAGGTCCTTTCCGGACTCCACGGAGAGGAATTCTCGCGCGCCTGGGTCTTTGACGTCGATACGGTGTGGGTTCAGGAAGAGGCTGCGAAGGGGAAGGTCCTCGTCGTGGCGCCGAAGGATCATTTCGGCAAGCTCACCGGCGTCGGAGAAGTGCTCTACGAGGGGGAGCGCCTCCGAGTCGTGCGCTTCGCGGCTACGGCGCCGCCAGCTGGGCGGTAACGACCGCCGGACGCGCCGCGATCCACCCGTAAAGTTTGTTCGTCTCGGCGTCGTAGGTGCTGATCGTCGACTCCCGCTTCGGGTCGTTCCGCTGGTAGCCGTCAATCTGGGCGTGCCAGGTCTGTGCGAGCGCGCCGAGGTCTTGGGCCTGGAAGACCTGAAGTACTGAACTTACTTGCGCTTTGTAGGTCGCCCAGCAGGCGGGCGACTGTTTGCAGCGCTTGAGGAGCGTCGGCTCGCCCGTCGGATAGGCCGGCTTCGGTGCTGTGACGACCACGCGCGGGTTGTCCTCAAAAGTGAGGTCTAGGGACCACGGAACCAACGAAAGTACACCATTTGTATTTCCGGCAAGAAAGTAGTTATGCGACGAATAAATGCTGAAGGCGTAGCCGTCACGGTCCCCAATCACGCCTTCGGCGGCGGAGAAACGTAGCCACTCGGTGACGTCAAGATTGGCGGCGACGCCGTTGGGGAGATTCGCATCGGTCGTGGCTGCGACGGCGGCGAAGAGGGCAGTTAGATCTGCTTTTGTACCGTCACCGACTTCTTCGCTGTAGGAACCGTCATTCGGAATCCATTGGCCATAATCAGCTTCATAGAGTGTCTTCGTATTTGCACCGAAGGCCCTCTTGATAAAATCTTTGTTTGGCGTCTCGATGTTGGCGTAGAGACCATAATTGTCGCCATTGATGGCGACCGTCGCCGAGTTGGCGCGTTGTGCGGGGAGGCCGGCGGCACGAAACAGGTGGTAGGAGAGGCGCTCGGCAAGGCCCGTCTCGTCGCTCACCATGTTGTTGAGGGTGAGCTCGTGAAGTCCTGCAAATGTTTGTCCATTTACGTATTTGTCGAAGCGGACCTTCAGCGAAGCTTTCCCGGGGAGCGCCCGGAAGGTGGACGATCCTTTTCGGCGGATTCCGACGTCCACCACCTCCTTTCCGCCGTAGCGGAACGTCCCGTGGACCCAGGTCTTTTGGTCGGCGGCGGCGGTACTCGAAAGTGTGGCGATGGCGTCTGGAGCGAGGGTCAATTCGAATTTGGGGACGATGGCCGGGTCATACAAATCGACCACGACCCCCGCATCGCTCGAACCATCCGCAGCATCAATACCGGCATCTACGGGGAGGCTCGCATCACCGAGTCCGCTATCGCCGCCGCCTGCGTCTGCAGGAATCGCAGCATCCACGGCGGCATCCACCGAGGCATCCACGGCAGCATCTACTGAGGCATCTGAGCCCGCATCTGTGGCGATAGCGCCGCCATCCGCCTCGGGAGAGTCTGCCGGTGTGGCAGTGCTGCACGCCGCGAGGAGCGCGAAGGGGAGAGCCGCAAGAATGGCCGAAGGAAGAATGCGAGGGACGGAAAGGATCATGGGGCCATCGTCGTCACGTTCGTCGGCTTGTCACCCGGAAAATGGGTGATTTCTAAAGGTTGCCCGCGGTCGGTTCCACCTCCGGTCGATCCCCCACGCCAGCGCGGCGCCGAGGGCGGCACCGGCCAGGACATCGCTCGGGAAGTGAACGCCGAGCACGACGCGCGACCAGGCGACGCCGATCGCGGCCAGGAGAAGCGGCATCGCGACCCGCGAACGGCGACCCAACGTCACCGCAACCGCCATGCTCCCCGCGGCGTGGCCGCTTGGAAAAGAGGGGTCGGTCGGAGGTGTGCACCAGGCGCCCGCGTGCAGCGCGTAACAGGGGCGCGTGCGCCCGACCGCCAGCTTCATGAGGAACACCACCGCCGCAGTTACCAGGACGGCAAGTAATAGTTGGTACAGCAATGATTCGAGCGTCTTCTCTGATTTTTTCCTCGCGGCAAGCCACGCCGGCGGGAGCAAGAAGAGCGCGAACCCGCCGCCGATCGCCGAGAGGAGCCGCGCCGCGTAGAGCACCGGCACCGCTGGCGGAGTTGCACCATGCACGGAAAAATAGAGATCGCGGTCGAGGTGGCGGAGCGCATCGACCGCCTCAAGAGCCCACGCGGGAATCGCAACCACAAGGTCCGCTAGCATTTTTTTGCGGATGCATCCGTGCTCGCCGTTTCCTCCCCGCCCCCGGCGGTTCCGCGGACGAGGATCGTCCCTTCCCCGAGCCGGGCCGCTGGGGTAACGGTCCCGCCATGGCCGACGAGCTCGAAGACTTGCGGGCGGAACTCGCACGGATCGACGAGGCGCTCGTAGGGAAAATTGCCGAGCGCCGGGCGCTCGTCGCAAAGATTGCATCCTACAAGTATCGCGAGAAACTTTCGCCGTTTTCGTCGCCGGCGGAGGCCGCTCGCGACGCGCGTCTCCGAAGGTATGCCGCGGTCCACCGTCTCGATTTCCCGCTCGTTGAGGCGACCCTCCAGCCGCTCTTCGACGACGCGCTTCGCGCCCAGTGCGCCATCGCCGCAATCGGCCTGGCGGAGCGCGAAATTCGCGTGCATATTGCACCAAAATTGGCTGCCCTCGGGGGCGGGTGCTTTCTCGATGCCCTGGAGGCGGTCGGTGCAACGCGCGTCTCCGACGGGGCGGGCGCGTGGCTTCTCCAGCTCCCCGACGAGGCGTCGCCGCTGGCGAGCGAAACGGAGCCGTCCGGCGAGGCGTGGGTCACGCTCTCGTCACCCGACCCTTTTCGCGCACGGGTCGTTCTCCAGATCCTGCGTGGCAACGGCGCCCAACTTCGCCCGCTGTTCGACGCGCTCGGCGCCGAGGTCGAGTTTGTCTACTTGCCGCTGGCGAAAACCACGTAGACGACCGGGATGGCAATCCCGGCGCCGGCGAGCACAAGGCCTCGAAAGAAAAAGCCTTTTTTGCCTGGGATCATGACGAGCCCCGAGAACGCGAGAAAGAGCAGCAGCGCCGCGTAGCCGTCGGCGATGAGCGTCCAGGCTTTCTTTCCGCGATTGAGGTGGAGCCAGTTGGCGAAGCGCAGAAAGAAGCGTGGCTTTTTGCCGTCGTCATCGACGTGACCGCTTCGCGTATCTATTTCGAGGGTCCGATTCTCGAAGGTGATCTCCAGTTCGTTCTCCCCGCGCCGAAAGACTTCCTTGGGCTTCTCGGTGATTCCGAGCTTTGTTTGCACGGTCTTCGCAAGGGTATCGTCGTCTCCGGTGAGCGGCCCAAGTTCGTGGGTCGTCGAGTAGCGAACGAAGCTTGCGTCCCCTTGGTCAAAATCGGCAATGTGGTTTACCGCCAGGCCGGAGACCGCATAAATGACGGTGAGTCCGACAACGAAGTAGCCGAAATCCCGATGAAGCGCACGAACCCACGGGCGCAAAACAGGTTTGCTTGCCTTCGCTTCCTTGGCGGGGCGGCTTCCACTGCCAGCTGATGAAAGTTCTTTTACTTCGGTAGGTTCAACCATAACGCTCTACCCGCCACGGGTCGGCGTGGTTGTGGTATCCGCGCGTTTCCCAGTAGCCGGGTTCGTCCTTCGCGACGAAACGAATCCCGGTAAGCCACTTGGCGCTCTTCCAGAAATACAAATCAGGAACTAGCGCACGAACGGGCGCCCCGTTCGCGCGGCCGAGTGCTTTTCCGTCGTGGCGATGGGCGACGAGGACGTTTGGTGCGAGCGCTTCGGCGATCGGTACATTGGAGGTGTAGCCGTGGGCCGCCTCAAAAATCACGTGGCGCGCGATCTTCCGGACCTTCGCTTTGTCTGCGAGCTCTTTCACCCGAACGCCGGTGAACGTCGCGTCGAGCATCGTCCACTTTGTAACGCAGTGAACGTCACAACTTTGGTCGGCCTGGGGGAGCGCGAGTAGTTCCTTGAAGGTGAGCTCAAAGGGGGCATCGACCTCTCCGTAGACCTTCAGCTTAAAATTCGCCGCCGAAGGATCCCCTTCCGTTCCGCCCATGTCGCGCAACTTCGTCAGCAGGTACTGGCTGGGCGGGAGGCGAGATTTTCCGTCATTTCGAACGGTTGCGCGCGCCTTGTCCGTCTCTTGCGCATTGGCGATCACATACGCGCCGCCGCCGATGGCGATCACTCCTCCGGCAAGTGCCGTCCGGAGAAGGGTGCGTCGGGGGAGGGTGACCAGGTCGCTCGCGTCGGGATTTGTCATCAGAACTGCCGCCTCCTCGGAACCAGAACCGCTGCGGGACCCTACGTGATGGCCAGTCTGGAAGTTTCGTCGCGCCGTGCGCTCCTTTTCCGTGTAGCAGCACCGACCCGCCATGACCGCCATGCTCCCTACGCCCGAACTCGTCGCCCTCCTCGAAGACCCGGGCTTTACCGCGGGGAAAAAGACCTTCGTCGCCGTCCTCGGCGCTCTCGCTGATGAAACGCTCGAAAAGAAAGCATTTCGGGCGCTTGAGCGGGCGGGCGACGGGGCTCTGCCGGCGGTTGTTCGGGCGCTTTCCGCGGCGGAGACGCCCGCCGCCGTCCGTCCGGCGCTTGTGCGTCTCGTTGGCCGGTTGGCGCGAGGCGGCTCGAAGCCGGCGCTTGACGTCCTCGAGGGGGCGCTCACGGAAGAGGAGCCGCGCACGTTCCGCGAGGTCCTTGTTCAACTGGGGAAAGGGGCGCCGACGGAGACGCTCGCCCCGAAGCTGCTTGCAGCGGCCGCGCGGTGGCTCGCGGCCGACGGGCCTGCCGCCGGCTTGCGCACCGCCGACCGGGAAGCGCTTCGTCGCGAGGTGCTGTGGGCGCTTGCGACGGTGGGTGGCGCCGAAGGTCGCGCATTTGCGAACGAAAACGGCATCGCGGGGAAGGGGGCGGTCGTCGCTCGCCGCGAAGAGGCGCGCGCCCACGAAGAGGCTCCGCTCGCCGAACTCGCCGTCGCCCCGACATGCACGTGGCGTCTTCGTTGTCGGGCCGGCTTTGAGGAGATTCTTCGAGGGGAGATTGAGGAGCGTCTCGGGGCACTTAGCCAGGTTCGCGTGGAGCGTGGCGTTGTCACGTTCGCCGGCGCTTTCCCGCTCGCGGCCCTCGGTGCGGTACGGACCGCGTCCGAAATCGAGGCGGTGTTGCCGCTTGCCGTCGCCCCGCGCGAATCGGCACCGGCAAAGCTCGCCGTCGCCGTCGCGGAGACGGTCGCCCCCTGGCTGCGTCCGCTGTTTTCGGGGGGCGAGGCCTCCACGCCCCTCCCGCGCATGCGGATTGCCTTTGCCCGTCGCGACGGTCGCGGGCGCGCCGAGATCTTCGCGCTCGCCGAAGCGCTCGGCAAGCATGGGATCGTTTCGGATGGTCGCAATGCCCCAGTTTCTTTGGTGTTTGAGCGTTCTGCCGCCGAAGGGGTTGCCGTCGCGATCACGCTCCATGCCCTTGGCGAAAGCCGGTTTTCCTACCGGGTGGCTGACGTCCCCGCCGCCTCCCACCCGACGGTCGCCGCGGCGCTCGTCCGCGCGTCTCAGCCCCAGTCCGACGACGTTGTGTGGGACCCGTTCTGCGGCTCCGCCCTCGAACTCCGCGAGCGCGCCGAAGCGGGCCCCTATGCCTCCTTGCACGGCACCGATCGTGAGCGGCGCGCCATCGACGCTGCGCTCGCAAACACCGCCGGCGTTGCGCGCCTCTCCCTCGTCGTCGAAGACGCATGCACGGCGCGACCCTCGAAAGTGACCGCCATCGTGACGAACCCGCCGCTTGGGCGTCGCGTCCAAGATGCTGAAGGAATTACGAGGCTTTTGGTCCGTTTCTTGGCACATGCAGCGACCGTTCTTGCTCCGGGAGGTCGCCTCGTGTGGCTTTCCCCGGCCACGCGCGCGACCCGCGAGGCGGCTGCAGCTGCCGGGCTCCGTTTGCGGACGGCACGTGCCGTCGATCTCGGCGGCATCGCGGTGGAGCTGCAGATTTTTGACGCGGTGGTGTAGGCTTCGCGTTCGGTCATGAACTGCCTCGCCTGCGGCCAACAGCTCCGTACGGATGCGCGATTTTGCCCTCAATGTGGGCGATCGACCGCAGACGTTCCAGCACGCCCCAGCGTGGCGCCTGCACCCGACGTTGATCCCCTTGGGGCGACCGTAAATCCAGACGACAGTGCGCTCGCCGCCGCCTTCGCCGAGGGGAAGCGGCGCGCGGCCGAAATCTTAGGCGAAGCGACGACGGCGCCCGATCCCGTGCTCGTTTCGGTCCCGAGCGCCATGCCGTGGGGGGAGACCGTCGCCGACGAACGGGGGGCGTCCGAGGCGCGCCCCGCTGCTCCGCCCGCCCGCGTCGTCTCGCCGCTCGCAGGGAGCCACCTGAATTTGCGGGCGATGCTGGACTCCCCCGCCAGCGAGGCCGCGAGAGGCACAGCGGCCCCCGGCGATGCCGCGGAACCTTCCGGGCGCCCGGCCGTTTCTGGTCGTTCTGGCACCGCCGTCATGGAGGCCCGTTCGCCAATCGCTCCGGTCGCTGCCCCCGTATCGTCGGGCATCCGCGGGACCTTCTCACCGACGACGCCGTTGCCGGTTGCAGCACCGCTCTCCGCGCCCCAGCTCGCGAACCTCGATTCTTCGCGGCGAGCTGTCGTCGCGGCACCGGCGTCTGCGCCCCAAATGGCCGAATCTCGTCCATTTTCCTCGTCTCCGCAGGCCCAACCTTTCGCGCCAGGTGGCTACGCCCCCGCGGCGCCGTCGGTCTCCCCGAGCGTGCGAGCGGTGCCCGTCGCCCCAGTCGATCCCTTTGCTCTTGGCCGCCCAGTGCTCGTGACGTGGTCGAACGGTCAGCGCTATCCTGCCACGGTTCTTCAGCTTTCGGCGACCCACATCCTCGTTGCCTTTGGCGATGGCCAGCGCCACTGGGTCGAGCGCGTGTTCGTCACCGCCTAGGTAGCTGCTCGGAAT
>DYPH01000078.1 GCA_020720045.1 Sorangium cellulosum | reverse complement strand
TTTCGCGAGGACGTGTCGCACTCCGAAAAGGAGATTCCGAGCAGCTACCTAGGGTACGCGCCCATGCGCGCCGGTCCCCCCGTTAGCCTCGCTCTTCTCCTCGTCGCCTGCGGGGCGCCGCCGACCGTGTCACCACCGGCACGTGCGCTGCCTCCGCCGACTTCCGCGCAACTCCCCGTGCCAGAACCGGTGGTCGCTCCGGAAAGTGCCGCACTAAAGCAACGACTTACTGCAATTGCTCAAACGCGCAATCATCGACTCGGAACCCCTGGGTCCTTCGCATTTCCTAAAGGCCTCAATGGCGTCTTCTTCCTCCAGTCGGAACACGAAGATCCGCGCCAATCGCTCTACTTCGCCAACCTCACCGCCGGGAAGGTAGAACTCTTCCTCCGAGCGAGCGACCTTGCCGCCGGCGAGGAGATCCTCTCCGCCGCAGAAAAAGCACGCCGCGAGCGGATGCGACTGACCACGAAGGGCTTCTCCCAGGTGCTCCCGTCGCCGGACGGGACGCGGCTCTTGCTGCCGCTCGGCGGGAAGCTGTTCGTCATCCCTCTCGAAATCGCAAAAGATGGCTCGGCGAAACCGGGAAAGAGTGTGCTTCTGAACGTGGACGGGGCAACCGATCCTCAGTGGTCCCCCGACGGTGCCTTTGTCGCGTATGTTCGTGAGGGAAATTTGTATCGTAGCGCCGCGAACGGGCGCGGCGACGAACAGGCGCTGACCACGGGAGGAACCGCCGCGCAACCGCTCGCCACCGCCGAATTTGTGGCGCAGGAGGAGTTCGGCCGGAGCCGGGGCTATTGGTTCTCGCCGGATGGGCGGCAGGTGCTCATCGAAACCGTCGACCAGCGGAAGGTCGAACGGATCGCCATCGTCGACCCTGCCCACCCGGAGAACGAACCCGACCGCCCCTACTACCCACGCGCCGGTCGGGAGAACGCGACGATCGGGTTCGCGCTGGTCGACGTCGCGACCAAAAAGCGGACGGTGCTCCCCTGGAAAGCCTCAGATTTTCCCTACGTTGCGACGGTAAGTTGGGTCGGCGAGACCCCCTTCTTCTACGCGACCGACCGCCCCCAGAAACGGGCGGTCCTCTTCGCTTGGGACGGAAAGGCCTTCGTAGGCCGCGGCGAGGAGCATGATTCGGCCTTTGTAAATACCGAAGGACTGCACCCCTATGCGCTCTCAAAAAGCGCCGGTGGCGGCTTTGTCCGCGCCATCGATGCTGGGAGTTCTTCGGTTCGTATCGGTCACTTTTCGGAGGACGGTACCCCGCGCGGCACCCTGCTAGCCGCTACGGGCGGTGGGGGCTGGGAGCTGAAACACATCGTCGCCGTGGAGACCGACGGCGCCGTACTCGCAGTCGTGGGCCAGGACGGAACCGACGGTCGTTTCGCGCGACTTCGCTCGGGAAAAGCGCCGGAATTTCTCGCAGGTAGCGATCGTGAAGCGGTAGATGCCGTCTGCAGCGAGGACGGCAATCGCTGTGTCACCGCCCACTTCCTGGCGACCGGCGCCGGGCTCCCCTCGTGGACGGTAGGGCGCCCCGGCGAGGGGATGGTGGTTACGATCGCCGGCCGATGGACGCTCCCAAGCCCGCTGCCTGCACCGACGTTTCTTCGCGTTGGACCAGAAAAAATCGCAGTTTCTGTGATCGCGCCGAGCTATCCGATTCCGAAGGGGGCGAAGCTTCCGGTTATTGATGCCGCCTACGGGGGCCCGGGAGTCACGATTGTATCGCCGAATGTATTGAGCTACGCGCGCTCCCAATGGATCGCCGATGCGGTCGGCGCCTACGTCATTGCGATCGACAGCGCGGGGACACCAGGACGCGGCCACGACTTCGAGCGGAGGATGGGAGGGGCCTTCGGAACGACCCCCATCGACGGCCATATGGCGACGCTTCGGGCCCTCGAACTGCAGAAAGATCAGGCGCTTGCGCAGGCCGACTTTTCGCGAATCGGCGTATTTGGCTGGTCCTTCGGCGGCTATTTCTCGGCGCTCGCTGCCGTTGCCCAGCCGACTTTCTACCGGGTCGCGGTGGCCGGCGCGCCCCCCGCCGATTGGCGCGACTACGACACCGCCTACACGGAACGCTACCTCGGCGTGCCGGGTACGGGCGGCGCCGATGAAAGCTACAAGAGGAGCAATTTGCTCGTGCGTGCCGCCGAGGCAACGTCGAGCTCGCCGCTGTTGCTCATTCACGGAACTGCCGATGACAACGTCTATTTCTCCCAGAGTCTGAAGCTCGCCCAGGCGATGGAACAAAGAGGACTTCCGGTCGAGTTCTATCCGATTGCGGGGACGACGCATCTGCTTGTAGATCCCGAGGAGACGGTGCGCGTCTGGACGCGCGTTGCCCAATTCTTGAAGGCGGGGCTCGCGGCAGAGCCCCGGGGAGACGTGGCGAAACCGTTGGCCCCGAAGAACGTGGATCGGTAGTCGGCGTCGAGGGAGCGGCGACAAGGGGCGCGCCGCGGTGCTAGAGCCCGGGGCCATGTCACGGGCCCCCCTCCGTTCTCGCCCCCTCCGCCCCTTCGCCGCCGCCGCCCTCGTCGCGACGCTCGCTGGCTGCCCGTCGGAGCCGCAATCGCCGGTGAACGCGGCGGCCAGCAAATGGCAGTCCCGCGCCGCCGCAAGCTACGCAAACGCCGACCTCGAAGATGCAGAGACGGCGATTCGCGAGGCGCTCAAGGAGAAAGCCAACGACCACGACGCAAAGGTGCTCGGGGCGAAGATCGCGCTGGCCCGCCTCGACTTCGCGACCGTTGAACGCCTCACGCGCGACCTCACCGACGGTGAAGCACTCGGCCTACGCGGGCGCGGCTACTGGTACGCGGGGGACGTCGAAAACACCGCGCGAACGCTGGAGCTCGAGCTAAAAAAACCTGAAGTCAAGGACCCTTGGGCGAAGCAGGTCGTCGCTCTAGCTCGCGACGGTCGGGGCCGTCACCCGTTTGCGATGAGCGGTTCAGCGCTCATCGCGCCGATCGTGATGCCGACCGCCGGGCCCCTCTTGGTTGTCCCCTGCGTGGTGGACGATCAGGAAGTTCTTGCGATTGTGGTCACCGGGGTTCCCGAATTGATGCTCGACACCTCGGTGAAGAGCTCCCCCTCGTGGGTCTCCCTCGGTTTTGGCGAGATTGAAGTCAAGGATGTGCCGGCACTTCCGATGGATTTGACGGCATTGAGCGAGGAGCTCAAGGCGCCAATCAAGGCGCTTATCGGCGTGAACACGCTCCGGCACCTCCATGCGACCTTCGATCGCCGCGGGGCCCAGTTCGTCGTCCGCAAAGAGGACGCGCCGCCACCGCCGGAAGCGACAAAGATTCCGCTCGCCTATGCGCGCGGCGCCGCCATGGTCTTCCGCGCCGGGCTCACGAAGTCCGACGACGACATGGTCCCCTTCCTCGTCGACACGAACGTCCGCTACCCGCTCGCCCTCCAAGACGAAGCGTGGAAGCGCGCCGGCGTCGATTTTGCGACGTTCACTCCCGACTCGGGGCTGAGCTCCAAAGAGCGCGCCGGCATCGTGCCGCTTTTCCGGCTTGGCGCCTTTGACATTCCCCAGATCCCGGCCGTTCAAGGGGCCGATCTTGGCGCCTTTCAATCGAAGATCGACATGCACCTGGCGGGCGTTGCCGGGGCAGCCCTCTTCGTCCCCTTCCGCGTGACCTTCGGCGACGAAGGGCGCTTTGCCTGGCTTGAGCGGGATGCGTCGCTCCTCGCGCCGGTCGACGAGCCGCCGGCACCGACCACGGCGCCGACGACCCCGACGAAGGATGCGCCCAAGGCCCCGGCGAAGGAGGCGACTCGGGCAAAGGACGCCCCTAAAAAGCCTGCAACTCCGGCCGCTCCCGCCGCCCCCGCCGCCCCCGCGAAGGCAGGCGGCAAGTGAGCCCGACCGGCGCACCGACCCGGGTGCTTCCCCCGTCGGCGAATCTTGCCGTCTACGCGGGGAGCTTCGATCCAGTCACCTTGGGCCACCTCGACCTCATCGCGCGCGCGTCGAACCTCTTCGCCGAGGTGATCGTTGCGGTCGGCGTCCACCCGACGAAACATCCGCTCTTTTCGGCAGAAGAACGGCTCTCGCTCATTCGGGAAGTGACGCCCCACCTGCCCAACGTCACTGCGGCTTTCTTCGACGGTCTCTTGATCGATTTCTGCAAAGCACGCGGCGCCGGAGTCATCGTGCGCGGCCTGCGTGCGGCGACCGACTTCGAGTATGAGCTTCAAATTGCTCATGCAAATGCCGATCTTCTCCCGGAGGTCGACACCGTGTTTCTGCCGACGCGCGTAAAACATGGGTTTGTTTCGGCGTCGCTGGTGCGAGAGATCGCTTCCCATCAAGGGGATGTGAGTCGCTACGCGCCGCCGGTCGTTGAAGCGGCACTGCGCGCGAAGTTTGCTGCAAAGAGCTAGCGGTCGTCCGCGGGGTCTGCCTCGGGGTTCTCGGGCACGGGCGCCTCGAAGAGGCCGTCGACGACGACGCCAAGACAGACGGCCTGCACCCCAAAAAGTGCAGGAAATCCAAGAACAAACAGGGCAGCGAGCGGGCGTAACTCGACGGGGGAGCTGTTGCCGATCTCGAAGGCGCCGACGCCAAAGATCGCGCCGTGGATGGCGAGCGACAGGCCGGTGGCGATCCGGCCGAAGAGGAGAACGCTCCGGCTCCGAAGGAGGAGCTGGGCGCCGGCAACCCAGAGGAGCAGGGAGACGACGAGCTCGCCGACGATGAAGAGCAGCGTACGAGCGTCGAGGGGGATGCGCGCGCCGGACAGGTCGCGGGCGACGAGCGGAAACAGGACGACAAGGAGCGCCACTTGTCCGAGGAAAAGCGCGCTGAGCGCGGTGCTTCGGACGCCGAGCGGTGCTGCTTCCGCTCCAGCGATTTTCCACGCGTCACGCCCTCTTCGCTCAAGGAGCAAGAAGGTCGTGACGGCGACGAGCGTGCCGAGCAGCGAGGCGACCCAAAGGAACATTTCCCTGTGAAGGTAATGGAATTTCGACGCGCTGCGGCGGTTCCTTCTTCCCCATTTTTCGGCAGCGCTCGGTAAGGTCGTCGATCTATGTCGCTCCACGAGTCGCCCGTCTCGCCCGTCTCGCCCGCCGATCTCGCCGCCCGCGTCGATGCCACCGTCGCCGCCGTCCGCGCCCGCACCAGCCGCACCGGACGGATCGGGCTCGTCCTCGGTTCTGGCCTCGGCGGCTTCGCCGATACGCTCGGATCTTTGGAAAAACTCCCTTACGGCGAGCTCCCCCACCTCCCGTCGTCGGCGGTCGTCGGCCATGCGGGGAACCTTTGTTTCGGCACGACGGCGGCCGGCATCGAGGTCGTCTGCATGCAGGGGCGCGTCCACGGCTACGAGGGGCACGCCCCCTGGGAGGTCGTCCACGGCGTGCGAACGATGGCGAAGCTCGGCGCGCAGGCGATCCTCGTGACGAACGCCGCCGGCGGCCTCGATCCCGCCTGGGCACCCGGCGATCTCATGGTGATCACCGATCATTTGAACCTCACCGGCCTCAACGTCCTCACCGGCCCGAACGCGGAAGGGCTCGGCCCCCGGTTCCCGGACATGAGCGACGCCTACGATCCCGAATTGCGTGCACTCCTCAAAGATGTCGCCGCAAGCAAGGGAATTTCCTTGCGGGAGGGGGTCTACGCCGGCCTCTCCGGACCGAGCTACGAGACCCCTGCGGAGATCCGGATGCTACGCACGCTCGGCGCGGCCGCCGTCGGCATGAGCACCGTGCAGGAGGTGATCGCGCTCCGTCATATGCACGTTCGCGTCGCCGCTCTTTCCTGCATCACGAACCTCGCTGCCGGCATTCTCCCGCAAAAGCTCAATCACACGGAAGTCGAAGAAATCGCTCGCCTCAAACGGGGCGATTTGCTCACGTTGCTCGAAGGCTGGATCGGCGCCATCGCCGAAAAAGGGCTCGCATGACGAAAAAACCGACCACGACCGCCTCCGCCCGGAAGACCACAAAGACGGTTGTGCCTGTGCACGACCTCGATGTGTTCGCCCTCGACGAGACCGAGCGCGACGAGCTTTTTTCCACCCTTCGCGAGCTCGCCACCGACGCGCGGACCCGCGCCTACGCCCCCTATTCGAACTACCGCGTCGGCGCGGCGCTGGTGACGAAAAGCGGCCGCGTATTCCTTGGGTGCAACGTCGAAAATGCGACCTACGGCGCCACCACCTGCGCGGAGCGGGGGGCGGTTCAGCAAATGATTGCGGCCGGCGAGCGGGAAATTGCCGCGATTGCTATCGCCACGGGCGGCGACGAACCGGGTGCCCCCTGTGGCATTTGTCGCCAAGTTCTCCGCGAGTTTGCGCGCGATCTCCCGATTGAGCTTTTCAACGTTCCCGAAGAAAAGCGCGTGAAGCCGAAGGTCATCGCGACCTCGCTCGCCGCGCTCCTCCCCCTCTCCTTCGGCCCGGAGATGCTCCTTGAGGACGCCCACACCAAAGGGGCTCCAGCTACGACAGGCACGAAGCCTTCGAAATCAAAGAAGAAATAGCCGTTAGACCGGGACGATCGCGAGCTCGAAGGGGTCGTAAATGACGACCTCGTCCCCTTCGCGACGCGCCTCGAACTTCCGCTGGTCGTCGCAGAGCCCTTTGGGCTTGGTGAGCTTGCCGGTGCGGAGGTCGAAGACGTACCCGTGCATCGGGCAGATAATTCCGCAGTTTTTCGTGACCGGCCCCTCAGAGAGCGGAGCACCGGCGTGGTTGCAGGCGTCTTCGAGGGCGAAGACCTCGTCCTCGCCGCTCGGCGAGCCGGCCGCCCGCGGGATCCGGACGACGAGCACGTCGTAGGGGGGGAAGGCGACGCGGAAGGGCTTGTTGGGCTTCAGCGAAGCAAACGGCACGGAAGCTACCCGTTTCATTGGAACTCTTTCGGCCCTTCAGTTCGCTTTGTTGCCGGCCGGGGCGTCCCGCAGGGCGAGCCGCTGGACGCCGAGCACGTCGACGAGGCGTTCAATCCGCTCGTCGACGGAGATCGTCTCGAGCAGCTGTTGTTGGACGCGCGGCTCCGCCACGAGCGCGGAGGCGACGAGGTCGGTGTAGAGCCCGAGGGGTGCGTCGGCGGGGAACTCGACTTGAAAGTCGGCGTTTTTCCGTTTGAGATCAGAAACAAATCCGGAAACCGCCGTGTAGAGTTCACGGCGCCCTTTCTCCTCGTCGCTCGATTCTTCATCCTCCAAGAGGATCGCCTTTCCTCGCCGGAACGGGCCTTCGAAGGGGAGCTCTTCGAGGAGCAGTCGCCCCTTGCCGACGACGAGGATATTCCCTTTCCCGTCTGCTTCGGTCTCCGACTGAACAATCACACCACCGCCGACAATCTTAGGGATCGGCGGGTGGCCATGCGCATCCTCAGGACCGGCCAAAATAGGTGCAAGAACGAGGGCTTGGTGGGTAGCCAAGCAGTGAGCAAGGAGCGCCCGGTAGCGGGCCTCAAAGATATGAAGCGGGATGCCGGTCCCGGGAAAAAGGATCATTCCCGGCAGCGGGAAGATCGGAATCGCGGCGAGGGCGGCGGCGAAGCCTTCGTCCAACTCGGGCGTAGTTACAATCGTCATCCGAACACCTCGATGGCACTTCCGTTCATAGCGAGTGGGGCGTCGAGCCCCGCATAGACAATCGTGTTTGCGACGTCGGAAGGTTCCATCATGGGGGGGAATCCACTCCCTTCCAACATCCTCGTCGCGACGCTTCCCGGCAGAACGGCGAGGGCGGCGAGGCCGGTTCCGCGAAGCTCCTCGGCAAGCGATTTCGTGAAGCCGACGATGCCCCACTTCGCCGCGCAGTAGGAGGCGAGCCTCGGCGTGCCAAGCGTCGACGAGATACTTGCAACCTGCACAAAACGACCAAACCCCGCTTTTTTGTTGGCGCGGAGGAAGGCTCGGCAGACGCGAAACGGAGCGTGGAGGTTGACGTCGAGGACCGCGTTCCAGGAGGCGTCGTCGGTCTCTTCGACGAGGGATCGATGCACAATACCGGCATTATTCACGACGACCGCCGGCGGCCCGAAGTGCTCCAACGTTCGCGTAGCGATCGTCTCCGCGGCGCCGTGGGTGGTGATGTCGAGGTCGATTTCGAGAACAGAAACGCCCTCTTTCGCGCAGCTCGCCGATGCCGCCTCAAGTTCACCGGCGTTGCGACCGACGAGCACGAGGTCGTAGCCGCGGCGGGCAAACGCCTCGGCGGTGGCGCGCCCGATCCCACGGCCGGCACCGGTAACGACAACGGGCGAGGACGAACTTCCCGAGGGGGGAGTCTTCGAAGTATTCTTCGTCATTTCAGAGCTTTCCATCGGAGAGGAGCCGCGCAAGGTAGCCTTCAGGGACCGAACCGCGCGTCGCAATCGTGGTGACGGAGGCTTCGGTCGCGCGCTCGCCGCGGTGGCGCATGCAGCCGTGCCCCAAGCGGAGCGCGACGGCGACCCAGGAGGGGGCGAGCGTTTCGTCCACCATCGATGCGAGGTCCTCGCCGAGGGTTTCTTGAAGGACGAGGCGCCGGGAGGCGGCGCGGGCAGCGGCGACAATGGCGCCGACGCCGACGAGGCGCTTGCCGAAAAAGGCAATCGAAGCAGAACCTTCTGCGGGGAGCAGATGGTGGGGGCACATGGTGACGATGGAAATCGGTGCAACCTGCACCAACGTCGGGCGCGCGAGCGGCGTCGCGATCGCCTCGCGGGCGAGGAGCGCTCGTGGGTCTTCTCGGTAGCCGGCGAGCAGGTCCTCCGCGAAGGCTTGGGCGACGCGGCGGCCGGTCCCCATGAGGTCAGGATCGGTCGTCGGCTCGTGGCCAAGTGCCCGAAGAAACGCATCTATCGCCTGGGCAGCCCCGTCGAGGTCGACCGTCTTCATCTGGCGACAATACCCGGAAATCCGGTCCGGGCGGCGCGTCGTTGGCGGGGGGCGTTGTTCTTCCTGAACGCAATGCGTTGAATACGATAAAGAGTCGCGCATGCCGCTTCGCTTCCACAACACGCGCACCCAGAAGCTCGAACTGTTCACGCCGAAAACGGAAGGCGAAGTCCGACTCTACCTCTGCGGATTGACGACCTACGACCACGCCCACGCGGGGCATGCGCGCACGAACACGACGTTTGACGTCCTCGTTCGCCACCTGCGGAATCGCGGTTTGACGGTCTCCTACGTGCGCAACGTAACCGACGTGGATGACAAGATTTTGAAGCGGGCCACCGAGCTCGGCGAAGAGCCGCTGGCGCTCTCGGCGCGGATGGCAGAACTGTGCGACGGCGAGCTAGCGGCCATCGGCTGCGCAAAGCCCGATCACGAGCCCCGCGTGTCTACACACATTCCGGAAATCGTCGCGCTGATCGAGACGTTGATCGAAAAGGGCTCCGCTTACGTCGCCGAGACGGCAAACGGGAAAGATGTCTATTTCCACGTCCGTTCATTTGCCGACTACGGGAAGCTCTCGAAGCGAAAAATCGACGACCTCCAGGCGGGCGCGCGCGTGGAAACTGGAGAAATCAAAAAAGATCCGCTCGATTTCGCGCTCTGGAAGGGCTCCTCGGAGGCCTGGGGCTGGGAGAGCCCGTGGGGGAAAGGGCGCCCCGGTTGGCACATTGAGTGCTCCGCGATGGCCCACAAGATCCTCGGCGCCCACTTCGATATCCACGGCGGCGGAATGGATTTGATCTTCCCCCACCACGAGAACGAAATCGCGCAAAGCGAGGCGGCCTGGGGCCCCGAATTCGCGAACGTTTGGATGCACGGCGGCTTCCTGGACGTCGACGGGGAGAAGATGTCGAAGAGCCTCGGCAACTTCGTCACGATCGCGCAAGTCCTCGACCGGAACGACGCCGAAGGCTTCCGCTATTTCCTCTTGGGCGCTCACTACCGCGGACCGCTCAATTTCGACGTCGATTTTACCCGCGATGAAACCGGCGAAGTCCGCAAGGGGGCCGATGGCCACGCCGAACGCACCTGGTTCCCCGGCGTCGACGAAGGGGAGCGCCGGACCGACTACCTCTATACGGCGCTCGTGAGCGCGGAGGCGTTCGCCGAGGGGGCGTCGCCGGCGATCGGCGCCAAAGTTTCGAAGGCATTTCCAGCACTTGCTGCACTTGCAAAGTCGGGCGCGGAAGACGTCGCCGTCGCTCTCGACGATGACTTGAACACGCCTAAGGCGCTCGCCGTCGTCGGGGAGATCGCGAAGGGGATGAACGAACTCATCACCAAAGCGCAGAAACAATTCAAGAAAGAGCCAGAAGGGATCGCGGAGGCCAAGGCGCTCGCCGCCGCGCTCGCCGTCGCCCTCCGCGGCGCCGTCGCCCCACTCGGTCTCCTCCAGGCGAGTCCGGAAGACTACTTCGCCCGCACCAAAGTGCGCCGCCTCGCCCTTCGGAAGCTCGAAGCGGCGACCATCGACGGGAAAATCGAAGCTCGGCTCGCCGCCCGCGCCGCGAAGGATTTCGCCCAGTCAGACCTCATCCGTGATGAACTCGCGGCGCTCAGTGTCGAGCTCCAGGATGGCCCCACGGGAACGACCTGGCGAATTCTTGTGTAAATCAAGCCGCTAGCGAGGAACGATGACGACGCGACTGATGCCCTACGTGACCTTCCACGGCGTCTGCGAAGAGGCGATGACCTTCTACGCAGCCGCCCTCGACGGGAAGCTCACGCTGATGCGCTTTGGCGACAGCCCGATGCCGGTCCCCGAGGCGGCGAAGGGCAAAATCATCCACAGTTCCCTGCACTTCGGGGAGGGCATCCTCTTCGCCTCGGACGGCATGCCCGGCGGAAAAGCGCCGGCGGTGGGGGGCAACGTCGCCCTCTCCGTCGCCGCAGATTCCTTCGAGGCCGGCACGAAAATCTTCGAGGCGCTCGCGGTTGGCGGCACCGTCACGATGCCATTTTCGAAGCAGTTCTGGGGAGATACGTTCGGAATGCTCGTCGACAAGTACGGAAACTCCTGGATGGTCAACGCGAGCTGACCCCCCACGGATGACGACCGCCTCAGGCGCCGAGGCGCGTCTCGAGGACGTCGAGATGAGCACGGAGCTCGCTGCTCGTCGCACGGAGACCATCGACCTTCCGCACCGCGGCGAGCACGGTCGTGTGGTCGCGACCGCCGAAGGCGCGGCCGAGCTCGGGGAGCGAGCACTTGAGGCGCGTCTTACAGAGGTACATCGCCACATGCCGCGCAAACGCGATGCTCTTGTGGCGATCTTTCGACGTCAAGTCGGAGGCCTTCAATTTGAAATGATGGCAAACGGCGCGCTGAATGTCTTCGATAGACGTCTCGGTACGCGCAACGCTTCCCGTCGCGAAGAGCTCCCGTTTCGCAAATTCAAGATCGACGGAAATCCCGAGCAGGCTCGATTTTGCGGCGAGGCGGATGAGCGTCCCCTCAAGCTCGCGGACGTTCTGCCGGACCGACTGGGCGAGAAAAAGTACCACCTCGGGGGCGAGGTCAACCTCTTCAATTTCCGCCTTTTTCCGGACGATCGCGACGCGCGTCTCGAGCTCGGGCCCCTGAATGTCGGCGACGAGCCCCGCCGAGAAGCGCGAGACGAGGCGCTCTTCCATGCGCTCCAGGTGGGCCGGGTACTTGTCGCTGGAGAGGACGATCGTCTTGCCGCGCTCATGAAGCGCATTGAAGACGTGAAAGAACTCTTCTTGCGTCTGCGTCTTGCCGGCGAGGAATTGGACGTCATCGACGAGGAGTACGTCGCAACGGTCCCGGTAGCGGGCGCGGAACTCGGAGGTCTTCCCCTCTTTGAGGGACTCGACGAAATCGTTCATAAACGACTCGGCCGACACATAGATAATCCGTACGTCCGGGCGCTCTTCGCGGATGCGATGGGCGATCGCATGCATCAAATGAGTCTTGCCGAGGCCGGTCGATCCGCACAGGAAGAGCGGGTTGTGGCGGGGCCCCCCACCGCCCGAGGCGGCGATCGAGGCGGCGTGGGCAAGCTGGTTCGACGGACCGACGACGTAGGTTCCGAACGTGTACTTTGCGTTCAAGTTCGGCGGGGCGAGCGGCGGCAGGCTCGCCGGCGGGGCCTGGGAGGGGCGCTGGGAAACCGGCGCGGCATCCGTTCGCATTTCCTGGGGAAATGAGCTCACCCGGGCCGGCGGGAAACCGGTCGGCGGCGTCGATGCGAGGGGGCGGGGGCGGATCGGCGCGGAGGCCTTGCGATCGTCGGAGGCGACAGGGCGCTCGATGGCACCACCGACGATCCATGCAACCTGCATGCTCCAACCGGTCTCTTCGCGGAGGCGAGCGACCAGCATCGGGAGGAAATGGGCGTCGACCCATTCACGTACGAATTCGTCGCGGGCGCGGAGGGCGAGGACGCCGTCAATCAATCCCTCAAACTGGACGCCGGAAAACCACGGATCAAAGGAGGCCGGGGACTTGGCCCGAACTGCGGCGGCAGCCTCGCGAAACAGGAGCTCTTCCGGCCGAACGGCGGCGGGGGCACGCGCAGGCACGCTGCCTTCGCCGGTGACGGAGGTCCCGAACGACGACGGCGATGCAAAGGGGGAGGCGGCTTCAAACATGCGGCGGGGGGGTTTCTCTCGAAGGCAAAGCGTCGCCTTGGGTTTTCCACAGCCTGTGGAAAACCTGGGGAGGCGATAGGCATAAACGCCCCGTAGGCCAGGAAAAAACCTGCCTTACGGGTGGTGGGGAGGGGCGGGGGCCCCTGTCAAAGCGTCTCTCGCGACGCCGCTCCCAAAAAGTCGCTGGCGGTCGCAAACGGACGGCGGATACGTGGCGGCAAGCCACGGTGGGCCGAAACGGGCGCCCTCAAGACCGCAGCTTCGGTGATGCTGGGGTGAAATGGTCGTAGTGGGGGCGGACGAAATGCGTCCACAGGCATTCCGCTGCGTGCGTTAACACTATGAGTCTACAAGAGATTATTCCTTGCAGACTCCCCTCCTGCGCGGCGAGCGCCGAAACCGATGATGGACGATGCGCGTCAACTCGTGAAATTCGCGCCCGATTGTCTTCTCGTTGCAGGGCACACCGATTTCTGATCCGAGGCGTTTTGCTGGCAGCGCGCGTGTCAAGGTCCATCGGACCGCACCTTCCATCGCCGATCATGGACGATGCAAGCTGCAAGGTCTCTGCAAGTCACTGCATTCATTTGAAAAATTGAATATACCTGTTCCATACAGACGAAGTATCCCACCTTGTGGTTTTCGTACTTTTCTTGGAAACGGTCGAAAAGTTGCCCTTTTTCGAGCGGCTCGGCTCTACCGGTCCCGTGAATCGCGCCTACGCACTCCTTCTCTCCGGCGGGGCCGCTCTGCTCGTCGGCTTCGCGCCGTCGGTGGCCGCCGCCGATCCCTCGTCGTTGCCGCTCGCGGGGATTTACGAGACCGGCGAGGTGCAGCACCCGCGGTCGGTCGCGATGGGCGGGGCACAGGTCGCCACCGGCGCGTCGACGTCGTCCCTCTACGTCAACCCGGCGAACTTGCCGACGACCCGCGTCTACCACTTCGAGGGGATCGGCGCCGTCGGCGTCGAGGCGCGGCGCTACTCGACCGGCGTCGCCATCGCCGACTCGTCGACGAACAAGCTCGCGGGCGGCTTCGCCATCCAATGGCATTTCTTTGATAAACAGGGCATCAACCGGACGTCGACCGACATCCGTGCCGCCCTCGCCTACCCGCTCGGCGACAAGGTGTTCGTTGGAGCGACCGGCCGCTACCTGCGTGTCGGACAACCGACCGGCCGCGGCCCCTTCGGCGCGAGCCTCGCTTCCGATGGCGCCGCCGACAAGCCGATCTGGAACGCGATCACCGTCGACGCCGGTATCACCGTCCTCCCGACGGAGGGGCTCCGGCTCGGGCTCGTCGGGCGCAGCCTTTCGAACCCCAACAACGCGTTGACGCCGACGCAGGTCATCCTCGGCGCCGGCTATGGCGACGAGAAATTCAACGTGGAGGCCGACGGTCAGGTCGACTTCAGCACCTTTGGCAGCGCCAAATTTCGCGCGATGGCCGGCTTCGAGTACTTCGTCGCCGACCGGGTGCCGATCCGCGTCGGTTATCGCTTTGATCAGGGCATGGAGAGCCACGCCATTTCCGCCGGCGTCGGCTACGTCGACCGCCGCTGGAGCATTGATGGCGCGATCCGTCGCGACGTCTCCGCGCCGGTCCCGTCGACGGTGCTCGCCCTCGGTCTGCGCTTCTTCTACGACGCAGCAGGCCCCTCGACCGCCGAACAGGCCGCCGGTGGCGCCGACGGCAACTGAGACTGAGACTGAGACTGAGACTGAGACTGACGCCCTTCTTTAGGGTGTTTTCGCCGGGGGGACTTCCGCGGTGTAACGAATGCAAAGTGCATCGAAAGGACGTCGCGTCGCGAGCGACGGAAGGATCCGGTTGCGCGCCTCGTAGTCGTTGCGCGGAGCGATCGTCGCCACGCTGAGCGGCGGCGTAAGTGAGAGCGGCGCTTCCGGCGACTCGACGGCAACAACGCCGGGCTTCTTCGCCTCTTTTGTCGCCTTTTCGCGATCAAGCTCCGCCTTGCGGAGATCGACGTCCCGGATCGGCTGAGGAAAACTGCAAATTTTGGCGTCCGCCCTCGGAACTCGCACGCCGCGACCGACAACCTCGATGCGCCCAAGCGTGTAGGACGCATCTTCCGTCCCAAGCCGCACGACCACCCCCTGCTGGCCGGCACCGTCGACGTCGGGCGTCGGGACGAGGGCGCGGAGGCGAAGGGTTGCCGTCTGCGCCTTCGCGAAGGCGGCCTGAAGGGGCGCCTCCTTGACGGTAAATACAAGGCCAGAGGTACGATCCGGTCCGAGGAGCGCATTGGCCGATCGGGGGCGCGTCGGCTTCGCTTCAAAGGGGATTTCATCGCCGTTGGAGGCCCAATTGGCATCGGCCTCTTGACCGCTCTCCTGGCCGCTCAACAGATGGGCATCGACCGCCTTCGGGACGCCCGGTGCACCGAAAGAGACCCAGAATTTCCGATCGCCTTTTACGTAGGCATCGTGATCGAGCTCAATGTCGATGATCTGGAGAACGCTATCGTGCCCCACCTCGAACCGGACGCGCGCGACGCGGGGCAAAAAGGGGAGCGGCTCGGCGGCCCGCTCCCAGACGACCGGCTTCCCTTTTCCGTTCTTTCCCGCTTTCCCTTTGGCGACCGGCGCCTTTGCCCGCCGTACCGGCGAAGCGGCGCGCACGGTCGGCACCGAGGAAGCCGGGGGCGCCGCCGCGAGGAGCGTGGGGGCGAAGAGCGCGGGGGCGAGGAGCACGGGTCCGAAGAGCGCGGGGGCGAGGAAGGGGGCGAGCAGGCTCACAAGAGTTCTCCAGCGCGGGCCAGCAGGCGGGCCCGTGGATCGACAGGGGTTGCCTGTAGAGATTTTCCAGCAAACACAAGATCTTCAGGATCGTGAAGGGCCGCCAAGAAGAAGGGGGCGACCCGCGGATTTCGGAACCAGTCGTCGTCGAACAGGTCGACCAGCTCGGCCTCCAAGCGCTCGGCGCCGAGGAGCGCCTGGAGCGGGGCATCCGGGAGCGCCGGCAGGCCGAGCGCGCGCTCGGCGGTCGCGAGGAGGAGCACCTCGGGATGGCTGCCGCCGGGGACGGCGAACGGGGCGAGCGCCTCGGCAACAAGGTCTTGAGCGGCACGTGCCCCGGCCGGAATTGCCGCGAGCTGGGCGCGCACGGCGGCACGACGAAGAAAGAAGAGTTGCGATTTTAGGTATTTGCGAGCCTCATCCCGAGCATCCCCGGCGCCGAGGCCGAGGGCGCGACGGTGGAACGCGGGGCGCGACGGGAGGCCGCCAAGAAGGGCGCCGAGGATCTCGCCGCGGGCGTCGTTGGGGCGCAGGAAGAACGGCGCAGGCTTCCCTTCGCGGGGGGCGCCAGCGACGAACGCACGCCCAAATCGCGCAAGCAAGCGCCCAAGGTCGGCGGGGGCTTCCGCCGGAAAAAGTTTTGCAAATTGAGCCCTTGCCTCGGGTGCTCCCCCCTTGGGATCGAGCCAGGGGAGCGCAAACGGCGGCATCCAGCCGGCGACGTGGGAGGGGCCTAGGCGGGCGGGGAGCGTACCGCCGGCGCCGTGGGCGAAGGCGTTGTGGAGGAGCGTCGCGTAGGTCGCCCCGCCAGCACCGCCGGTCCCCGGGAGGGCGGCGGCGGCTAGGTCGGCGGTGGCGGAAAGGGTCTCCTCCGGGGTGGCCCACGACGCTGCAAGGCGGAGCGGCGGCGGGAGGCGCGCGTCGATCTCGGCGGCGAGGTCGCGGTCGCTCTTTGCGAGGCCGAGCTCTTGGCCGCCAAGGCTGCCTGCGGCGGCGACGAGAAGCGCGACGTCGCCAAGACGCGTGCAGGACGCAAGCTTCCTTCGAAGCTCTACTTCGCTGATTTCTTTTGGTGTTTCGCCAGGGACACTGACGCGTACGCGTGCGGCCGCCTGATGCTTGCTCCGCGGGGTCGCCGTCTTTGCGCGGAGGCGAACGGCGAGGAGCGCGCGGACGTGGTCGGCGAGGGCGAGCGCGTCCCGGGAGCCGTCGGAGATAAGTGCATCATGCACACTCTTCTGACTCGTCGCGCGGAGCGAACCGGCGAAAGGATCCTCCAGGCGCGCCGGATCGGCGCCACCGGCGACCGCCTCCTGAAAGGCGGTGACGCGGGCGGTCGCCGCCACGATAGACGCCGCAAATTCACGAAGATCGAAGGGGGCGGCGGTCATCCGTGGACCGTGGCGCGGAGCGGCTCGGCGGTCTCGCGGGCCTGTTCGCCGTCGGCCAACTCTTGCACAATGCACCCTTCGGCGACGGCGAGGGCGTGGAGGCGTTCCTCAAGGAGGCGATCGAGGGCGGCGCTGTCCTCGCGGGTGCGCGGATCGCTGACGAGGGCGTGCTTGGCGAGATCGACGTAGGTGCGGTAATGCCGCGCTTCGCAGGCGAAGAGTTCCTGATAGAAATCGACGAGTTTCGGCTCACGCCCTGCGGCAGCGAGGGCGGCACCGAGGATCTTGAAGCGCTCGCAGGAGCGCGCCTCGATGAGGGCGCCGACGAGGAGCCGATCGACGAACACCAGGCGCTCGTCGTGGCGGGCCGGGAGCTTCGAAGCCGCCTGCCGAAGCTGGACGGCGTAGGGGTCGACGGGGGGCGCGCCGAGCGTAAGGCCACGCGCCTGCATCTCTTTGAGAACCCTTCGAAAATGGTCGAGTTCTTCCTCGGCGAGAGCGGTCAGCGCGAGGGCGAGTTCCATACGATCCGGGTACCGAGCCACGAGCGACATGGCGTTCGTCGCCGCTTTCAGCTCGCAGTGGGCGTGGTCGATGAGCACGCGATCCAGGTCGGCAAGGGCGTGGGCCGCCCAGGCGGCGTCGGTCGGTACGGTGAGACAGAACATCAGTAGGGGCGCTTAGCAGACCGTAGGTGCCGGAGTGGGCGCCGTTTCCTCAGCGCCTTCGGCGGTCCCGCAGCTAAATGCTTCGTTCGCCGCGCTTCACCTGGACGCCTCGACGGCCGCCGAGGAACGCCGCCGGGACGAGGGCGATTCCGACGACGAGGAGGAGCGGCGAGAAGCCGGCCGCCTGGGCGGCGAGGGCGCAGGCGAAAAGTGTAGCAGTTACGCCGGCGAGGGTCGCTTCACGGGGGGTCGTCTTTGTGCCAAACCGGCCGACCAAATAGCCGCCGGCAAAGGCGGCAAAGGCGGCCGCGGCGAGCTGGGGGACGGCGACGGCGGCGCGCATGCCGAGGGTGATCGGCGCCTCCGGCCCGCCCCCGAGGGACCGCGCGACGCGCCCACCGATCGCTCCGGCGAGGGCGCTCCCCGGCAGCCAAGCGGCGAAAATTGCAACCGTTCCGAAGCCGATCCAGTGCCACGGGGGGCGCTCGTCTTCCGGTTCCGCCGCTTCCGCGGCCGGCTTTGCGGCAATCACAGGAAGCTGTTTCTTCGCCATGGGTCGCCGGAGCTTGAAGCAAACCGCCCGCCCCCTGTAAAGCCGCGACCATGTTTGCCCTCGACCCCGAAAAGGCGGTTTCTGTCGTCCGCTTCCGCCCGCGCTTTTACGAGACCGATCTGATGGGGATCGTCCATCACGCAAACTATTTGAAATATTACGAGCTTGGTCGCGTGGAGTGGCTCCGGCGACGGGGCTCGACCTTCGCCGATTGGCAGGCGCGCGGGCACAACTTCCCCGTCGTGGATGCCCAGGTCTCTTACAAAAAGCCTTGTCGGTTTGACGACGACCTCTCGCTCCGCCTCGAACTCGTCCTGCTCCGGAGCCACTCGCTGAAGTGGACCTACACGCTGACCTGCGGCGACGAGCTCCGTACGACCGGCGAGACGCGCCTCGCCTGCATCGACAACCAAGGGAAATTGCTGCGTTTCGACGAGCCGATGATCGCGATGCTCACGAGCGGCGAGGACCCGGAACTCGTGCGGGACCGCTAGACGCGGCTCACTCCCGGCGGAGCAAGAGCCGAAGCACACTCATCGGTTCAAAGCCGAGGATCGCGGCGACGTCGCGATCATCAAGCGCCCCTTCGAGGCGCTTTTTGGCCTCCCGGAAGGCGAGATCAAAGAGGCCAAAGGTGTCGTATTTGGCGGTAAACGTGCGGACCCCTTCGGCGGCCACGCGTACGGCATCAATGCCGACAGCGACGCCGACCGCCGTCGGGACCGGCGAGAGGACGATGTCGCGAACGGCGACGGCCCGGCTCCAGGCGCCCGGCTCGGGATCGACTTGGAGCGCCCGAAAAGTGCCGACCTCCGCGAAACAGCCGAAGGAGAGGGGGCCGTGGAGCTTCTCGGCGGCCGAGATCAAGTGTCTGTAATCGCGGCGAAAATCGCCCGACAGGAGCCCCATCGAGGGGCGGAGCGCTTCCGGGCCGGCGAGGAGGTCGAAGCCCTTGTGCCGCCGGCGCGCACAGACCGCCGTGTAGAGCTCGCCGTGTTCGAAGAGGCCGAGGAGGATGCAATGGCCGTCGGCGACGACGGCGTCGAGCGCTTTGACGGTCGTCTCTTCGGAGGGGATCGGGACGCCGGCGAGGCGCTGGGGCCAGAACGTGACCGAGCCTTCGGCGACGAGTTCGCGAAAGGCGCCGAGGAAGATCAGGATTTGATTGCCGAGTTCATCGTCGCGACGAAGGCGGGCGCCGAAGCGCTCCATGAGCTCTTCAAGGGCGCCATTTTCCCAGGAAAGAACCCAGCTCGCCCGGAAGCGCTCTGCGAGGGCGGCTGGGTCGTCGGGGAGGTCTTTGGCGAGGGGGAGACGCCCGCGATCCAAATGGAGAATCTTTCGGATTTTCCCCGCTTCACGAACGACGAACAAACCGCCATGGGCGCGGGACTTTTCCCGATCGCCGTCGGCCCGGGGGCGCCAGAGATCGAGAAAGCGGATCCAGCTCTCGACGGAGAATCCTTCGAAGCGAACATCGCGGGTGAACATGGGGCGCTACCGTGCACCGCGCGCGTCACGGAACGAAACGAAATCGTGCGCCGATCGGCTTCGCGGTCGTGCCTGCACCCGGTTGACAACAGCCAACGACGCCTGCACCCTTTTTTGCTACTCCGAAATTCCCTGGGAACTTGCTCGGTTCCTGCTTCCGAGGAACCTCCAATGACTACCGCGATCGACGTTGCCGCCTACATCTTGACGAAGCACGGCCCGACGACGGCGATGAAGCTGCAGAAGCTCGTCTACTATTCGCAAGCTTGGTCGCTGGTTTGGACCGGAAAGCCGCTATTCGCGGAGCCCCTCGAAGCGTGGGATGGCGGGCCGATCAGTCGTACTCTTTTCGCAAAACACCGCGGAATGCGGACCGTTCCGCCGACGGCCCTTCTGGGGGCGCCGCTCTCGCCCGAGCAGGCGCGCACGGTAGATGCGGTTTTCGCCGCCTACGGGCACTTCGACGGGGACGACCTCAGCGAGCGCACGCACGCGGAACGGCCCTGGCTGTTTGCGCGGGACGGCATCCCGGCAAAGAAGGTGATCGAGCACGGCGCGATGCGCGCCTATTACAGCGACGCGAGCGCGGGGCCCTTCGCAATACAGCCTGAGTATTTTGCTGCGCTCGATGTCTTGATCCGCATGACGCCCGAGCAGCTGCGCGAGGTGCATGAGGTGGCCGCCGACGTTTCTGCAAACGATTACCAAGCCGAATGACGCTGGCCCTCCTTCGCGCTCCGAAGCTTTCGGACCGTGCCGCGCGCGCTGTTGCAGCGCTTCCCGAAGGCCTGAAGAGCCATTTTGACCGCGAACTCGGCCTACGGCGGCGCATCACGTTGCCCTCCCCCGCCGACTACCAAACGCTCCTTCCACCGGTGAGCAAAGCCTGGTGCTTCGCCTTCGGTGGCCGGTGGGCGACCTACACCTTCACAGAAGAGACAATCCTCGTCCGCGGACTCCACGAAGCCCCGCCCGAGCGTTTCTAGCGCCTCGCGAGACCACTAGAGGACAAACGGAAAAAGCTGGAGCCTCGTGGGAGGTCCAGCTTTGATTTCCTTGGTTTCTAGAGACCCTCACAGCGCGCTTTCGCGAGCCGGGAGGTTTTTTGCGGAGAGGGCGGGATTCGAACCCGCGGTTGGTTTTACCCAACGCCCGCTTAGCAAGCGGGTACCATCGGCCACTCGGTCACCTCTCCGTGCAGCCGCCGCCAGACCTACCGTAGCCGGCCGGCGAGGACAAGCATTTTTACCGCTCAAGGCTCGCGACGCTGGCGGGTCTTTGAAGAGACGACGCCGCGCTCGCTCGGTTTTTGCTCGGCTTCCGGCAGACGGGGCGCTTTCGGCCCCTTGGCGCGGCGGCTTGAGGGCGTTCTCTGATCCGGCGTCGGGGCGGTCTCGGGGGCCGTCCCAAGAGACGGCGGGGCCGCTTCCACAGGGGCCAGACCTTCCTTCACGCTTCGGAGCGTCGGCAACGGGTATTCCCCCTCGGGGACGACCGTCGAGGGGGGCACTTCGCGGAAGTCGAATTCGGCGCTGTGGGGCGTCGGCGGGGCGAAATGCACGCACTCGGGCATCATCGCGCGGAGCTTCGCTTCGGCCGCGTAGGCGTCGTCCCGCCCCTCAACGACCAGCACAAAGCCTCGGTCGACGGCGGCAGCCGCCTCGGCGAAGCGGAGGTCGCCGTCGAGGCCGAGGGCGGTATCCCCCGGCGTCGTATGAACGCGAAGGAGGCGCGTGTAGAGCACACGGGGATCGGTCGTCCAGACGCTGCCCGTCGCCCCCGAGCGGCGCGCTTCGGCGGCGTCAAAGCAGTGGCCCCCCGGCTTCCGGGCGAAAATCAGCAGCGCGTCGTGGTGGGCGGTCCAGCGGCGATCGAGGGGGTCGGGGCGCGCGTCGTCACCGACGAGGATGATCTCGCTCTGGAGCGAATCGGTGCCGAACGCCGCCTCGACGATGGCACGCACTTCGGCGGTCTGCGTCGGTGCACAGCGCACAAAAAGAGAAGCCTCTTCGGTAAGATGGCGCGCGATAGCGGCGACGCGCGTTTGGAAGGGCGTCCCCGTTGTCTCCCGCATCGACTCCGCCGAGGCGAGCGTCACGAAGGCGAGGCGGGCGGGGGTGATCGCGGTGCCGTCTAGGTCGTCGACCGAGGGGGCCAAGACGATACGCCGAACGCGGGCGGGGGCGAAATTCACGCGCGGCGCGTGCTCTCGGCTCCCCTTCAGGTGGGCATTCTCCGTGACTCCAAGCTTCAAGGGCCGACCACACTAGCCGATTCTTCCGACGGCGGCGCGACCGCACGCAGGACCGCGATCGTCTCCGCGCGGCGGAAGGGCTTTTCGAGGACGGGCTGTGGCTGATTTGCAAGGAAATTTCGAGTCTTCTCGTCGGGAGCGCCGCCGGTCATAAAGACGATCCTCGCGGCGCGACGGCCGTCGAAGGCGGCCACCGCCCGATAGAGCGCCTCGCCACCGCCGTTCGGCATGACGACGTCGCAGAGGACCGCGTCGAAGGGGGGCTCGTCCCCCTCGCAGATCTTCGCGAGCCCACGCAGGGGATCGTCTTCGAGGACGACGTCAAAGATCGGGGCGAGCATGCGGCGGATCGACTGGCGGAGGGCCGGCTCGTCATCGATGACGAGGAGACGTAGCCGCCGCTCCAAGACCTGAGAAGCGTTTATCTTTGCGACGCCGTTCGTCGGCGTGGCGTAGCGCGGGACGTCCGGTAGGCGATCGGTCGACGGGAGCGGCGTCTCCCGGGCGCTGAGGTTCGGCAGGAGGTGACGGAACGTCGGCACGCGCCCCCGCGCACGGGAGCTGACCGGGGCGCGATCGAGGAGGATCGTGAAGGTCGTCCCGTGGCCGACGGCGCTCTCGACGGATATGACACCCCCGAGCGACACGACCAACTCATGGGTAATCGCGAGGCCGAGGCCGGTCCCCTTCCCTCTCGGTTTCGTTGTAAAAAATGGCTCAAACAGGTGGGTACGGACGTCGTCGCTCATGCCGACGCCGGTGTCGCTCACGCGAATCCGCACACGGCCGTTCGGGGCGCGCGGGCGCCCTCCGAGGGCGGTCTCGGTCTGCTCTTCTTCCGGTGCGTCGTCGATGACCACGGCCACTTCGGCGACCGGCGCCCCTTCGACGGCATGCAGCGCGTTCGCCAGCAAATTCGCGAGTATTTGGGTGAGATGGGTTTCGTCGCCGCGGACGAAGGTATCGGCGGCAACTTCGACGCGGAGCGTGCTGTTGCCCCGGAGCTCGGGGGTGATGCCATCGACGGCCGCCTTCACGATCGCCGCCAGCGGGACGGCGTGCACGGAAGGGGCGCCCCCGGCCGCGCGCCCGGCCGTGAGGAGCTGGCGGACGATGCGGCCGATGCGGCCGATGCGGCCGACGAGCTCGGAGGTGTCGCGGAGGACGGGGAGAAGCTCGCGCGACGAGTGCCCTGCCTCGACCTCCTCGATGACGAAGCCGAGGTTGCCGGCGATGGCGGCGAGCGGGTTGTTCACTTCATGAGCGACGCCGGCGGAGAGCGTCCCGATGGCGGCGAGGCGCTCCGAGCGGCGCATGGTGGCGCGGACCGTCTCCAGCTCGGCGGTGCGCTCGGCGACGTGCCGTTCGAGGCGATGTGTGAGGCGGTCGACCTTGCGCATCTCCTCCAAGAAGCCCTGCACGATCGCGACGCCGCAGGTCGCCATCGCGAAGCCGAAGGCGGACGGGAGCAGGAACACCGAGCGGACGTACCCGCTGATCAGGAGGGAGTCGTTCGCCCCGCCGATGAGCACCAGGATGCTCCCCGTGAACTGTGCAGCGGCGCCGACCATCCCGGCGCGCGCCGCCCGAAAGAGGCGGTAGATGCCAAGGAGGAGCGTGAGGAGCAAGAAGGCGTACATCGCCTGCCCCAGGGCCGTCGGCTCCGTGTCTCGGAAGGTCGTGTTCAGGTGGGGGATCCCGACGACGACGACGTGGGATGTATAATACACGCCCGGGATCGGGGCGAGCGCACCGAGGGCGGCGGCCGAAAACATGAGCGTCCGGAAGATGCGCTCGCCGAGGCGCCCCGACGGGCTGCCTCCGTGCTCGTCGGTCGCTGTCGCTTCGCTCGGCGTGGCGCCGAGGTACGATCCGCGCTCGGGGCCGAGGTAGCCGAACCAGCCGGGGAAGCCGATGGCGGCGAAAAACAGCTCCATGCGCGAGAGCCAGGGGACCTGCGCGTCGGTGTCGACCAGCGAGAGCCCGATTTCGCAGAGGGCGTAGCCACCCGCGGCGATCGAAAGCAGCGAGTAGTAGCGGAGGCGGGGGCGCGCGGTGCCGAAGCCGAATGCGATCGCAGCGGCAAAGAACGACATCGACGCGACCGCGACGCCAATCGCAAACTGGAGACTCAAGCGCTTCGAATCCACGACCGGCGGACCTCCCCGACCTCAAGCCCGCCGCGAGGGCCGATGGGCGAAGCCGTCGGTGCAGCGACCTGTGTGCATGTCCAAAGGCGCAGTGTGCGCTCAGGAGCGGCGAATTGGAAACCCCGACGAACTCCTGCGCGGCGACGGCCCCATTTTGATGCATACAGGCGGCCACGATGCCCCCCCGTTCCTCCCCCTCCGGTTCAGGTTCCGGTTCCAGTTCCAGTTCCAGTCCCCCGCGAACGCTCCCCCTTGCCGCGCGTGCGTGGGTGGGGACGGTGTTCCTACTCTCTGGATTCGCTGCACTTTTGTACCAAGTCGTCTGGCAGCGCTCGCTGTTTGCGATCTACGGGATCAACGTCGAGGCGGTGACCATGGTCGTGACCGCCTTCATGCTCGGTCTCGGCCTCGGCAGCCTCGCCGGCGGGGTGCTCTCCAAAGATGGCACGCGGAACGTGCTCCGTCTGTTCGCCCTTGTCGAAGCTCTCATTGGCGCTTTCGGGCTGGTCTCTTTGCCGATTTTCCACGGCGTTGGCCAGGCGACCTTGGGGCTCCCGCTCGCGGTCGTCTTCCTCGTGACCTTCGTCCTCGTGCTGCTGCCGACGATGCTGATGGGGTCGACGCTGCCGCTCCTCGTCGCCTTCCTCGTCCGCTCGACGGGGAATGTCGGCAAGTCTGTCGGTTCCCTTTATTTCGTAAATACCATCGGTTCGGCGTTCGCCTCGGCGCTGTCGGTCGTCTACCTGCTCGGCCACCAGGGGCAGAAGCGGACCGTCTTCATCGCCGCCGGCTTTAACTTCACCGTCGCCGTCCTCGCCCTCATCGGCGAGCGCCTCTTCCGAAGCCCGCCCGTCACAGAAACGACGAAAGAGGAGGTCCCCTCGTGAGCGCGAACACGTTTGAAGCGACCTCCGCGCCGTCTCCCGCTTCGCGGACGGACGCTTCGTCCGAAAACACCGGATCGTCGGCGATTCCCCCGTTTGTCCTCGTGGTCGCCGGGCTGACCGGCTTCCTCGCGCTCGGCTACGAGATCCTCTGGTTCCGCGTCCTTGCGTTCGCGACCTGGGGCCTCCCCGCCTCCTTTGGGATCCTCCTCGCCGTCTACCTGCTCGGCATCGCCGTCGGCTCCCGCATCGCCGGCGCCTTCTGCAAGAAAGAGGTCGAGAAGTTCGATCCGGCGGTCCTCAAGTCGCTCGGGATCTTCGTCGGCATTTCGTCGATCGCGGCGAGCTTCGTCGGCCCTGCCTTCGGAATGCTTGCAAAAACGAGGGAATGGCCGTGGCCCCTCGGCTTCGTCGCCATCGCCGCCGGCCTCCTCGGCGCCGTGCTCCCGCTCCTCTGCCACTTCGGGATCGCCCCCGACGAGCGCGCCGGCAGCAAGCTCTCCTACGTGTATCTCGCGAACATCGTCGGCTCGACGCTCGGCAGCTTCGTGACCGGCTTCCTCTTCCTCGATCGCCTGCCGATCGCGAAGGTCGGCCTGGTGCTCTACGTCGGCGGGCTCCTCGTCGCCGGGACGATCCTCGCCCGCGCGAAGCTCTCCCAAACGGGGAAGATCGCGACCGGAATCGTCCTCGTCGCCCTCCTCGCGACGGCGGGGCCGGTGATGAACAAAGCCTGGGATCGCATCTACGAAAAGCTCCTCTACAAGACCCACGATGACGGAGAATCCCGCTTCTCGGACATCATTGAGACGAAGAGCGGCGTCATCACGGTGACGAAGGACGGGACCGTCTACGGGGGGGGCGCCTACGACGGTCGCTTGAATGTCTCCGTCGTCAACGACCGCAACGGCATCGCCCGCGCCTACGGCATCGGCGCCATGAAGCCGAACGCGAAAAAGGTATTGATGATCGGTCTTGCGAGCGGCTCCTGGGCGCGCGTGATCGAGAACTTGCCCGGCGTCGAAGACTTCACCATCGTCGAGATCAACCCGGGCTATACGGAGCTCATCTCCCGGTACCCGACGGTCGCCCCGATCCTGAAAGACCCACGGATTCACATCGTTTTTGACGACGGTCGCCGCTGGCTGAACCGGAACCCGAACGAAAAGTTCGACCTCGTCGTCATGAACACGACCTGGCACTGGCGCTCGAACATCACGAACCTTCTTTCCCAGGAGTTCATGGAGCTTGTTCGCGGCCATCTCGCGCCGGGGGGCCTCTTCTATTTCAATACGACGTCGAGCGCAGACGCCCAGAAGACGGCGGCGACCGTCTTCCCCTACGCGCTCCGCGTCTACAATTTCGTCGCCGTGAGCGACGCGCCGTTCAGCTTTGACAAAGAGCGGTGGAAGAAGATCCTCACCGACTACAAGATGGACGGGGTCGCCGCCGTCGACACGAGCACGGAGGCCGGTCAAAAGCGCTACGAGGACCTCCTCTCCTACGCCGACACCGTCCACGCGCCGCCGACCGACACCGGCCTTGAGTCGCGGGAGAGCATCCTCGCCCGCACGAAAGACGACACCGTCGTCACCGACGACAACATGGTCATCGAGTGGCGCACCGTCTTCCGGTTCCCGGAAGGGCCGTGAAGTCTTAGGTTCGCGCGGCCTAGGTTCGCGCACCGAAAATCGCGGTGCCGACGCGGACAAGCGTCGCGCCGCAGGCGATCGCCAGCTCCAGGTCGCCGCTCATCCCCATCGACAGGGTGAGTGGGCGACCTCTCTTTTGGGTCCCGGCTGCGTGGAGGGCGGCGAGCGCTTCAAAGGCGGCTTTCGTGGCGATTTCGTCGTCGGGCGGGATCGTCATCCACCCCTGAAAACGGAGCGCCGGCTCCGCTTCAATGGCGGCAATGAGGGCGTCGGCCTCTTCGGGGAGGGCGCCGTGCTTGTTCGCCTCCCGGCCGACGTTGATCTCGGCGAGCACCGGAAGCACGGGAAGACCTGCTGCGTGCCTGCGCGCCGTTTCCTCACCGCCTGCGGCGGTTCCGGGCGGACGCGCAGAGGCTGACTCCACGCGTTTTCCCAGTTCGCGGGCGAGGGCGGGGCTGTGGACCGTCTCGACGCAGGCGATCTCGGTGGCGAGGAGCGCCTTCACTTTGTTTGACTGAAGGTGGCCGATAAAGTGGAACTGAAGGTCGGGGAGGTCGGCGAGCTCTTTCCGTTTGGCGGCGAGCTCCTGCACGTAGCTCTCCCCAAAGAGGCGCTGACCGGCCGCGTAGGCTTCCCGGATGGCGGCCGCCTCGTGAAACTTGGAGACGGCAACCAGGGCGACCGACGACGGATCGCGCCCGCAGGCCTCGCAAGCGGCGACGATCCGCGCGCGGACGGCGGCGAGGTTTTCGGCGACGGTCATTTCTTTGTCTCGTCCCGGCGAAGCGCCGGATCCGAGAACTGCTTCGTCTTCCTCTTTGCGTGGAAGATCAGGACTTCGCTGAAATCATCGGGCGGGGCGCTCGTGAAGGAGCCGTCGGTGTGGACGATCTCGAAGCCGGCGGTCTGCAGGTAGTGGCGGAATTCCTGGGGGAAGAACTGCCGCTGGGTGAGCTCGACGATCTCTTCGGGGGCGCCGTTCTCCGGGGTGGTGCGCATCGTCACCCGGAAGATTTGCGTCATAAAATCATAGGCAAAGCGCTCGCCGTAGCGGACGAGCCCGAGGCGCGGGTGGCGGAAGCGGGGCATCTTCCGTTCGCGGGTCGGGTCGGGATCGTGGGCGAGGTCGGCGAGGCTCGGCGTCGACAGGTCGACGACGAAGCGCCCACCCGGCGCGAGGTGGGCCTGCACCCGCGCGAAGAAGGCGGCGAGATCCTCGTGGGTATACAAATGGAGGATCGTGTTGAAGGTGCAGAGGACGACGGGGAATTTCTTCCGGAGTTTCGTCGTCCGCATGTCCCCTTCGCGGAGGGTGATCCGCGTTTGAACCTCGGCAGGCTCCTTCGCGAGGCGTTCGCGGAAGTCGTCGAGCATCGGTCGGGAGGCGTCGATGCCGGTGACCGGGATCCCGTGGCGGGCGATCGGGAGGGCGATGCGGCCGTTGCCGGTGCCGTATTCGAGGACTTCGCCCCCTAATTGGACTGCAAGATCGACGTAGTAGGCGACGTCCTCCAGGCGCCCGGCGTAGGTCTTCGTGTAATAGGCGGCGTCCGAGTAGTGCTCGGAGCTCCCCGGGGGAATCGGGGCAAACGGGGACTTTTGAGACGGCATCGCAGCGCTCCAAAAAGCGAAAAGCCCCCAGGCCGAGGGCCGAGAGCTTTCGTAGTCGAACCGGGCGGGGGTGCGCCTCAGATAAGGTTCGCCTTCTTCTGACCGACGAGCCATTCGGTGATCGCGGCGTCGCTGGGGCGGTCGTAGTGGACCTTACCGGCGGCAATTTCGCGGAGCGCCGTGACGGCCGCCTTGTTCTTCGAGGGGACGAGCGGAGCCTGCCCCTTCATGAGCTGGCGTGCGCGCTGCGCCGCAAGCACGACGAGGGCGAAGCGGTTGTCTTCACGTTCCAGGCAATCTTCGACGGTGACGCGGGCCATAACGCTCCTGTGGGAAGCCGCCTGCCGAGAGCCAGACGGGTCGATGGATCCGGCGGGACCGGAACATCGCTAGGGAGGGTCGTCTGTAGAGAGATCTTGCAAAAGATGCAAGTGATCGTCCGCGGGGGCGCCCTCGACCCTGTCGGTCACGGAGAAACAGGGGCATCGGACGTGCGCGGGACTCAGTTGGCCGGGACGAAGAGGCCCCCAGCAGTTCGGCAGCCCTAGCCTCCCATCGCCGTGAAACGGTCGATTGTTAACGGGGGAACATGGTAGCGTCCCAGTGTGTTCGCTAGGAAGCCATGAAATATCCGCACCTTACCAGAGCCCCTATCCGCGAAGCGGTCTTAAATATCGCGGTCGCTCCTGTCGCCTGGGACGATGCGAAGTTCGCGTCTTTTGACCTTCTCTTCCCAGCGTCAAACCGACATTTCGAAGCGACGCTCCCCATTGGTGGTGAGGCCTCCGCGTCTACGACCAAACCCGTTGGTAAGATCTGGTGGAACGAAGCTCGAACGCGAGCCGTCCAGGCGCGGGTAAATGGTTTTTCCGTCAATCACGTCGGTTCCTACAAGGATTGGGCGGAACTCCTGGACGAGGCTCTGCGGTGGTGGCCCAACTACGTGTCTGCGGTAAATCCTGCGACCGTGCAGAGGTGCAGTCTTCGATTCATCAACCAGATTGAGCTGCTTCCTGGCGAGGATCTGAGCACGATCTTGAAGACGCGCACCGAAATCGGTTCGGGGCTCCCGCAAGAGGTTTATGAGTACTTCAGCCGCGTTGCGGTGCCGTTTCCGAACAATATTCGTGCTTCGCTGACGCAGGTCATTGAGCCGAGGGTAGACGTCGCGGAGGAGAGTGCACCGGTCGTGCTGGTTTTCGACGTCGACGTATCGAAGACGGTCTCCTTGGCGTGCGCATCGCCAGCGATCTGGGAAACCTTTGAGGAACTACGCGCTGTAAAGAACCAGTGTTTCTTTGAGTCGCTGCAGGAATCGACCTTGGAGAAGTTCAAATGAAGTTCGCTTCGCGCAAGCATTCCTCTCCGACCGACTACGAAACTCCCGCCTACAGCGCCGAGGCGCGCTTGGTCGAAGCGGAGCGAAACAAACCGCTCGTCGCCCCTTCCGCGGTCTCGGCGCCTGTCGAAGTTTTCCCGCATGTCGCGTTCCGAAGCCTTGAGCAAAACCTCCGTCGAGAGGTCTCACGACGCTGGCCGCAACCTTGCGAAGCCGCCTTCGAGTTTGTCCTTGAAAAGTCTCCGGACCAGCTCGCACGGGTGATTGAGTTGGGGACGCTCCGTGGCGGCGATCTCACGTTCGCTGCCGAGATTCTGGGTCGAGCGAGCGAGGCAGATGGGGCTGTTGTGCGGCGAGCCTTGCTCCCCTTGCTGGCGCATCCTGAGGCGGTCGTTCGCGAAGGGGCCGTCTACGGTCTAACCCGGCACCAAGATGCCGCTGTTCAAACGGCGCTGGAGACCATGGCCGCTACCGACCCCTACGAGGTTCTGCGGACCGCGGCGTTGGACGCGCTTGAGGAACGGGAGACAGGTGCATCGTCGGAGATCGACGAGTGAATGTTCTCGTCCGGGTCGCCAAGCGACTGACGAACTGGGTCGATCTCCCAAAGCTCACCATCGATGAGTTTCGGCAGAACGAATTTCATACGCGGGACGGGAAGCCCGACCTCCGTGTTTCCGTGTACGAAATCGCGTGGACGGGCGACTGTCTGCAAACGTATTCGGAGCACGTTTATCCGATCGATCCGACGCCAAAAGGCCAACTGACCGACGTCGGATCCCCGGCATGCAACGTTGTCGTGGTCGCCGGGAGCGGACCGTTCTCCTTTACGCAGGGCGCACACCGTGAGCTTGTATTCGCCGATGTGACGTCGCTGGACGCATTCCTCACGAACCTCCAAGCGGCGAGCATAGACAACGCCCTAGCGGCGCACGCGATCCCGAAGAAGGACGTGTTTGCCTACGCTCAAGGGCGCCTCTCCGCAGGCGACGCCGAGTGGGTGGCCGCCAAAGCCGCCAGCGCAAAGCGCTGGCTACGCGAGCTCAAGTAGCGACGCAAAACGCCCGGTCCCCGAGACGGGCAGCGGGCGTTTTGCGAACCGGCTTGCAAGCCGCATTGAGAACCCCCTGAGGGTCGGCCTACCGGCTTGCAAGCCATCTTGAGAACCCCCAAGGGGTCGCCCTACCGGCTTGCAAGCCGTCTTGAGAACCCCCAAGGGGTCGGCCTACCGGCTTGCAAGCCGCTTCGAGAACCCCAAGGGGGTCGGCCTACCGGCTTGCAAGCCGCTTCGAGACCC
>DYPH01000210.1:4367-5631 GCA_020720045.1 Sorangium cellulosum | reverse complement strand
GGCTTGCAAGCCTGTTTGGAAGCCACCGCGAGGGTTTCCGAGAGGCTTGCAAGCCTGTTTGGAAGCCACCGCGAGGGTTTCCGAGAGGCTTGCAAGCCGTTTTAGCTCTTCGGGAGGACGTCGGGCCACCGGTCGCCGGCGTCTTTAGGGCTCTTGGCGACGCCTGCGCCCCGCCCGGTGAGCGTGTTGCCGGCGGTCCCGACGAGCGCACGCAGCGCGTGGATCGGGTGACCAGGGGGGAGCGCCCCGAGATCGCGCTCCCAGACGCCGAGTTCCGTCAATGGAGCTGGGGGCGCGCCGCTCCGCACGTGCATGAGGATGCGTACTTCGTCGGGGACGCCGCTCCGGCTAGGGACCTCCACGGGACCTCGGGCGAATTCGTCAACGACGGCGAGCATCTGCGCGATCCCCGGCGCATCGAGCATCCCCTCCCAACGGAGCAGCCCGTCGCGTGCCATCCGCTCGTAGAGGGCGTACCCGTCGGCGCGGAAGGCGGCGCGATCGCCATCGCCGTGGAAGACGCTCAGGTTGTGCCACGCCAGCACGACCCCCGGCGCCTGCCGTTCCGGACGAGGGGCGTCGACGTTCGCCGTCACGGCCGGTTCGGTAGCTGCATATGTGCGCGCCGTTTCCTCACCGCCTCCGGCGGTTCCGGGCGGACGCGCAGCTGGTGCCGGGGCGCGCGGGCTGCACCCAACGGCGGCCCCGACGGCGAACGCCAACGCGGAACGACGACTGAACTCCTTGCCCATCCACGCAGGCTACCCGACGCGCGACCGGGCGTGTCACAAACGAAAAAAGCAGCCCTTTCAGGCTGCTTTTGGATTGCGGAACGCGAGGGAGTGGGGGCGATCAGCTCGCTTCGTTGGCGGCGTCGCGGGCGGTGAACCACGACTCGGCGATCGCGTAGAGGGTGTCTTCGCTGTAGGTGTCGCCTTCCGGGACGCCGTTCGCCGCGCCCCAGGTGAAGACGATGCGGCCCGCCGGGACGCCCTTCACGAGCACCGTGTAGGTGTCTTCGCCGAGGTCCTGGATGTCGAAGATGGTCCCGTCGAAGGTGACGGTCTTTGCGGCGAGGTCGGTGACTGCGGTGCTCATGGGGCGCCGCTCCTAGCCGACCCGAGGCCGCGCCGCGACGGGAAAATGGGGGGTGTGCCCGCCGGCAGGAATCGCCGATGGCGCTCGATTTTTTGTCTCGTCCCGTCGAAGCGCCGGATCCGAGAACTTGTTCGTCTCGTCCCGTCGAAGCGCCGGATCCGAGAAC
>DYPH01000210.1:0-4267 GCA_020720045.1 Sorangium cellulosum | reverse complement strand
CGCCGGATCCGAGAACTTGTTCGTCTCGTCCCGTCGAAGCGCCGGATCCGAGAACGTGTTCCCGCGCTATAAGGGCGCCCCTGGCATGAACCCCTCCTCTGTTTTCCGTACCGTTGCGCGTGCCACGTGGGGGTTGCTCGCCGTGGGCGCCACGCTCGCCTGTGGGTCGCGGAGCGCCCTGGAGGAGACCGGCACGACGGCGCCGGTGATCTTCGCCCACAGCCAGCGGAGCCTCTATGCGCTCGATCTTACGTCGGAAACGCTGACGACGATCGGCCCCTTCCAGGGGTGTGGCGAGGCGGTGTTTGACCTCGCCGCCGACGAAACCGGCACCCTCCTTGCCGTCGCCTACGACGGGGTCGCGAGCGGCTACACGCTGATGCGCGTCGACCCCCGCACCGCCGCCTGCACCGCGATCGGCACGTCGTCGTCGACCACCGAGCGCTTCGTCAACGGCCTCGCCTTCGCGCCGCGCGGGACCGTCGCCGCCGATCGGGAGGTCTTGGTCGGCTTCTCCGACCGAGATTACGTCGCCATCGACACCGCCACCGGCCGCTCGTCGCTCCTCGCCGCCGGCGTCCTGCCCGACGGCCTCGCCTCCTCGGGGGACGTCGTCGTGCTCCGCGACGGCCGCGCCTTCGTCACGGCGACCGGGACAGGGACAGGGACAGGAACCGCGCCCGGCCTCGACTGCGAGGCGCGCGACTGCCTCTTCGAATTCGACAGCAAAACCGGCACCCTCACCCGAAACTGGGGGGACGTCGGCTACCCGACCGTCTACGGCCTCGGCTTCTGGGGCGGCCAGCTCTACGGCTTCTCGGAGAGCGGCGCGATCTTCCGCAGCGCGCTCACCGGCCGCACCCTCGCCCCCGAATCGATCGTCTTCCCGGGCGCCCCGACCTTCGGCGGCGCCGCGAGCCGCTCGACGGCCCCACTCAGTCCGTAGTCATTCGTCCGGTTTCGGAGGCGCGTCCCCCTTCAGTTCGGCGGCGAGGGCGGCCTTTTTCGCTTTTTTTTCGGCCTTTTCCTTCGAGGGGAGGGCAGCGACGAGATCCCCCAACGCGATCCGGGCAGCGGCGGCGGGGCGCTCGGGGGCGGCGTTCGTGGCGGCGAGGAGGTCCGACAGGCGCGTGGCGAGGCTGCGCACCGCGTTGGTGTCGCGATCGCGCTGATCGTCGACGGGGACCGGGAAGAATTCCTCTTTGAACTCCTTCGAAACCTTCGCTGCCGGCTGCGCCTCGTCGACGACGCGCGTGAACAGTTCGTCGAGGCGGGCCCGCGGAACTTCCGGCTTCGTTTCGGCGACCTGCTCGGCCTTTCGCAGAAAATTCACCGACTCCAAGCTCGGAAGCGGCGCCTCGACGCCATCGCGGGCGAGGACTTGAGGGGCGCGTTTCTGGAGGAACTGGAAGGAGCCGGTGAGCTTTTCCATCGTCTCCTGGCGGAGCTTCAATTCGCCTTTTCCGTAGGCCTCAAAGCTGTCGTAACCCCACCGTCGCCAATGGCCCGCGCCGCGCACCTGGACGAGGACCTCCGCGAGCTCAAGCCAGGAATTCTTAAAGCGGCGGGCGACTTGCAGCGCGTGGGCGCGGTCCGGGTCGTCGGCAAAGCGCTCGGCCGCTTCCGCCATCTCGAGTTCCGTCTTCGTCGTCTTCGGCATAGCGAGCTGACCTATTCGCTCCATCGGGGCGTTGCAAACGAAGAAGCCGCCCCCGCCTCCGCAAGCGATCTCCCCGTAAATCCAAGGAAACTGCAGGGTACGCCCAGTCACTCCGCCGCCCCACCGGCACCGCGCGTGAGGAACCGAGGATCGCGTCGGCCGCGCCCCCGTGAACGCCCAGCCATCGGAAGTGCCCCAAACGCGGCATTTGATTCCGCGGGAATTGGATTCCCGAAGAATCCGCCGTGCCGCCCTTCGTGAGGGCGTGGCTTCCGCCTGCACAACGCTGCGCCTTCCCGCGCACCTTAATTCCCCATCGATTACTTCGTTCACAACGCGAAGCGCATCGCGGTAAATAATCGGGGCCTGGCGCCACGACGGATGCCGTGTCTACCGTGAACGCGTGGCAGAGAAAGGACTAGACCGAGACGTACTTCCGTCCCTCAAGATTCCAGCGAAAATGCACAAGAATCGAGATCGGCAGCTCTTTTGCGTTTTAGGGTTCTAGGCACAACCTGTGGCAGGTCAATGAGAAGAAATAAAGCTTATCAGTCTCTAGGTACTCACGACGGGGTTTCGGTGTTCTTTGATGGCGAGAACGGCATCACTATTCGTTTGTTGGGGCTCAATGGGCGCCCCTTGTACTTTCGTGGAGCGTCAAACCTCGACTATACCCCGCGCAGGGTTCGCGTGGGGCGGAAGGTGCTTATGCTCGTTTCAGCTCCCCACCCGCGGGGCGCGCGGGCCGCGCGGTGGATTACGATGCTCTGGCGGCGCGGAAGAATTCGCTTTGAAACTTTTTTTCTCCCAAACGAGTTAGTGGGGTTTTGTTCGTGAAAATTACGAGGAAGGGAGTGCTTCATCCGTCCCCCTATGCGTGGAAGACGTCGCCGACGTCCTCCATCGATGTGAAGATTGAGGGTGGGGTAGTTGAAGCGTCTTTTGTAGGGTACAGCACGACATCCGCAGTGAAGTTTTCAGAGAGGTTCGAGTTCTTTCTTCAATTTGTGAACGTTGTATTCATGAGGGTTCGCGATGTTGATAATGACTACAAGGACTTCTTCCGAACGCAACACGACGACAGGTTCTTTGGCGAATACAGTCCCCGAGCATACCTCGTTCTGCCGGCTGAGCCCAATCGCTCCCGGCGGGGTTCGGCAAGAATGGCCCACTTCGTATTTGAAGCGCACGACGTCGCCTTCGAAATTCTCGGCGTGATGCGCAGAGAGAAGAGAGTGTATCTGCCCGATCCGTAGACGAGCAGACCTAACTGACCGCTAGATTTCGAGAAACAACATGCGTTTGCGCACGAGAGTCGGCTTCCCAGTTGCCGTACTGGCAGTGCTACTCGGCGGCGCGGTCCGGGTCGTCGGCAAAGCGCTCGGCCGCTTCCGCCATCTCGAGTTCCGTCTTCGTCGTCTTCGGCATAGCGGTCTGACCTATTCGTTCTGCGCACCGTCGTCGAATGGGCGTCGTCGTCGACGAATCCGGCGAAGCCGGGGCGTCGCATCGAGCCAAGGCAATTCGCGCGAAAAGGTATGCCGATTGCCGGGGCTTTTGGATGTGGTACGTCGTCCCAGATGAGCGCTGCCGAGGAAGCTCCCGTTCCGCTGACCGTCGAAAACGCCGTGGAAATCGCCGTGCATGAACTTCCGCGGTATGTAGGCTTGGGGAGCCTCGCAAAGGTGGAGTTGGGGATCCGCGTGGAAGAGGTCTTTCCACCGCGTGGCGAGCAGACGGCGTGGCGCATCACGCTAAGTCACCTGGTGGCGGGTACCGAGAAGCCGAAGCACCCCGCGCTCGCGGCGTTCGATGGGACTTTCCGAACGCCGCCGCCCCTGGAACGTGTGTATCGGGTCTTTGAGATCGATGCGCTCACGGGCGAAATCCTCAGAATGCGCCTCCGCGACGACCCCTGATGCAGGACCTCCTGGCGCTCGTCCGCAAGCACCAAGCCGGATTGCTCCTCGATACCAACGTCCTTCTGGCGTTCCTCGCGAACGAGGTTAGCCCCGCGTTTCGGATGCGTTGGAAATGCACCGAGCACTTCCAAGAGGCCCACATCGCGTTGCTCGTGGCCGCGGTCGCGCATGCCCACCGCCTCGTGACCACGCCGCATATCTTGACCGAAGCCACAAATTTGGCGGGCGGTGGTGCGGATCGCGATGAGGAGCGGAAGGAGCTGAACCGGCTCCTTTGCGCATTTGCGCGGAACACCCCCGAGCGGTTTACGCCGTCACGCATCGTCGCCGCCAACGACGCCTTCGCGCGCCTTGGCCTCGCCGACGTTGCGCTGGGCTTCCTCCGTCACGGATCGCGGGCCCGGCCTCTTGTGCTCACTCTTGATCTGGACCTTACGCGCCACCTCGCCGCCCAGGATCTGCCCGTTGCCAACTTGACGTGGTACGCGTTCCCGACCTGACCGTGTCCGTAAAGCGGTGCACCTACCGGTCTCGGTGTCCGTAGAGCGGTGCACCTACCGGTCTCGGTGTCCGTAGAGCGGTGCACCTACCGGTCTCGGTGTCCGTAGAGCGGTGCACCTACCGGTGTCGGCGTCCCCCTACGTGCCAACTTGGCGTGAGACAGTTCCCTCTCGAAATCTATGTA
>DYPH01000349.1 GCA_020720045.1 Sorangium cellulosum | reverse complement strand
GAAGCCTTCTGCCGTGTAGCCGCGCCGGCGCGCGCCGACCAGCGTGGGCAGGCGCGGGTCGTCCCAGCCGTTGACGTGCTTTTCGTCGACCAGTTGAATCAGTTTGCGCTTGGACAGCACGACGTAAGTCAGATTCAAACGGGCAAACTCGATCTGCTGCGGCAGCGGGCGGGGGAAGAAGCCGCCGTCGGCGAGCTTGTCGAGCAGCCAGTCGTAGAACGGGCGCTGGTCTTCGAATTCGAGGGTGCAGATCGAGTGCGTGATGTGCTCGATCGCGTCTTCGATGGGGTGGGCGTAGGTGTACATCGGGTAGATGCACCAGGTGTCGCCGGTGTTGTGGTGATGCGCGCGCTTGATGCGGTAGATCGCCGGGTCGCGCAGGTTGATGTTGGGCGAGGCCATGTCGATTTTGGCGCGCAGCACGTGCGCGCCGTCGGGGAATTCGCCCGCGCGCATTTTGCGGAAAAGGTCGAGGTTTTCTTCGATGCTGCGCGTGCGGTGCGGGCTGTCTTTGCCTTTTTCTGTCAGCGTGCCGCGATACGCGCGCATTTCGTCGGCGGTCAGCGAATCGACGTAGGCATGGCCGGATTGAATGAGCGATTCGGCGCAGGCGTACATGGTGTCGAAGTAGTTCGACGCGAAATAAAGGTGCGTGCCCCAGTCGAAGCCCAGCCACGTCACCGATTCGCTGATGGCGTCGACGTATTCCTGGCTTTCCTTTTCCGGGTTGGTGTCGTCGAAGCGCAGGTGGCAGACGCCGCCGTAATCGCGCGCGAGGCCGAAGTTTAGAAAGATCGACTTGGCGTGGCCCAGATGCAGATAGCCATTCGGCTCGGGCGGAAAGCGCGTTTCGACGCGGCCGCCCCATTTGCCGGCGGCGTTTTGCTCGTCGATGAGGTTGCGGATGAAGTTGGCGGCGGGGGCGGATGTGTTGCTCATGGGCGATGTGTAGCGAGAAGGTCGGTCGAAAAGTCGTGTACTCAGTTCGGGCCGCCGAGCAGCCGCTGCGCAAGCAGGGTCTGCATGTCGCGTCGGCCGTCTGCGATCAGGTATACGACTACCTCGGTGCGAATTATCCGGTAAATCAGCCGATAGGGTTTGAAAAAAA
>DYPH01000077.1 GCA_020720045.1 Sorangium cellulosum | reverse complement strand
ACATTGCTTTGATCACATCCCGTGTAAATTGCAATTCCGAGCAGCTACCTAGGAGTTCTGAGGGGCGGGGCCTAGTGTCGACCGCGGCGATCCGGTACGGCGTCGTGATCGGGGCTGCCGGAAATGGCATCGATGTCCCCTGTCGCCCCCGCTTCTGCCTCAACATCCAAGAACCACGAATCCGTTCGGACACCGTCCACTTCCGATGCCGGTCTAACGGCCGCGGAAGTCGTAAGACGGCAAGCGACATTTGGCCCAAATGAGGTCGCCAAGGCGCGCGGTCCTGGCGCCCTCGCGATTCTCGCCCGTCAATTCAAGAGCAGCATCGTTGGCCTCCTCGTCGTTGCGGCAGGGATCGCCTTCGCGATGGGCGATCCCCTCGAAGCAGGCGCGATCCTTGTCGTGATCGTCCTCAATGCCGGAATCGGTTTCTTTACCGAGTGGAAAGCGCGGGTCACCCTCGAAGCACTTCGGAAGCAGGCGGCGCCGAACGCCCGCGTCCGCCGTGACGACCGCGTGCAGGAAATTCCCGCACGCGCCCTTGTGCCGGGGGACATTGTTCTCCTCGACGCGGGCGACCGGGTCCCCGCCGATGGTCGGCTCCTCACAAGCGCCGATCTGAGGATGGAAGAGGCCTCGCTCAGTGGCGAATCGACCTCCGTCGCCAAAGCGACCTCCCCAGACAATCCGCCGCCCGCGGAACAGGCCGCGTCCATAAGCGATCGAACATCGGAAGTATTTTTGGGAACTTCCGTCGTCGCTGGGCGCGGTTCCTTCGTCGTCACCGCGATCGGGGGTGCGACGGAGCTTGGGAAGATTGGACATTGGGTCGCAAGCACGGTTGCTGAAGAGACGCCCCTCGAAAAGAAGCTCGCCGGCCTCGGAAAGCTCCTTCTTGTCATCGTGATCGTCCTTTGTGCGGTCATCGTCGGTGTCGGTCTTCTTCGCGGTCACTCGCCATTGGCGATGCTCGAAATCGGAATCTCCCTCGCCATCGCCGCCGTGCCCGAAGGGCTCCCCGCGGTCGCAACGATGACGCTCGCGCTCGGGATGCAACGGATGGCCGCACGGGGCGCCCTCATACGGCGGCTCCCGGCCGTCGAAACCCTCGGCTCCACGACGGTGATTTGCACCGACAAAACGGGGACGCTCACGCGCAATGAAATGATGGTTCGCGCCTATTCTTGGCTCGACATCAACGCGAAAAACTCACCCCCGCAGATGCGTACGGTGCTCGTCAACGGCGATGGCTACAGTGCGGAAGGTTCCTTCGCCGAGCACGGGGTCGACCTCAGCCCCGAGGAGTTGAAGAGCGCCCTCGGAAGCGCGCTCGAGATCGGTGCAGAGTGCAATGATGCCACCGTCGACCGCCCCCGTCACGCCGGAGACGGCGGGACCGATGTGACCGGGGCGGTCACGCGCGTCCTCGGAGATCCGACCGAGGGGGCACTCCTTGTCGCCCTTGAAAAGGCAAAACTTTCAATCCCTAAGCTACCTCGAATCGGTGAGGTCCCCTTCACGAGCACCAGCCAGCGGATGACGACTATCCACATACGCGCCGACGGTTCGCGCGTCGCGTTCGTAAAAGGGGCCCCCAGCGTAGTCCTTGAATCGAGTCCCATGGACGCCGATGCGCGCGACGCCTGGCGGGCCGAAAACCTACGCCTTGCCGGGCCTGCAAGTTCGGAGAAAGGCGATCCGAAGCACCAGATTCCCGGGGCACTTCGCGTCCTTGCTCTTGCAAAGAAGGAGCTCCAAGCAGGCAGTAGTGACCGCGGAGAAAATGATTTGACGATGGTCGCTCTTGTGGGAATGATCGACCCGCTGCGTGTGGGGGCAAAAGAGGCGATCGCCAGCTGCCGTGCGTCGGGGATTCGCACGGTCATGCTCACCGGCGATCAGCTGGCAACAGCGAGCGAAATCGCGAGGCAACTCGGGCTCTTGGATGCAGACCCCACCGCGACGGAGGTCGTCCATGCCCGCGATCTCGCCCCCCTAGACGACGACGGCCGCCGGAAACTCGTCGCGCGGACGGCGGTGTTTGCGCGCGTATCGCCAAAGGACAAGCTCGACATCATCGCCGCCTTGCAGGCGAATGGCGAAGTCGTTGCGATGACCGGTGACGGCGTGAACGATGCGCCGGCGCTCAAAAAGGCCGATATCGGTGTCGCCATGGGCCTTCGCGGGACCGACGTCGCGAAAGAAGCGGCGGCGATGGTGCTCGTCGATGACAACTTCGCGACCCTCGCAGGTGCCGTCGATCAGGGGCGCGTCATCTACGCAAACATTCTCCGATTCATCAAGTATCTATTCTCCTGCAACCTCGCAGAGATATTGATCGTATTTGTGGCACTGATGCTCGGCTGGCCGATGCCGCTCGCCGCACTTCAACTCCTCTGGCTGAACATGATCACCGACATCTTTCCCGCGCTTGCGATCGCTCTCGAGGCACCAAGATCGACGCGCGAGCCGCCCCACGATCCGGGCGCCCCGCTCCTATCTGGCCGTTTTCTCGCACATATTGGAGCGCAGGGAATCTTGCTAACGGTAGCGACGCTCATTGCCTTTCGTGTTTCGCTCACGTGGTACGGGCGCGATGGCGGCCTCGCGCATGCGGAGACCGTTGCCTTTATGACGCTCGCATTCGTTCAAATCGTCCACGTATTCAATGTACGATCTTCCCGCGATAGTATCTTCGGAAAGTCGCTATTCACGAATCGCTGGCTCTGGGGTGCCGTAGCGCTCTGTGCGGCACTTCAGGCAGGGGCAAATGCCTCTACGTTCTTGCGGAGCGTCCTCCATACCGTTCCGCTCCAGGGAAAAGATGTCCTCCTCATTGCCGGCTGTTCGCTGGCCCCGGTCGCAGTGATGGAGGCTGCAAAAGCGATCTTCCGGCGCACCGTGAAAACGCTGTAAGCGTCCTCCCGTCGCCGCGTTCTTCGAGGCGATGCATGCTTCCCCCCTCGCGCTCGGTGCAACGCGTCTGCATCGAATTCCGCGCCGTCCCCCGCTTTGCGGACGGACGCGTTCTCCGATCCGGCGTCTCGCCGGGCGGAGACAAACGCGTTTGTATCGAACTCTGCGCCATCTCGCGCTTCGCGGACGGCCGCGCGCTCCGGCCGCGCACCGATGGCTCCTCGCACGCCCGATCGATGGCGGAGACCGGCGGACGAGAAGCGCCGTTTCGGGTAGCGTGCGCGCCGTGAGCGAACGCCCCCCCCAAGAGGTTCGTCCTCGCCCGCTGGCGCCGATCGAGGAACAACCTCATCCTCGCCCGCTCGCGCGGGTCGAGGAACAAGTCGCCGAGCCGCTTCGCCCTTTTGTGAGCGATTTGGCCGACGAAGAGGCGCTCGTCGAACGGGCCCGGAGTGGCGACCGGGGCGCCCTTGGGTCGCTCCTCCAGCACCACGGCCCGCGCCTCTACCGGGCCGTCCTCCTCCCCCGACTCGGGTCCGAGGCGGCCGCGCGGGATGCACTCAGCGAGACGTACGCGAAAGTCTGCGCAAACATTACAAAATTCACCTGGCAGGCGAAGGGCTTCTACCCGTGGCTACGCGTGATTGCGCTGAATACCGCCCTCGACCAACTCCGCGGCCGGAAGCGCACACTCCTCTGGTCGCCGGAAGACGTCCAGACCGAGCTCGACGCGACCAACACAGCGACGCCTCTCGATGCGAAGCTTTCGGAAGCGCGTGACCGTGCAGCGGCGAAAGAGAAGGTCACGAAGGCGCTCGAAAAGATCAATGAGCGTTACGCAACAGCGATCCGCCTCCGCGTCCTCGAAGAGCGTCCACGGGAAGAGGTCGCGGCGACCCTTGATGTGACGGTCGCGACCTTTGATGTCGTGCTTCACCGTGCCCTCGCCGCCCTCAGAAAAGTCCTAGAAGGTTCCAAAGAAGGGGGCGACCGATGAGCTCCTTTGACGAATTTGATCCGGAAGACCAGGAGCTTATCCTTGCACTGAAGAGTGCATGGGAGCCGCGAGAAATCGACGCCCACGAAGCAGACGGGTGCCTAGGAGCAGCGCTTCTCTTGGAAGAAGTTCTCGGATCCGGCGCTTCGCCGGGACGAGACGAACAAGATCAAGCTCTTCAAGAAGCGCTCCGTGCCGCATGGTCTCCGTCGCCGTTGCCGGGCGATGAAGCGGTAGCCCGCCTCGAAGCGGCTCTCGGCAACGAGGAGGATGCGGCGTTCGCTGGAGCCCTTCAAAGCGCCTTCCGACCTCAAGATCTCGCTCCGGAAGATCACGCGGCGCTCATTTCTCGTGCGCTTGAAAACGGGACTCCCGCCGTCGTGCCGCAACGAAGCGCGGTGGTCCGTTTTCTGCCGAGGGTCGCCGCGGCGGCGAGCGCCTTTGCGATCGCAGCCGGTGTTTTTTTGACGGTCCGCGGCGCGGCCCCACCCGCGACGATTTCCGTCGCGAGCGGTGATGCCCTCGTTGCGAGCGAAGCGCTTGCGACCCCTGGGGCACGGACGGAGCGCGTCGCGCGTGCGCGCGCCTCCGACTACCGAGAGAATCGGTTTCGAAGCTTCGGCCTCAGCCCGGCCGGTCGCGGGGCGTCGCGATGAAGAACGCAGGATTGTATGCACTTTTCGCGCTCACTCTGCTCGGCGCAGCCCCCTTGGCCGGCTGTTCACGGAGCGCATCCGTCGCCGTCGACGAGCCGGTCATGGCCTACTTGAGCCGCGCGCGCGCGGCCCATACCGAAGCCGATCTCGCCGAGGATGAGGGCAATCGGGCAAAGGCCCTCGGTGCCCTGGAATCGCTACTGAGCGCGCCGGTCCCTCACGCGGGAACACCGATTCCTGAGGTGGAGGAAGTCTTGGCCGATGCGAATGCTCGTGTGGCAGATCTCGCGATTCAGCAGAAGGACTTTCCCCGAGCGAACCGTGCGGTCGATGACGGGCTGAAGCACGTCCCGGGGAGGGGCTACTACCGCGGTCACCTGTTTGAAGTTCGCGGAACACTAAAGAGTGCTGAAGCAAAGGCCGCGGAGGCTTCCGGAAGAATGGACGACGCAAAGCGCTTTCGTGAAGAGGCGCGCGCGGCGTTGAAGGAAGCCGTACGCCTCCAAGAGGCGGTTATCGTTGGAGATGCGGGGGCCCGATGAACCGTACATCTTTCCTCGTTCTGTTCGGGACCGTCGCCGTGGGCCTCGTTGGTGGCGCATGCGGTGGGGGCGCGCGCCCCGATTTCGCGCCGCAGACCGTCGTCTCCGGCAACCGAACGCTTGGCGCGACAAACAACAATTCAAACAGCCAAAATTCGACGAGCAATTCAGAGTTCTTCGCCCCCAACAGCAATCGCGTAAACGCCGACGACGGCGCGCGACCGGCGCCCGGGGCGCCTGCACCGCCGAGCGAGTCGTGCCACGACCCGCTCCCAGAATACGCGAAAAACAAGGCTTCCGCGGAAGAGCGCCATGCGCCGACGACAAAGCCTGCAACGACGCCTGCCCCCGAACGGGCGACCGGCGGCGATGCGCGCGTCGCCGTCGGAGCCGCCCGCGGGAAGTTCGATGCCGCCCTCGCCGCCGGCGCGTGTGACCGGCTCTGCGACGCGCTCCGCTCCCTCGAACGAAGCACCGACCGCCTCTGCAGCCTCGAAACGCCGGTCCGCGGCGTCCCCGGCGGCGACGAGGGGCGTGGCGAGAATGCCGCCGGCTGCTCCGATGACCGCGCGGTTGCCGCGCGAGCGCGTGCCCAGGTCGAGGCCCGCTGCGGCGCGGCGCTCTGTCCCAGGACCCCGTGAAGCCGACCGTCCGGGATCTGCGCGAAGGCGGTTCGTGGACCCTCGGTCAATCGCTAAAGAACGGCATCATCTATCACGTCACAATGCTCGGTTTGCGCCTCGCAAGCCGGTGGAGCCGCCAGACCCGTCGGGCACGATTGGAGGTGCTCGGCCGCTGGATCCCCGCCCTCGCCCCCCACCTCCGACGGACCGCCCTGCAGAACATCGCGCGCATCGCGCCCCACCAAGATCCGGCCTCGCAGGAGCGGCTCGTCGCGGAGAATTTTTCCAATCTTTCCAACGGACTCGCCGAGGCAATCGAGCGCTGGGCCGGACAGGACTCCGCCGAGGAACGGGCGGGATATCCCCTGTTTGATGACGCTCGTCGAATCCTCGACGAGGCCTGCGGTCTGGGGCGCGGCGTCCTCCTTCCGTCGGCCCACCTCGCGAATTGGGAGCAGGTTGCCCGTGGAATCGTTTCCGCGGGATATCCGTTTGTGACGCTCGTCCGACGTGCGTATGACCCACGATTGGATCACGCCGTCCTCCAGCCGCTTCGAGCGGGCATTTCAACGATTGCTCGGGGGGAACCCGGCGCCGCAACCGCCGTCGTCCGCGCGCTCCGTCGCCGGGCGATTCTCGGGGCGCCGATGGATCTGGCGTCGCGCGTCCCCTCGGTCGAGGTCCCCTTCTTTGGGGTCCTCACCCCGTTCCCCGTCGGTCCGGCGACCTTGGCGCTGCGGACCGGTGCACCGATCGTGGTCGCGACCTGGGAAGCGCGCGAAACTGAAGGAGGATTCGTCGAGGGGATCGGCGCGGAGCCAATTCCGACGGAAGGCGATGCTCGCACCGTTACCGCCGCCATCGCCGCCGCCCTTGAGCGCCGAATCGCCGCGGCCCCGGAGCGATGGGTCCTTGTGCATTCGCGGTGGTGACTTTGCAGCAAACTAGGTAAGATCCGTCGCGCGTTCGGCTGCGTGCCGGCGACGGGACGCCAGGGTCGCAGCCGCGCCCCGGAACGTGGCGCAATGCGCCAACGATGAGAATCTGCTTAGGAGCGCATGTGACGGCGATCGTCCCCCACCTTCGAAACGCCGGCGACGCGACTCAGGTCGACGCCGTTGAGCGGTTTGTTCTTTCGCTTATTGACGGAACTCGCGACGCGAAGGCGATCGGTGAAGAAGCCGGCCTCGAACTCGCCCAGATCGAGGCGGTACTTATCCGACTGAAAACCCGCGGGATCGTCGATTGGACGACGGCCGCCGAGGATGAAGTCGAGCTCGACGATTCGCAAAAGTCTACAGTACTTGCGCTGTTCGCGCGGGTAGGTCAAGCGTCCCACTACGAGTTGTTAGGGGTCCCGCGCGACGCGGATAAGAAGGCGGTAAAGAAGGCCTATTACGCCGTCGCGATGGCGGTACACCCGGATCGGTTTTTCCGTAAGAAGCTCGGCAGCTTCAAAGGAAAAATGGAGATCATCTTTACGCGCCTCACGGAAGCGCACGACGTGCTTTCGGACGCGACAAGACGGGCCGAGTACGATCAATACATTGGCAATACCCAGCAGGCGCGTGCCATCGAAGAGATGATCGCACGCACCGCCGAAGCGTTGGCGCGGGCGGAAGCGGAGGTTCGTCGCGAGGCAGAAGCGGCGGCCGCTGCGAGCATGCCCCCGCCGGCCCCTGCAACGACGCGCCCCTCCGGCACCATGCCGGCGCCCGTCACCGCGCGCGCGCCGACGGCGATCTCCGTCGACGACAAGGCCCGCCGCGAAGCGCTCGCGAAGCGACTCCTGGGGAATCGGCCCGGCGGCAGTATCCGCCCGCCAGGTATGACGGCGCCGCCCCCTTCGGCGCCCGCTTCCTCCGCTCCAGAACGGCCAAAGCTGACGACCGAAGAGGCGGCCGCGCTCCTCCGGAAACGGTACGAAGACCGGTTTGTTCAGGCGAAGGAAGGGCAGCTGAAGAAGCAACTGAAGCTGGCCGACGACGCCGAGGACCGCAGCGACTTCGAGGCGGCATATACGGCGCTTCGCGTGGCAAATCAGATGGTTCCGGAGGACCGGAACGTCGCCGCGCGCCTCGCCGTCGCCCACCAACGGGCCGCCGAACAGCTCTCCCAGGTCTATCGCGAGAAGGCGATCTATGAAGCGACCGCTCAGCATTGGGACGAGTCGGCAAAGAGCTGGCGAAAACTCGCCGAGCTCAATCCCAACAACTGGGAAGCGCTTGAGCGGGCGGCCGATGCCATCGTTCGGGCGAAGGGGAACCTCCACCTCGCCGCCGAACTCGCAAAGCGAGCCGTCGACCTTCAGCCGGCCAATGCGCAGGTCTACGTGACCCTGGGAACCGTGTATTTGGAAGCCGGTCAGCGAACAGGCGCACGGGCGATTCTTGAGCGCGCGCGGGCTCTTGCGCCGACGAGTCCCGTCGTCGCATCGCTCTTTAGCTCCGTTCAGAAGCTGTTCGGAAGTGAGCCAAAGGCGCCCCCCGAGGGGTAGCGAAGGTAGGCTCTTTCCGGCCCTTCTGGCGCCGTCCGTCGCAAAACGTAACCGGTCGATTTCCGGTCCCCACGACGTGGCAAATTTGTGGCACTGTGCGGGGCGATTCTAGCTGCGTCGTAGACGGTTCGCCCGGATAGCCGACGAGCCTCTTGGAATCATTGACTCACGGATCCACGGCGTCTTCGCGCCGTTCGGTTCCCGCGAATTCGGAAGGCGGTCGGCGGATGGGTGAGAAGGTCATCGGTATCGATCTCGGAACGACGAACTCTTGCGTCGCGATCATGGGCGAAAAGGGCCCGGAAGTGATCGAGAACAAGGGCGGGTACAAGACGACCCCGTCTATGGTGGCGATCACCGAAACAAATCGCCGCATCGTCGGCCACATTGCGAAGAACCAGGCGGTCACGAACGCGGAAAATACCGTGTACGCGGCGAAGCGCCTCATTGGTCGCAAGTGGAATTCCCCGCAGGTCAAGAACGCCGTCGCCACATCGAGCTACAAGATCGTGGAAGGTCCCCATCGGGACGTCCGCATCGTGCTCCGCGACAAGGACTACAGCGTCCCCGAGATCAGCGCGATGATCCTTCAAGAGATGAAGGTGATTGCGGAAGATCTTCTCGGAGAACCGGTGAAGAAGGCGGTCATTACCGTCCCTGCCTACTTCAACGACAACCAGCGCCAAGGCACGAAAGACGCTGGCGAAATTGCCGGTCTTGAAGTCATCCGCATCATCAACGAGCCTACGGCGGCGGCCCTCTCCTACGGCTACGGCCGCAACGTCGACAAGACCGTTGCCGTCTATGACCTCGGCGGCGGCACCTTCGACATCTCGATTCTTGAAATCGCGGAGAACGGGGTCTTCCGCGTCATCGCGACTGCCGGCGACACGTTCCTTGGCGGCGAAGACTTCGATGCCCGGATCATCGATTGGCTCGTCCAGGGCTTCAAGCAGGAACACGGTCTCGACCTCCGCCAAGACCGCATGGCCCTTCAGCGCTTGAAGATCGCCGCCGAAAAGGCGAAGTGCGAGCTTTCTGGCGTCAAGGAGACCGAGGTGAACTTGCCGTTCATCATCTCCCGCGGGCCGAATGAACCCCTCCACCTTCAACGCACCCTCACCCGCCAGACGATCGAAGAGCTCGCTTCCGACCTCGTCGAGCGGACGGTTGAGATCTGCCGCCAGACCCTCGAGGATGCGAAGCTCGAGAAGACGGAAGTCGACGACGTCATCCTCGTCGGCGGCATGACCCGCATGCCGAAGGTGCAGGCTGCCGTAGCCGAATTCTTCGGCCGCGAGCCGTCGCGCGGCGTCCACCCCGATGAAGCGGTCGCCCTCGGAGCGGCGATCCAGGGCTCGGCGCTCGTCGACGACGGGAAGGAAATGATCCTCCTCGACGTCACCCCGCACGCGCTCGGCATCATGACCTTCGGCAACGTGTTCGAAGAGCTCATTCCGGCGAACACGACGGTACCGACGCACCGCACCAAGATCTTCACGACGAGCCGCGACAATCAAACGGCGGTCAAGATCCTCGTGATGCAGGGGGACTCGGAGAACGACGATCATAAAGAGCTCCTCGGCGAGTTCATTCTCACCGGCCTCCGCCGCGCACCGAAGGGGCAGATCGAAATCGAAGTCACCTTCGAAATCAATGCCGACGGTATCGTCAGCGTTCGCGCGAAGGACCTCGAAACCGGCCTCGAGCAGTCGATCCAGGTGACGGCGACGAGCGGTCTCACCCGCGACGAGATCAATGACATGATCGCCAACGCGAACGACGACCTTGTCGATCGTCGCGCTTCGGAAGAGTTCCTCGCTGCCAAGCAGGACGCGGAGAAGCTTATCGCCGAAATCGAGAAGCTTTTCCCGCAAGTCGAGGAGATCGTAAAGACCTCCGACTTCGGCCGTGACGCCATCGACAAGGCGCGGGGGATCATCGACAAGGCGAAAGCGGCAATTGAGCGTCGCGACGTTCCGGCGATCAAGGAGCAGGTCGATGGCCTCTCCCGAACGCACCGGATGTTCAAGGGTGTCGTTCAGAAGACTTGACACATCGCCCCCTTCGCGTGCTCGCAAGCCCGTCCTTCCCATCGTGGAGGACGGGCTTTCTTGTAAAAAAATCTGTGGCGGCATTCTCCCCCGCATTGCCTAGATCGACCGCAACCGCTAGATCTCAGGAAATGCGCCTGTCCGCGGAGGAACGGAGACGGCTACAACGGGATCTCTCCCGACTGCTCGGCCGCCCGGTGCGAAGCGCCGATCTGCTGCCGACCCTGGAACATCTCGCCCGTACGGCGTCCGATCCTGCTGCGGCGAGCTTTGCAGCCGGATGCTTGGCTGAGCTGCTGGCCGACAGCGACCCGTGGGCGGCGTCCCTCCATGCGAAGCGCCTTCTGGCGCGGGAGCCCGACGATGCACGCGCGTGGGCTGCACTCGCGCTCGCGCAGGTCCATCTCGGGAATTTCCGTTATGCGGCGCGATGTTACGGTGAGGCTGCCGCGCGCGACCAAGCGAATCCCTGGTACGTCCATAATTTGGGGCACCTGACCGACATCGCGCTCAATGCCCCCGAAGAGGCGCTCCCCTACCTCGCACGCGCCGTTTCGCTCGCGCCCGATAAGATCGACCTCATCGCATCGTACGCGCACGCGCTTGGGCGGTGTGGAAAGCAGGAAGAGGCGCAGTCTCTCCTTGGGGAAATGTCCCACAACGGCAGGGCTCGGAGCGCGAAAAAGCCGGCGGTATTCCCGAGCATCGTCCACCCGGCCCCCGCAACGCTGCCGCGCCCGCAGGCTGCGAGTCAGGTCGCCGATGCCCCGCTCCCAAAGCGTGCGCCGCGCTCGTCGGCCCGCTCGCGGAGTGCGCTAGAGACGGCCTTGAGGTCACTCCCGTTTTCGCTGCGCCAGCGGCAAAACGCCCTCCGCCTCCTGGCCGACGCCCACGCTGCCCTCCGTGACGAGGAACGGCGCCCTGCCCCGCGCCCGCTCGCGGCAGCCGTCGCCTGGGCAATCGCCGAAATCGACGGAATTCCGCTTACTTGTGTCGACGTCGCTAGCACCTTCCGCCTCCCGACGGCCGATCTTCGCGACGCCCACAACGAAGTCGCTTCCGCGCTCGCCCTCCTTCCCGAAGACCTGCGCTACGGCTCCCGCCGTGTAAACGGATTGAAAAGCGGGCCCTCCGCGCGCACAATGTCTCGGTCTGCCGGTCGTTCGCGTGATAATTCGCCGCGCCGATGAGTAAGATTTCGTTGGCGGTCGCAGGGTTTGGCGTGGCCACTCTTTCGTTCCTCGCGAACGCTCACGCGGACGGCGCAGCCCCGACCACCCCGACGACGACGACCACGGCGACGATGCCGACCGTCGACGATCCGATGCTCACCCCAGTGCCGCGGGCAAAGACCGAACTGACCTCCTGGGAGGAGGCGCTGCGAAACCTCAAGGCGCGCTCGGCCGACTTGCGCGTCGCCGAGGCCGACGTTCACCGCGCTGAGGCGCAGGCACGGACCGCGCTCGCCGGTGCCCTCACACAAATCAATGGGCAGGCTGGCTACAGCTACGCGATCATCAATCCCGGGACAAACGTCGGTAGCTTCAAAGTCTCAAACCCGGCAACGAACTGGAACGCAAGCATTTCTGCGTCGCAACCGATCTTCGCGCCACGGGCTTGGTACGCAATCGGGACGGCCGATCGTAACATTGAAGCATCGACGTTTACCGTCGCAGACGCGAAACGTCAGCTCGCCATTGCCGTCGCCAATGCAGCGATCTCGGTCTACACGGCGGAGCGCGTCGCCGAACTCAATCGCAATTCGCTCCGCGACGCATTGTCGCGCCTTCAGCTGACCAAGAAGCGGCGAGACCTCGGTGCCGCCAACGGGCTCGACGTGGTGCGCGCCGAGCAAGATGCGCAGGGGACCCGCGGAAACCTCGTCACCGGCGATGAATCGCTCCGCCAGGCGCGGGAAGCGCTCGGTCTGGCCCTAGGCCTCGCCGAGGGGGTCGGCGTATCAAAAAATCTCGATTTGAATGGCCTGGCAAGCGGCGCAAATACGAGCTGCAAGCCAGGGGCAACGCCGGGCGATCGGCCGGACGTCTTGGCGACGAAGAAGCGTTTGGAAGTCGCCGAACGCGGAAAACACGACGCAAAACTGCAGTTTGTTCCGACGGTGTCACTCGGCAGCACGATTTCTATGAACCGAAACCTGCCCGACCCGGCATGGAACATATCCGCGCTCCTTTCGGTGCCGATTTGGGACGGAGGCGCCCGCTACGGCACGCTCCGCGACGTCGATGCCCAGATTGACCAGGCGACGGTGCGGATTGAAGCGGCGGAGCGACGCGCGACCCTCGACGTGCTTCAGGCGAAGCGCGCGATCACCGTCGCCGAGCAGGCTCGCGAGGTCGCCTCCCAAGCGCAGGTTTTCGCCGAGCAGGTCGACGCCCTCACCCAATTGTCCTTTGCCGAAGGCAAAGGGACGTCCCTCGAGCTCGTGACAGCGGCAACCGCCCACCGGCAGGCCGAAATCACGTTGGTGCTCCGCGAGTTTGACGTCGTAAAAGCCCGCATCGCCGCGGTGCTCGCTAGCGCAAACTGCGACTACTGAGTTTCGCTCACTTCGAGGGGGCCGCGCCATCCCATCCGGTGACGCGCGCCAACTCGGACAGCGAAAAATGCAGGTCGAGAAGCGCCTGCACGTGGGCGGCGCGGGCCGTTACGTAGGCGCGAAGCGGCTCCAACAATTGGCGTTCTTCGCGTGTTCCGAGGTCGATTCCATCCTGGACCATCTTGATCCAGCCCTTGGCGCGGTGCTCGGTGCGGGCGAACGTCTCTTCGCGATTCTTGGCTTCGAGCACCACCGCGTACTGGCTCTCAACCTCAACGCCGATCCCGCCGAGGGCGAAACGATTGAGGGCTTGGGTCTCTTCAAGTTGCGCCTCGGCACTACGGATGCGTGCCCCCTGCGCCAACAGGTCGAGGTTCCAACGAATTCCGATCGCAGCGCCGTAGCCGAAACGGTTGAACGGGTCGCCGAGCCAAGCGGCCGTCTGCTGGGTCGCCGACGGCGCGACCGCGTAGGAGGCGTTGAGACCGAGCCCGACGTCGGGAAAGAGACGGGCGCGCTGGTAGTCGAGGAGGGCACTGCGTGCTTCGAGGCCGGCGCGAGCCATGTTGATCTCCGGCCGGTAGAGGCGCGCGGCCGTGAGGTAGCGGACGAGGGGACCAATCGTCACATCGGGACGCTCGAGCGGCTCATCGACGATGTCAAAGTCGGTTTGAACACCGGTGAGGAATCGCAGGCCCGCAAGCGCTTGGCTCTCGCCTTTTCGCGTGTCGCCAAAGCGAACGCGGAGTTCATCGCGGGCACCTTCTAGGCGATACAAATCGATCTCATCGACGCCTGGTGCGCTCGACTCAATCTTCTTCTTCATGTCATCAATTGCTTTATCGAGCCTTGCTGACACGTCGTTCAGTACGTAGAGACCATCGCGCGCGGCCGAAAGGCCGAAGTAGGCGCGACGGACGTCCGCGCGAGCTTGGTTGCGAAACTTCTCGTAGTCCCAGGTTTGGACACGAACATTCGCTTCAGCCGCTCGGTTGCCGGCGCCGATTTTCCCGAAAGTGTAGAGGGGAATCGCACCATTGATTTCGACGCGTAAAAACGGATTGAGACCCGATGTGAAGGTCGTATTCAGCTGACTGAATGGCGTACTTCCGAAATACGGCGTACCGCCGATATTAGGGATGACCCCCGTCGTAATGGTCGACGAAAACTGCGAATACGGCAGGTATTTCGTCTCTTCCGCCTGGGCGACCGCCGCTTCCGTGTGCGCGCGCGCCGCCCAAAGATTCGGGTGGTTTCGCTCGGCGAGAGCCAGGCATTCTGCGAGCGAATACTTGTGCTTGGCGGGCGGCCGAGTCGCGCTGCCGTCGTCGCCAAGGGGGCTCGCCTCTGCCGGGTGGACCATGGCCCCCGCGGCGAGCGAGGCAAGCACGAGCCCCGTCGAGAGGCGCCTGAGAGCAGTGGGGCGAAACATCAGCGGCTGCTGCCTTACTCTTCCCACCGGAAGTTGCGAAGGGTCTCCATGCATCGTTGCGATCAACGCCCGCGGAGGGCGATGCCGGCGCTCGCCAGGATCTTCTTCGCGAGCGTCGAGAGACCGATAGAAGGGGCGCCGCCTGCGAGCGGATAGGCGATCAGCGCATCGTAGTCGCCCGGGAGCGCCCGTGGGAGGTCTTGTGAGGCATCTGAGCCGAATTCACCTTTAAATTTAGCGCGATAGGGGACCACTAGGAGGCGCCGATGGGAGAGGACGTGGACGAGCGCCGGCAGCGGAAACAGCCCCTCAAGGGGGACGCCGAACGCCTTCACGAAGTCCCCGGCTACGGCGTCGTCCGCGTCTTCCTTCGCGGCGTCGACGACGAGCTGGGGCGGTTCGTGGAGCCCCCCAAAGCGGACGTCCGGTTTGCGTCGCGCGAGGAGCAGTTCGAGCCCCTCGGTGGCCGGATTCCGACGGACGGCAACGAGGGCAACGCGGTGTTCGTCCTTCGCCTTTGCCGCTTTTTTCTTTCGCGGAAGATCGGCGGCGATCCCCTTCTCTTTCGCGACACAATACCCGGCGAGCGGGCAGGTTCCGCAGCTGGGATTCCGGGGCGTGCAGACGGTCGCGCCGAGTTCCATCAGCGCTTGGTTAAAGTCCCCTGCCCGCTTCAACGGGACGAGCGCTTCCGCCTCGCGCCAGATCGCACGTTTCCCGACGGTTTTTGTCACGTCGTCTTCAATCCCACGAAGGCGGGAAAGGACGCGCTCGACGTTTCCGTCCACGAGCGGGACGACTTCGTCGTAGGCGATGCTCGCGACCGCCCCCGCCGTGTAGGGGCCGATCCCTTTCACCTCGAGGAGATCTGCGTGTTTTTCCGGGAACTTTCCACGCGCGGCGATCGCCTGCGCCCCGGCGTGAAGCATCCGTGCGCGGCGGTAGTAACCGAGCCCACTCCAACGCTCAAGGACGTCGTCGAGGGGCGCTTCCGCCAACGCGAATACCGTGGGGTAGTCGGTGAGAAACCGCTCGAAATAGGGGATGACGGTCTCGACGCGCGTCTGCTGAAGCATCACTTCGGAGACCCAAATTGCGTAGGCATCTCTCGTCCGACGCCAAGGCAAATCCCGTTTGACGCGATCGAACCAGGTGAGAAATGCGGACTGTTCCGCCGCGATTTTCTCGGCGCTCTTCTCAGCTGCGCTAGTCGTAGTCATGAACTTCGGCGTGCCTTCCCGGCGTAAACTGGCTCGTCAACGAGAAGGTCCCTGACTGCCCCTCCGCATTGGAGTCGACGAGCAGCGTGTAGGTTCCGGGCGCAAGATCGGCGAGGAGCCTCGTTGGGACCGTCGGCGACTCTTCGATGGAGCAGCCGCGCTCGACGCTATTGACCGTCGCTCCGACGGGGATCATGCACCCCTCACGGATCGAAACGACCGGCGCAAAGGACGCTGTGAGATTGACCTCAAGAAGCCCTTGTTCTTTCACGGTAAAACGGTAAGCCCGCTCACCACCCCCGCGGCCGTCACCGGGGGCGCAGCTCGCGCCGAAAAGGTTCGGTGCGCCGGTTGTCGAGCCGGTGACTTTGCCGTTTTGGGGGAGGACCGCGGCGGAAGCACACGCTTTTTCGCGCGGTTGCATCGGGTAGGTCGCCACTTGAAAGTCTACGCGGCCGATCCCGCTCGGTCCGTTCGCCTCGGCGACGATCGTGTAGTTTCCCGCCGGGAGCACGGTGTCTACGGTCATCCCACAGGCGACCTCGACGGGATGGACGCAGTCGCCGCGTCGGATGGCGAAGACATGGCTCCCTTCGTCAGAATTCTTCGCAATTTCAACGCGGGAACGCTCCGAGAGCGTGAACGAACGGAAGACCTCGGGGCCGCTCGCCGAGGCGCAGGAGATTGCGTCGTCGTCGCGGGCGGTGAAGGTGTCTGCGAAGGATTCCGCGTGGATTTCGCGGCCGGTAATCGGGAGGCGCTCGGCGTCATCGCAGGTGTCGGCGAGCGTGCCGATGCCGGCGGCGGGGCTCGTCTCGACGAACGCGCGGACGTTGCCGCTCGCCTCGACTTCTTCGGCGTCGAGGAACACGGTGTGGACGCCGGCGGGCAGGATTCCGGCGGCGATGGCGGTGCGCCCGAGCGTCGGAAGGCCGCACATTTCGCTGGTCGCGGCGTCTTCGCAGCGGCTTCGCACGTGAACGACCGGCGTGAACGGGCCGTCGGCGTCGACCGAGATTCGCACCCGCGAGGGGGCGTCGAGGGGGAGCGCCCGGAGCAACTCGGGGCCGTGGGCATTTCCGCCGCAGGGGGCGGTCGCCGAGGCGAGGCCATCGCTCCAGTCGCCGACGGCGTCCCCGGATGCTCCGAAGCGCTCGGCGGCGCGGCACCGTTGCGCAAAATCGGCAACGCGTTCGCTGGTGTAGGAGAGGGCGTATTCGCCCGTCTCTCCATCGGCGCCGTCGACAATGACAAAGTAGCGCCCCGCCGGGAGCACGGTCGCAAGCGACGCGCCTCGTGACGTCGACCCTTGGCCGCGCGAGAACGCGAAGTCGACGCCGGCCGAGTCGTCGTTGCAGGCGATCTCCGATCGGGGATCTTCGCAGGACCGACGGATCGCCAGCGATGCGTCAAATTGGGCGGAAAGATCAAGGCGAATGCGGCGTGCCTCGCGCAGGACGAGCTCGTGAACGCGCTCAGGACCGGTACCGTCGGCGCAGGAGACGGCGACGGCGGAGAAGGCGTTGCGCGTCGTCCCCGATTGGAGGCCGGCGACCATCGGCAGCGGCGACCCGCACGTGCCCCGCCCGGCCGTCTGATCCATCACGGGGCGATCGACGGCGCGCCCGTCGCTCCACAGGCGTGTGCGTGCCTGGCCGGCCCCCTCGGGCGCCTGCAGGACAATCCGCCCGCTACGTGCTTGCTCGCTGCAGCTCCGAAGCACGTGAACGAAGGACGGTGCCACGCTACGAACGAGGACCTCCCCGCTCGCGGCGACGATCTTTGCGTTCGTCGGGAAAGGACTCGACGCGGCGGCGCGAACGACAAGCGCTACGCAGCCGGGCGGTAACGTCACCGGGAGGCTGCTTTCGCGGTCGGCGGCAAACGGGAGATCTTGGGGGGCGTCGAGGGGGACCTCGCCGAGGGCGGCAAGCGTCTTCTCGACGGCGACTAGCTCATCGCCACCGGCGACCGGGCGACAGGCCCCGAAGCTCCCGAGCGCCCCGATGACGAGCACAATTCCTGAACACCGAAGGGGCGCGCGCGCCCAGCGAAACAGGCTCATCGATAGGGGTTTTCGGCCATGTCGTCGTGGGGCTTGTGCCTCGGCAGCGGTCCGAGCACACGCGGCTTTCCGGAGGCCGACGGTGCCGCGGAGGCAGAAACGGAAGCTGCCGGAATCGGCACAGAAGCACTTGAAATTGCTGAGGGAACTGCTGCAGAAGCAGGGGCTGCGACCGCGGCGGCCGTGCTCGTCGCCGCGCTGCCGTTCGCTTCCGCGGAAACGGCGCCCCCCGAGGCCCGGTCGTTGCGGCGCCCCACGGAAATCCCGAGGCCTATGGCGAGGAGGACGACCGTCGCAAGGAGGAGCGGTACGAGAAACCCGCGACGGCGCGGCTGTTCCGTCGCTGGAACGGTCGCCACCGAGAGGGTCGCTGCGCCGACGGCGGCACCGCTTGGAGTCCCTTCCGGCACGACGATGGCGGGGCCGTCGACGCCGTGGACCGAGGGGGTGACGGCGATAAAGCGCTTCGAAGACCCGTCCGCCGACGAACGCTCGCTCCGTTCCACGCGCGTGACGATGGCGGTGGCGTCGACGACCCGGTCGCGCGGAGCCGAGCCAGGCCCGGCGAGCCAGCCACGCACCGAGGTGCGCTGCGCGGACAGTTCGGTCCCGAGGACATCGGTGAGGACCATCGCAACATCCCGTTGGGACGCATAAATCCCCGCCGACCGCGCCGCATCTTCGAGCGCATCGGCAAAGATCAAGGCATCGGCAAAGCGAGCCTCGGGGTCGCGCTCGAGCGCCTTCATGGCCACAGCGACGAGCGCCTCGGGGACGTCTGGCTGGAAGACGGTCGGCAACGGGATCGGCTGACTGAGGACCTTCTGGAGCACTTCCGCATCGCCGTCGCCACGGAACAGGCGCTTCATCGCGAGCGCCTCCCAGAGCACGATGCCGGCGGCGAAGATGTCGGCGCGACGGTCGACGATCTGGCCCCGCGCCTGCTCGGGCGCCATGTACGCGAGCTTCCCTTTGAGCTGGCCGGTCCGCGTCGTCGTCAGGCGCGCATTTGCCCGCGCGACGCCAAAATCGGTAATCTTTGCAAGGCCATCGACGGCGACCATGATGTTCTGAGGGGAGACATCGCGGTGGACCAAACCGAGGAAATTCCCCTGGTCGTCGACGAGCTCGTGGGCGGCGTGGAGCCCGCGGAGCGCCTCCACCATGATGCGCGCGGTGACCCCCGGCGGAACCCGTTTTCCGGCCGCCGTCCCCCGAGAGAGGAGGCGCGCGAACGTGTCCCCCTCGATGTAATCCATGACGAGGTAGTGGGCGCCGTCGGCCTCGCCAACCTCTTGAATCGGAACGACATGTGGGTGGTGAATGCGGGCAGCGAGGCGCGCTTCGTCGAGGAACATTTCGACGAATTCCGGCTCCCGCGCGAGGTGGGGATGCAGGCGCTTGATGGCCACAAACCGCTGAAAACCTGCGGTTCCGACGAGGCGCGCAAGGAAAACGGTCGCCATCCCGCCGGACGCGAGCTCAGCGATGAGCTCGAAGCGCCCGTACTGGGTGTTCGTCGTTTCTGCGGAGAGGAACTTCGCCACGGGTTGCCGCTGGCGACTCTACCCCAAACAATGGCGGTTTCGCCATGGACGATGCATCGGAATTTTCCCGATTTGTTTCCCGTAACGTGCGGGAAAGCTTCAGAAGCGCCCAGTGACGCCGACTGACGCACCGCGGCCATCGATGGCGACCGTCGGAAGGGCGCGGACGCCACTGGCGGGGGCGCGTGGGGCCGACCAGTCGACGAAGAAAAGTCCAAGCGCGGCCGTTCCGAGCGCCGCGACGCCGGTGACCGCAAAGAGCACGTTGGTCCGCGACTGCTTGGCGAGCGCGTCTTTGTAGAGGGGGCACTCGGGACCGAGGCCGGCGCACTCGGAGGTGACGCGGTCCTTGCCCGGCGACGTGAGCGTCGAAATGCCTGAAATTGTTGCGACAGTGCCGACGACGCCGGTCACGGCGACCCCCGCCCAGAAGGCGCTCTTCGGCAGCGGTTTCCGGTGCGCTTCGACGGGCGGCGACACCGACGGCGGCGGGACGACGACGGGCTGCTCGACCGGCTTCTCGACGAGCGCCGGGGCGTTCTCCGAGAACGACTTCTTCTCCCCCGCCTTGATCACGAGCGCCTGCGTCGCTTTCCGCTCGCCGCTCCACGTCATCACCGCCTCGTGGGGCCCAGGAAGGAGCCACGCGGTCGCGACGCGCTCTTCGCCGAAGCCGACGGCGTTCCCATCCACCGTCAGTAAACATCCGGGGTTGCAGGAAAAAACGGCCGCCCCGAGCTTGCTCGTGACCTTGGAATAGATCTCCTTCGCGAGCTCTTTCGTCCCCTCTTCGTCGCCGTAGCGCTCCTCGGCGAGCGCCGTGAGCGTCGCCGCACGGTCGAGCTGGCCAGCCGCCAGGCGAGCGCGTGCGGCACTGCGTAGAGGGGCCGACTTGGGGGCGTCCCGGAAGGCGTTCTCGAAGTGGAGGGCCGCCTCTTCGTAGCGCTTCGCTTGAAACAAACGGCGGCCGCGGTCGAACTCTTCCGCGGCCGATTTCTGTTTTTCTTCGGTGGGTTCCGGCCCGCCAGCGAACGCCAAAGCAGGCGCTGCAAGGAGAGCAACGCCGACGGCAAAGGGGGCGAACGACCGCTTCATGCTGGCAGGGTACCCGGCTCAGCCCATCTCAAGGAAGAGGCGATCGGGATTCTCGAGGTAGCCGATGATCTCGTAGGCGAACGCAGCGCCTACGTGGCCGTCGACGATGCGATGATCGAAGGAGAGCGAGAGGAGCATCACATCGCCGATCACGATCTGATTGTTCTTCACGACCGGCTTCTGCTTCATCTGATGGATGCCGAGAATGCCGACTTCCGGGAAGTTCAAGATCGGCGTCGCAAAGAGCCCACCCTGGGCGCCGAGCGAGGTGATGGTGAACGTAGATCCCTGAAGATCTTCCGCTTTGAGGCGACCAGCCTTGGCGTCGCTCCCGAGGCGTTCAATCTCAGAAGCGACCTCAAGGAGGCTCTTCCGATCGGCGTCCTTGATCACGGGAACCATGAGGCCGGCGTCCGTCGAGGCGGCCATGCCGATGTTGTAGTACTTCCGGTAAACGAGCTCGTTCGTGCTCTCGTCGAGGGCGGTGTTCAGTTGCGGGTGCTTCTTCAGCGCCGCGACGACCGCCTTGACGATGAACGGGAGGAACGTGAGCTTCACGCCGCTCTTCTCGGCGGCCGGCTTGAGGCGGGCGCGGAGCTCCTTGAGGGCGGTGACGTCGCACTCTTCGACGAAGGTGAAGTGGGCCGCGGTCTGCTTCGACTGGGCCATCTTCGTGGCGATCTTGCGGCGCATCCCGGCGAAAGGAATACGATCTTCGAGGGTCTTGGCGTCGCCAGCCGGCGGCGTGATCCGCACCGGTTCGCGGGACGGCGCTGCGCTCGTGACGGGCGCCGCCTGCGGAGCCTGGGGCACGGCGACGTGGCTCGTGGCGGTCGGCGCGGTTGCGCGTCCGGCGAGGAAGTCTTCGACGTCCTTCTGGGTGACGCGCCCCTGGTCGCCGGTCGGCGGGACGCGCGTCAGGTCGACGTCACGTTCGCGAGCGAATTTGCGGGTCGCCGGCGTCGCGAGCGGGTTGTCGTTTTTGTACCCCGTGTCTGCCGGCGCGGCGACCGGAGGATGCACCTCGGAGGGCCGCGAGGGCTGCGTCGGGACCGGGGCAGCCGGCTCCGCCGCGGGGGCAAGAGTGACGGCCGGGGCATGCGCTTCGACGGACACGTTTGCAGAGAACTCCGCACCGTCCCCGGCGAGCTCGTAGGTGGCGACCGTCGCGTGAATCGCAACCATTTCACCGACTTTGCCGTGGGTTGAGACGATCGTGCCGGCCTTCGGCGACGTGATCGTCATCGTGGCTTTGTCGGTCATCACCTCGATGATGGGCGCATCTTCCTTGACGACGTCCCCGGCCTTCACCAGCCAAGCGACGATTTCCCCTTCAGTGACCCCTTCGCCAAGGTCCGGAAGCTTGAATTCCCAGCGCGCCATCGTGTTTTTCCTCGGAAAGAGCCTGCGCGCGGCAAGTAGCTCGCGCAGGCCTGTTTCCCGCGGGACCTACCACACTCCCCACCGGGAATTGCAGGCCCCAAACCGAAGAAACTCGCGCCGCAGCGCGTCGTGGACGGTCAGCCGAGCGCCTTCTCGATCGCGACGACGATCATCAGGTCGCTCGGGGCGACGTCCGGGGCGAAGCGCGCGAGGACCGTACCGTCACGACCCACCAGAAACTTTTCAAAATTCCACAAGATTTCCTCGGGGGCGCCGAGCTTGATCCCGTAGCTCTCGAGCTTTGCACGGAAGCCGCTGCCGGCGTTCCCCGTCGCCTGCGGTTGGGCGGCGGTAAGCGCCGCATAGAGCGGGTGCTGCCCCTCCCCTTTCACGATAATTTTCGAGAACATCGGGAAGGTCACGTTGTAGTTGACGCTGCAGAAATCCTTGATTTCGGCCTCGGTCCCCGGCTCCTGGGCGCCAAACTCATTCGCCGGAAACGCGAGGACCTCAAAGCCGCGTTCGTGGAACTTCTTGTAGAGCGCTTCGAGGGCTTCGTACTGGGGGGTGAGGCCGCACTTGGAGGCGACGTTCACGACGAGGCGGACCTGACCGGCGAAGGCACCGAGGCTGGAGGCGGCGCCGTCGATGGTCTTGAGTGCAATGCTTTCGAGGGTGGACATGGTGGTGCCCTTAGGGACAACACGCGGGTCGGTCACGCCCGGCGAATCGACCATGTGCGCCAGACAGCGACACCGACTGCGCCATTCTGCGCCCACAATGTGCCAAGCATTTGGCACACGCGGAACGCTGCCGATTTTTTCAGGGATTTGCCGACGAGAGACCGCTGGCACGCCTCGTGGAGAGGGCTCTGCCATGAACGCTCAACGCTTCTCCTCCCGCCTCGTCACCCTCGCCCTCGCCCTCTCCCTCGCCCCGCTCCTTGCCGCGTGCAGCGGCGAGATCGCCCTGGAAAACCCGGTCGGCGGCGGAAGCGCCTGCAAGGCAATGGCGTGCGGCGCGGGGAGCGTCGGCGTCGACGACACCAACGACGGCTGCAACGACCGCTGCGTCCCGGTCTCCTGCCCGGACGTAGCGATCGCGTGCGCAAACGGCTCGATGGCCGTCGATACCAACGGCGACGGCTGCGAAGACTCATGCAAACGGACCGAGTGCCCCGCCTTTGCCGCCGATTGCGCGCAGGGGTTCGCCCCGGCCGACGCCGACAAAGACGGATGCATCGACAGCTGCGTCCCGACGACGGTTGGATGCAGCGACGTCGCCATCGCGTGCCCGAACGGGTCGACGGCCGTCGATACCAACGGTGACGGCTGCGAAGACAGCTGCAAACGTATCGAATGCCCCCCATTTGCCGGCGAATGCGCCGATGGCTTCGTGCCGACGGACAGCAATAAGGACGGATGCGTCGATAGCTGCGTCGCCCCGTGAAAGCGACGCGCGACCTTCAGTGACATTTCAAACCGCTAAAAAGGTGCAACGGCCGCGGTTCTTCGGTACCTTGCCGCTGCCGCGAATCTGACCCATGGAGGGTCGGAGGCGTTTTCCGCTTCGGCGTCTCGCCGGGCGGAGAGACAAACGCGTCAGCCCAGGGAACCTTATGAAATTTCTGCCGATTCTTTCGTTCGTCACCGCTGCTTCCGCGCTCGCGTTGTTCGCGCCGACGGAGGCCCACGCCGACCCGGTCGCCTCGATCGGCGGCTACGTCCAGCCGCAAATTCCGATCGGCAACTTTTCGGACGGTACCTCCTTCGGTCTCGGCCTCCAGGTCGGTGCAGACATCGCCGTGGCGCCGAACGTGGCGATCGTCGGCGGGCTCGGCGTCACGAATTATTTCACGAAGGCGGAAGGCCTCACCCTGCTCAACGTCCCGGTTTCGGGCGGCGTACGCTACGCCTTCGACAAGCTCAACCACGGCCCCTACGTCGGCGGCGGCCTCGACATCAACATCCTCCACTCGAGCTTCGAGGTGGACGGGCTCGGCTCAGTTTCCGACACGAACGCAAAGCTCGGCCTCGGCGTCGGCGGCGGCTACCGGCTCGACGCATTTGACTTCGGCGGGCGGCTTCAATCGCTCGATATCGGTCATTTCGGAGACTCCCTCCAGCTCGGCCTCTATGCCGGCTACCACTTCGCCGAGTTCTGAGCGGTTCGGCGCACTTCTTTTCGAAGGAGTGCGCCTTTCTGTAGTCTTTGAATACGACCATCCGCTGCCCGTCGTGCCACGCGTTCGCGTCGGTCTCCCTGGTAAAGATGTTCGCTCCGCCAGGAAGCCGACGGCGAGCGCCTATGCGACGGGGCTGCGTGGGCGGGTCATAAGTACTCATTGATAAATAGCGCCTTCAGAGGTGTCGCCGGGCGGAGACAAACGCGCTCCCACTCCCCGCTTCGCGGACGGGCGCGTATCTGAGCGATAACCGGGTGCACGCCTTCCCGGAACCGGCGGAGGGCCTGCGGCGAGAGGCTTGACGCTCGCGCCCACGTTGGCGAGGCTTGCGCCCTGAAAAGCTCTTGGCACCTTACGCTCGCGCCCGCGCTCCCGCTCCTCACCCCCGCAATTGCTTGCTCGGCGAGCGATGGCGACGCCCCACCGACCCAGGACGGCGGCGTTTTGGACGCCGCGACCGACGGCGCTGCACGGTGCACCGCGGCGATGCCGAATCCGGGGGGCTCGGTGCCTCGCGCGGCGGTCGGTCTCCAAGCGGCGACGCGTGGCCTCTATGTCCTCGATCCGGAGGGGGGGCCTGAGGTCGGCGCTGGCGTTCCGGCTGGGGCGCTCGTGGCCGTCGGCGGGCCCCCGGCGTTCGCCCCCGTCGCCGGAGACGCGCTCCGCGACGTGCTGATCGACGGCGACACCGCCTTCGTTGCGACGGCGACCGGCGCCGGCCCTGAACAGGCAGGCAAGCTCCTCGCTGTCGATCTTGCGAATGGCACGACGCGCGAGGTCCTCGCCACGGGCCTCTCGCGGGTCGCCGTCGACCTCATCGGCGCCAACGGCGAATACGTGTACTATACACAGGAAGACGCGGCGACCGCAAACGCGGGCATCTATCGCGTCGCGCGCGGGGGCGGCATCGCGGAGACGCTCGCTGTACTCCCGAGCGCGGCGCTGCGATCGGCCCAGCTGCAAGGCGGCGATCTTTGGTTCGCCGGCGGGCGAGAAACGTTGGAACTCTATCGTCTTCCCGGTGCCGCGCCGGGCGCTCCAGTGGTTGTGGGCCCGTTGCCGGTGGGCGGCGGGTTCACCGTGACCGACGAGGCGATCTGGTTCGCCGGGGCGACGGAGCTGACGCGAACCGAGCGCGACTTGAGCCGCCCGCGCGCCGTTGTGGCGACGCTGGATCGCCCCGATGTTCGCGACGGGAACGGCCCGACCGTCGCCGCAGTTACCGCGAACTCGCTCGTCGTGAAAGTTACGCCCGCGAGCGGGACCGCCGTTGCGCTCCTCGAAGTGGACCGTGCGACGCTCGCCGTCAAGCCACTCGCCTGCGCGGTCGGCTTCGTCGATTCGGTCGTCGCGACGGCGCCAAACGTGACCTGGCTCGAGCGCCGGGCCGCCAACGGAAGCGGAAATTCAAGCATTTACGCGGTAGCTCGGTGAACGACGGCGCTATGGAGAACTCCGCGCCGTCTCCCGCTTCGCGGACGGACGCAAAGCTCGCGAAACGCGCGACGCGGCGGGCGGTGCTCGGTTTTTTCTAGCGTTCACGCCGGGCGAAGCCGGCGAATTCCCAGTAAGCTCTTCCTCAACGCGGGGGGGCGGATCCGGTGGTTGAGAGCCGCTGCCCCCCGCTGACGGAAAGAGGTGTTTGCCATGGCGAAAAATGGGTGTTTCCGGTCGTTTTTGCGACGCTGTCTGCGTGGGGTGTCATCGCCTGTGAGGGGTCGATCGCGAGCAACACTGGCGATTGTCCGCCGGGGACGATCATCGACGGCGATGTTTGTATCTCCGCCGACCATGCGTCGACGGATGCCTCTTACCAGGATCAAACCACCGATTGTCTCGGGCCAGAACTGGACGCCTCCGACGCCCGTACTCCGACGAGCGGCGACGCACACGCCGACGGTGCTTCGGCGACCGGCGGCAACGTCCTCGCCGGGAGCTTTCTCGCGGTGTGCAAGACGTCCCTTGCCCCAAACGCTCAAACTTCCCTGCGTTTCTGGGCAGATGTCGACTACGCACCGCTGGCGAGCGGCGACCGCCCCCTCGCCGTGACCCTCACGCCATTGCGCGCGAAGACGACGCACTTCCTCGCCGCAGATAAGGTCGGACTTCCGATCGCGATGCCGGATTGCGCCGTCGATGCGTCCGGGGCGTGCCGGGCGACTCATTTGGAGAACTTTGAAATTCCGGCGGTCGCAAACCCGATCGCACCGGCGGCGATGAGTGGCGATTCCCTCGCTCTCGGCTATCAAGTCGGCGGCGCGAGGAGCTTCTGCGCGAGCATCGACTTCCGCCTTCGGGCCCCCTTTAGCGACACGCCGACCGGCTCCTGTTTGTTCGTCGCCCTCGGCGAGGGGGACGCTATCCCCACGCTGACCGACGCCGAAATCGCCTGCCCTTAGCGGCCGTTACTGCTCGAAGCAGTAAATCGGCAGCGAGACGTGGCAGTTTTGGGCGCTGCACGCGTCGGTGAACGCTCCGGGGACGCCCGGCGGGTTCCCCGTCTGCTCGATGTCGCCAAGCGCCGACTTGTGAAACATCGCGTCCGACGTCCCCGCAAGGCACGATTCGCCGGCAACTTCAGAACCTTGCGCGGTCGTCCCGGTCCGCACCGCGTTTGTGCAGTTGCCGGCGGCGAGCCGCGGCCCCGGCATCCCTGCCTCGGTCAGGTTGATGGCGTGGGCGAGCGTCCCGTCGGTGAGGTCGCTCCAACCGTTCGCGACGACGGTGCCGTTCACCAGCACATACGGGACCGTCGACCGCGAAAAGCGAGACGCCGGGGTCATCGTGCCGCCGCTGTACCAGGCCAGAAAGCGAGAAGGGCGCATTCCACGGAGCCCGGCGCCGACGGCGAGCGCCTGGCAACGGGCGTCGGCCCCGGCGATCCCTCCGATGGCGCCGGTGTACCTGAGGCTGGAGAGGAAGACGAGGCGATCGGCGGCGCAGACGACCTGGACGCTTGCGACGTCGGCGGCGGCGATGCGCCCGTCGCCGCCGATCACGGAGCAAAATTCGCGAACGGGCTGACCGACGACGGTGACCGTGTAGCCGGCGCGGTCGGGCAAGCGGGCCGCAAATTCGAACGCTCCCGGCGCCGCGACGACGATCTCCTCGGGGACGGCGATCCCCGCTAGCGCGAGCCGAACCGGCGCCGTCGCCCCGAAAAGCTGCCCCCGCACGCGAAACGTCGGGCTCGCTCCGTCTGGGGGTGCCACGCCGCTATCGGTCGGTCCGCCGTCGCTCAGGCTGCCATCGCCGGCGCCACTGTCGCGGGCGCCACCATCGGCGATACCGCCGTCCCCGGCGACGCAGGCCCGCGGAACGTCCTCGCAGAAGGTGCCAGACATTTCCGTGCACCCGCCGACGACTCGTCTCATCGTTCCTTGGGGAAACATAGCTACTTAGAACTCCCCGCCGATGGAGATACCGGTGCCGGAAACCGCGACCGACGCCCTTCGGGGCCACCACGCGAACGCCGCCCCGCCGGCGATGGTAAAGCCGGCCCCGGCGACGAGAGCGACCCGCGACCACGTGCGCGCATCGCCGGCGTCGGCGTAGGCCGCCTCGGCGCAGCGCCCGCACACATCGCCATCGGCGCGGGCGCGGGCGAGCGAGCGGTTGCTCGCACCTGCGAAAAGCCCGGCGGCGACGAAGCCGCCGATCCCGACGGCGACCAATGAGCCGCTCGTCACAAGTCTCGCGGTGCCGATGGCGGGCGCCGCCGATGGCGTCGGGGCCGCCGGTTCGACCGCGGCAGGCACGTCGACGCTCGCCGGTTCATCGACCCGGACCTCGATTCTCCTCGAAAACTCGGCGACACGGATGAGGTGGACTCCCGCGTCGACCATGAGGGGCGCTTCGAGGGGGAGGCGTCCCCGCTCCTTGCCATCGACGAGAAGCACCGTCCCTGGGGCGCCGCCGCGAACGGTAAGTCGACCGACGAAGCGGAGGAGCTCACTCCGCTTCCGCGCGAGCGCCACCTCGTCGCCGTTTGCGTGCTCGATCGCCTTCTCGACGGCGGCGAGCGCCTCCGCATTTCGCCCCAATTTTTCGAGGCATAACGACATGTTTACGTAGGCCGCATGCGTCGGGTGAAGGGCGATGCTCGCCTCAAACCGCTCCAGCGCCCCGGCCCACAGGTCTGCCTGCCAGAGCGCGAGCCCTTCCCGAAATAGCGCTTGGGCGCGGGCCGTGTTCCCCGGCGCGGCGCCGTCTTTCGCGTTGGCGGGCGGACCGGCTGCGGGTGCTGCGCTCACCGTCGCAGGCGCGAGCGACCCGACGGAGACAAGGAAAGCTGTCACGAGCATCCAAGGGCGGCGCATGCGCGTCGGTGCATAGCTCCGCAATGGGCTGGGTGTCCAGGATGCCCCCTCAAAAGCTCCCTAGGACGCCGAGGGCTGCGTCGATGCCGCCGCCTTGGCGCCCCCGCGACGGCGCGACCGCAAACGTCGGGGCCCACTGGACGGCGGTCGCTTTGCGGGCGACCGGCTCCTTCGCGCTCGCGATGTCGTAAAACATCGCCCCTACCGCGACGCCGCCGCTCGCAATAAACCCAAGTTTTACGCAGGCTTGCTGGGTATCATTGAAGCAGCCGCGCCCCTGGGTCGCCGCGTAGCCGTAGCCAGCGAGGAACCCGCCGACCGGCGCGAGGAGCCGAAACCCAACGCTCGCCCCGGCCGCCGTTTCGCGGCCATGAAACAGATGGATCACCGCAGGGGCGAGCCCCCAGCCGGCGCCGCCGACCATCGCGACCCCATAGGCCGATCGACCGATCGCGAGCCCCGTCCCCGCGGTCGCGAGGGAGGCCCCGTCGGCGACGGCGATTTGCCAACCATACCAATGGGTATGGCTGGGCGACGGCGTGAGATGGGGGAACGTCCGCGGTTGCCCCTCGTCCTCGCGGCGGCGCTTCCGCGGCGCGTCGTCGAGGACCTCCGTCGCTCGAAGTCCAGGGCCGGCGGCATCGTCGACGTCGGGCTCTTTGGCGGGCTCTTTGGCGGGGGCTGCCGCGGGGGATGGCGCCTCCTGGGCGCCCGCCGCGCGCGCACGGAGCAAGAGAGCCGCCCCGAGCAGCGCCAACAGTTTCGCCGAAGCTCCGCTCAGCGCCGCGTGGGTTCGCATCACCGCGGCAGCCTGCGGGGCGCAGGCCGTCGGGTCAAGTCTGCGGGCGCGCCACGACAATGCGAGTCACCCCGCCGAGGACGATCCCCGGTTGTTTCGGTGTCGACCGCCGCGCAAAATCTTCAGCAGTCGCGGCGAGATCGGCTCCCCAGGCGGCACGCCGTTCCGCCGGTACGCTCGCCGGGAACCGACCGAGCACCGTGTCGACCCAGGCGACGACCCCTGCCCCGTCGGGCGCCTCCACGACCGCCACCTCGATCTCCTCGCTGTGGACGACGGCGAGCCCCGCTTCCCGGAATTCGCGCGCAAGGGCGGCAGGCACGGCGAAGCGAAACGGCCCCGGTTTTTCGAAGGATGCCGAGGGGATCGCCCCCGTCGCGGCCGAAGCGACCGCGTGGCGGGCGGTCACTTCCCGCGGGAGCGACCACCACGGCGTCTTTTCCGGCTCCGCCCACACGGCGGCGACGAAGATCCCCTGGGATCGCGCCAATGCGCGAGCAATCCCGCGAAGCGCCCGTGCCGGCTCCGCGAAGTACATGAGCCCCCAACGGGATGTGATCACGTCGAAGGGGGCGTCGGTATCCGCGATCTTCTCAAGAAACTCAACGGCATCGGCCTCGTGAAAGGTCACCGTGCTGAGCCCCGGTTGAAGGGGGCCCGCCGACGCCGCCGCTAGCAAATTCGCGTGCGTTCGCGAACGGACGAGCCCCCGCTCGGAAGCGCGCTGCCGCGCGAGGGCAAGCCGCTCCTGGGAAACGTCGACGCCGACGACCGTCGCCCCAAGCGCCGCCGCCCCCAAGGCCGGCTCGCCACCGCCGGTCGCGAGGTCGAGCAGGCGCGTCCCGACGGCCACCTCCGCGAGCGCAAGCATCCGCGCGCTCACCGGGCCGCTGAGCCGCGCTTCCATCTCATCGAAATACGCAAATGTTTTGGGCAGATTCACCACGGGCGACGAGTCTTCCCCCTTCGACGGCCATCGTCAATCGCCGCGACCGCGCGTTCCCCAGCGGCGTAGGTCCGGTGTAGACGCAAGTCATGAGAACCGCTCGGTATGTGTTGCTCGCAGCTGCCTCGTTGGTGATCTCCTGCGGCCCCGCGAACGCGACAAACTCCGCCGCGACCGGCGGAGCGACCAACGAAATACGAAGCAATCACGACCGCTTGGCGACCGCCATCGCGCCGCTCGCGCAGCCGCCGTTTGGCACCGGTACCGTCGCAACCGGCATCGTCGACGGCGTGGCGACCACCGCCCCCCTCGGAACCGTCTTCGACGGCGGGCCGGCGGTCGGCGCCGAAACGCGTTTCAACGTGGCGAGCGTGAGCAAGGTCCTCACCGCCGCGCGCATCGTCAGTCTCGCCCACGCGAAGGCGCTCGACCTCGATGCCCCCGTTTCCGCGTATCTTCCTGGCGTAAAGCTCCTCGACAAGGGCGTCGACCGCGCGGGGACGATCACCGTTCGCCAGCTCATCGAGCATCGCAGCGGCCTCCCCCACGTGCCGAAGGACCTGGAACAGAAGGTCGCCGGCCGCTGGTCGTCGCCGGATTTGCTCCGCCTGCTGACCGACGCCTGGGAGCTCCCCCTCGCCGGCCCCCCCGGCCAATACCTCTATTCGAACACCGGCTACGCGCTCCTCGCCGCGATCGTGGAGCGGACCGGCACCGTAGAGGCTCGCCGTTACTGCAGTTTTTCCGACTGCATGGCGACCTACCTCCGCGAGCTCGGGATGCCCCACTCGACCTTCTGGCCGGCGACCCTCGACGAAAACGCCGCCCACGGCCGCGTCGTCACCGACGGGGCGATCTCCTTCCACGCGCCCGGCTGGTACGGGAGCCGCTACGCCTTGCCGTTCAGTGGCCTGTGGACGTCGATGCCCGACCTCGCCCACTTCGGCCAGCTCCTCGTCGCCGCCGCCCACGATCCCGGGTCGCCGCTCCACGGGATGACGGCGATGGAAGGGGGGACACTCGGCCTTTTTCGCAACAAACGCGTCCTCGCATCGGGCGTCACCGCGCCGACCCTCGAGCACGACGGGAGCGGCCCCGGCTTCTACGCGGCGCTCGTCGTCGTCCCGAGCACTGGGCTCGTGCTCGCCGTCGCGACCAACGGCGGCAACGAGAGCAAAGCGGAAGCGACCACGTTCGGGGCCATCGTCGCCGACGCCGTGCGAGTGGCCCGTTGAGTGGCCCGCCGATTAAGTAAGAGTCACTTTTACTCAAACAACCGGCCAAGTGGTTCCGCTAGACCGCTCTCAGTTAAAGCTGAGCCTGTACCCGGCGAAGCGAACC
>DYPH01000348.1 GCA_020720045.1 Sorangium cellulosum | reverse complement strand
CTTTGATCACATCCCGTGTAAATTGCAATTCCGAGCAGCTACCTAGGGCACTTACGGGCTTTTCCGCGACCGGCTTGGCGCGGCGCTTACTGGGGGAAGTGCTCGACATGGATCTCCCCGGTGCGCCCAAAGTAAACGACGCGCTTGCCGAGAAACGAGACGAAATACCCGGCGCAACCGGCCGCCTTCACCTGCTCGCAGAAGCCGGCGTAGGTGTAGCCGGGCGCATCGCTCTGCGCGGCACGGATCCCTTCGAGGATGGCATCCCCGCGAAAGACCGCCGCGACCGGCGTCGGCGACTTGGGCGTCGTCAGCGCAAGCGCCTCCCCGCTCGGAAGGAAGTAGGTCGCGAGGCCCCGCCGATAGTCGACGTCGTAGCCTTCAAAGCCGGCATCGATCAGCGCCGCCACGATCGCGGGGAAGGCGAGCGTGCCATCGTAAGCGCCGTTAAGGCAGCGTTTTGCCGTAGTTTCCTGGTGCTCGTTCATCGGAGTGCTCCCGCGTTTGCGGGGCGGAAAGCACCACGCAGGAAATAGTTTCCTTGGAAACAGTTTCCAAGGAAACCAAATCTCGAAGCGCCCGGTTACCGGAGCCCGTCCCGACGGGCGCGGATCGCTTCAACCGCTTCCCGTTCCTCGGTCTTGGCTGCGAGCGTCGCCCGTTTGTCGTGCGACTTCTTCCCGCGCGCGAGCCCCAACGTGACCTTGATGTGGCTCCCTTTAAAATAGAGATCCAGCGGCAAGAGCGTGAAGCCCTCCCGTGAAACGGCGCGGTCCAAATAGGCAATTTCTTTTGCGTGGAGGAGCAGCTTTCGGATGCCGCGCTCCGCGTGGGGAAAGGCTCGCGCCGCGAAAAAAGCGGCCACATGCATCTGGCGGAGCCAGACTTCCCCCTTGTCGACGGTCGCGTACGCTTCCGAGAGATCGACGCGCCCTTCGCGGAGGGATTTGACCTCGCTCCCACGGAGAACAATGCCGGCTTCGTAGCGTTCCTTGATCTCGTAGTGGAACGTGGCCGCGCGGTTCTGGGCGAGGTATTTCTGGGCTTCTTTCCGGCGATCGCGGGTCACGGGGCCTACCTAGGTAGCTGCTCGGAATCTCCTTTTCGGAGTGCGACACGTCCTCGCGA
>DYPH01000209.1 GCA_020720045.1 Sorangium cellulosum | reverse complement strand
TGGTTCCGACGTTGACGTGGGGCTTGCTACGGTTGAACTTCTCTTTTGCCATGACTAATTTCCTCTAACTATTCGGTTTGAATTTGCTGCGGTCTCGCGGAGAGAACGCGGGAGAATCGGGGGAGACGGAGGCGACTCGAGAGAACCGCCCCCTTTGCTCCAGAGGCTCAGAGCCCCTTCACCCTCGCGACGATCTGCTCCTGCACCGACCCGGGGACCGGGGCGTAGTGGGAGAAGTGCATCGAAGACACCGCACGCCCCTGGCTCATCGAGCGGAGATCGGTGACGTAGCCGAACATGCTCGCAAGCGGAACTTCTGACTCAATGACGAGGGCGTTTCCGCGCTGCGTCTGATTCATGATGCGGCCGCGACGGCTGTTGATGTCGCCGATGACGGAGCCCATGTACTGCTCCGGCGTGACGACCTCGTTCTTCATGATCGGCTCGAGAAGGACGGGACCGGCCTTCTTCGCCCCTTCTTGGAAGCAGAGCGAGGCTGCCACTTCGAAGGCTTGCGCCGAGGAGTCGACATCGTGATAGCTGCCGTCGTAAAGGCGACATTTCATGTCGACAAGCGGATAGCCGGCGAGGACGCCACGAGCCATCGCTTCGCGCACACCCTTCTCGATTGCCGGGATAAATTCCTTGGGGATCACGCCGCCCACGATGCCGTTTTCGAAGACGAATCCGACGCCACGTTCCGCCGGCTCAATCTCCATAAGGACGTGACCGTACTGGCCACGACCGCCGGATTGCTTGGCGTATTTGTATTCGCAGGCGGCTTTCTTTTGAATCGCTTCTCGGTAGGCCACTTCCGGCTTTCCGATGTTCGACTCGACCTTGAATTCTCGTTTCAAGCGATCGCAAAGAATGTCGAGGTGGAGTTCCCCCATTCCTTGAATGATCGTTTGACCGGAGTTTTCGTCGGTACTGACGCGGAAGGACGGGTCCTCCGCGGCGAGCTTTTGAAGACCGATGGCGAGCTTCTCGACGTCGGCTTTGGTTCGCGGCTCGATGGCGATCGAGATGACCGGCTCCGGGAAGACGATTTTCTCGAGGAGGATCGGGTGATCTTCCGAGGAGAGGGTGTCTCCGGTGCGGGTGTCCTTGAGGCCGATGGCGGCGTAAATGTTGCCCGATTCGGCCTCGGTGACGTCTTCGCGGCGGTTCGCGTGCATACGGACGATGCGCCCGATGCGCTCCCGCTTGCCGCGGCTCGTGTTGAGGAGCATCGTCCCCTGCTGGAGCTTCCCCGAATAGACGCGGAAAAACGTCAGGTTGCCGTGGGGGTCGTTGATGATCTTGAAGGCGAGCGCCGAGAAGGGCTCGTCGTCGGAAGCTTTGCGCTCGAGGTGAACGCTCTCGTCGTCGGGGTCGAGCCCCTGGACCGGCGGGATGTCGGTCGGCGCCGGGAGGTAGTTGACGACGGCGTCGAGCATCATCTGGACGCCTTTGTTTTTAAAGGCAGATCCGCAAATGACGGGGACGAGCTTTTGGGGCTGCGCGCAGGTGCCGGTACGGATGGCTCGGTGGAGCATCGGCTCGGTGATTTCGCTCACCTTTCCGTCGAGGTAGAGACCCATGATCTCTTCATCGACTTCGGCGGCCGCCTCAATGAGCTTCTCGCGCCACTCCTCGCAGGTCTCCTGGAGATCGGCGGGGATCGCCGTCCATTCGAACTTCTGACCGCGGGACTCTTCGTCAAAGACCGCCGCCTGCATCCGGATCAAATCAATGATCCCTTTGTGGGCTTCCGCCTCGCCGAGGGGCCACTGAATCGGGACGGCCGGCGCCGCGAGCTTCTCCTTCATGCTGTTTACACACATGAGGAAGTCGGCCCCGAGCTTGTCCATCTTGTTCATGAACGCGATGCGGGGGACGCGGTACTTGTCGGCTTGGCGCCAGACAGTCTCCGACTGAGGCTCGACACCATTGCCACCATCAAACACGGCAACTGCCCCGTCAAGGACGCGGAGCGAGCGCTCCACTTCCACGGTAAAGTCGACGTGGCCGGGCGTATCAATGATGTTAATCCGGTGCTTCACCGTGCCGTTCGGGCCGTCGAGCGGCGTCCAGAAACAGTTCGTCGCCGCCGAAGTAATCGTGATTCCGCGCTCTTGCTCCTGGACCATATAGTCCATGGTCGCGGCGCCCTCGTGCACTTCACCGATCTTGTAATTGATGCCGGTGTAGTAGAGAACGCGCTCCGTCGTCGTCGTCTTGCCCGCATCAATGTGGGCCATGATGCCGATGTTTCGGGTACGTTCGAGCGAAATTTCGCGAGCCACGGCGGTCTCCTTCGGAGAGTTCCCCGCGTCCTGCCGGTTGGCGGGGCGAGGCAAAGAAACAAGAGCGTAAAACGGCGCCGGAATACCAGGGTGTCCATGGAAGTCAAGCCACGGATCTGGAACGACAAAAAAGAAGAATCCGGAGCAGTCGTGATGACCGCTCCGGGCTGCCTAGCCCTCAGAAAGGGCTAGCGGCTCACCAGCGGTAGTGGGCGAACGCTTTGTTGGCGTCGGCCATCTTGTGGGTGTCGTCCTTCTTCTTGATGGCGTTGCCACGGCCATTGGCCGCGTCGATGAACTCGGCGGCAAGGCGCTCGCGCATCGTCTTCTCGCCGCGGTCGCGGGAGTAGTTGACGAGCCAACGCATGGCGAGCGCAACACGGCGCTCCGGGCGAACTTCCACGGGGACCTGGTAGGTCGCACCGCCAACGCGGCGGCTCTTGACTTCCAGCTTCGGCTTGACGTTGTCGAGGGCTTTGCGGAAGACCTCAAGCGGGTCCTCCTTGAAGCGCTCGGCGATCACGTCGAACGCGCCGTAGAGGATACCCTCTGCGGTCGCCTTCTTGCCCCCATACATGAGGGTATTCGTGAACTTGGAGACAAGCTTGTCCTTGAACTTCGGATCCGGATTGATCCGGCGCTTCGGTACTTCTCTACGACGGGGCATTGGTGGCCTCTTCACTTCGCCACGGCCGTGTCGCGCACTGCGGGAACACGGGACGTGGTGTCAGAAAACGAAAAAGTGGTAAATCTTCGGGCTCTTGCGGTTCTGTTCGCCTCAGGCGCCGTGCGCAGAGGCGACCCGAATCACTTCTTCGGGCGCTTAACGCCGTACTTGGAGCGCTTGTTGACGCGGTTCGCCTTGTTCGTCGAGGACGGACCGATGGCGCCGGCGGCGTCGAGGGTGCCACGGACGACGTGGTAACGGACACCCGGGAGGTCCTTCACACGACCGCCACGGATGAGCACAACGCTGTGCTCCTGGAGGTTGTGCTGCTCGCCCGGGATGTACGACGTCACTTCCATGCCGTTCGTGAGGCGAACACGGCAGACCTTGCGGAGCGCCGAGTTCGGCTTCTTCGGGGTCGTCGTGTACACGCGGACGCACACGCCACGCTTTTGCGGGCAGCGCTTGAGGGCCGGGGACGCGGTCTTCCAGCGGGTAACTTCGCGCCCGTGGTTGATCAGCTGATTGATAGTGGGCATTTCGTCTCTCTACGTCCTCGACTCATCGCGCACCGCGCGCAACAAGGGGTGGGCACAAGGTGAATCCACCCAGCTCGAGGGAGCGCGGAACTTACCCAGATCCGGTTGCGAGTCAATCAAGATCGTTCTGACGCGGGCCGATCGCCGACCAGCCCCCCGGGACGACCGGAGCGACGCACACCCGCGAGAGCAAGGACGAGCGCGAAGAGCCCGGCGGCAAGGGGACTTCCGGAAGTCTGGCCAGGTCCCAGGGCGCACGTCGCATCCGAGCGCGGGGCCAAAGGTTGCGAAGAAAACGTCGGTTTTCGCCCGCCGTTCCTTACAGCCAATCCTTCGCCGTTCCCCGGAACTCCCCCTCCCCGGTGACGAAGGCGATGCACGGGCTCTGAAGCTCGTTGGTCCCGGGGATCGCGAATTGGAGCTCCCAGGCCGTCGGCACACCGATACGCGGAAGGATTTCGAGCGGGTCGTAGGGGGGCGGTGCGCGGACGATCCTGCGCTCGACCGTCGACAGATCGGACGTCGGGAAGAACGGCAGACAGGCTTGAGAGCGCGCCTCAGGGGTGACTTCCGGCCGGCCCCGGGAACGTTCGACCGCTTCCGCGATCGAAATCGTCTCGCGCACGTCGGTCGCGCCCGGCTCGAAGCCGCCATCGACGGTGAGGAGTTCGCCGTTTTCGTCGTAGGTGACCGAAATCGCAGCCTCCCCAACGGCAACCCCTCGAATCGCCTGATGAAAGTAGAAGGTGCGCAGGTTGAGGTCGTCGAGGTTTTCGCCGTCGTAGGCGAGCTGGGACGGATCGTTCACGCCGAAGATCGCCGCGTTCTCCAGCAAAAATGAGCGATTGAAGGCGACCGCGTCCGCTGTTGAAGTGGCCCCGGTGAGGAACATGCCCGATCGCCCGACCGGCATCGCGGCGTCGGCGACGCCGGTGTCCGAGTTTTCGAGGATCACCCACGCGTTGGCGTCGATCGCGAAGGGCGATTTGCGGGGGGTCGGCTTTTCGCCGCCGCAGGAAGCGCTCAGAAGGAGAACGGCGCAGGCCAGCAGGGAACGCGTGGGGAAGGGCATGGCCCCTCCGTCCGCATCCCCAAGGAATTGTTTCCGAGAATCGTCGCTCTCTTGGGCTGCACGGTCCGACGGCTTGGGGGCACCCCGGTGGTCGCTGCCCCAAAGGCACCATACTGCTAGGGGGGCACGATGAGATTCTCCTTAGCTTTCGCGCTCGGCCCCTTCGCGCTCGGCGCCTTCGCGTGTGGACCGAGTGCGCGCGTGATTGAGGAAGGCCGGCTGAGGGACGCGCAGACCAAAGCGGCCGAGGCGGGGGCGCACGAGCGTTCAGCGCTGAGGAGTTCGCTCGAAGAGGTCCGCAGGGCGGAGTGCTACCGCCTTGAAGGGGCGACCTCCGATTCTACGTTCGGTCCACAGAGTGCGGCAGGCCGTTCCCGCGTGATGCTCGAGATCGGTCGAACGATCCTTTCGCGGTGCTTCGACGGCACCCCGCCAAGATTTGAAGACGACTACGACGAGATCGCGAAGGTATTCTTTAGCGATATCGGCGAGAACTTGGCATCGGCCGACGTGCCGCTGCTGCTCCCAGATCCCGCGACCAAGGCGCACGCGCTCGCGCTGTTCCGCATTTTCATCACCCGGCGGAGGCTGCACAAGGAGGCGGAATTGCACGCGGCCGAACGGCGCAGCTACCTCCCCCTGCCGGCACTCGTAGAAGCGCTGGAGATCCCGTGCAGCACCCTTGAGACGTTCGCGCCGACCTCGCTTGGCGGCTATCGCCTCGTGAAGCACCTCGCTCGGGAGGCGAAGTGCCCCGACACCGCGCTCGACAAAGCGCGGCAAGCGATCGCGAAGAACGGCTCCTCCCATGCGCGCGCGGAGGTCTGCACCGACGCCACCGAGAGCCACATCCCCTTGGATCCAAACGCACTTTTGTCCAGCGCGCTTGCGGATCCCGGAACCTTTGAGGCGCGTCAACCCACGTCGACGATCGCCGCGGGGCCGTTCGTCATCCCGTCGGACTACGTCCGCCCGCGCGGATCATTTGTCGCCCGGGAGGCGTGCCTGCGCGGCATCGGGGATCGGCACGTGCTGGCCCTTACGTGGCAAAATCGGCTCGAACCGACCTATCTGCTCGACGTCGCCTACTTTGGGACGCCGGCGAAGGTCGCCGTGTTCAACCGGCCGGCGTCGCCGAAGTCCGCAAAAGCAAAGCCAAAAGAGCTCGTTGTGGCGACCTCGGAGCCCGCTTCCGGGATCGACGACTTCCACCTAGGTAGCTGCTCGGAATCTCCTTTTCGGAGTGCGACACGTCCTCGCGAAA